>JAHBWT010000013.1 GCA_019636815.1 Nitrospira sp.
CTCCGTGAAAACCCACTCAGTTCTCCGCTTGAACTGCCGCCTGAAATATCTGGGAGCTTTTTCGAGCTCGCACTCCTCGATCCACTTTCATTGTCGGACTGAACCCATTTCTTACCACACCCTTGGGTCGACAAGATAAGTGCTGCTACTGCGATCACTACTACGGATTTCGCCGTTGTTCGGTTCATGACCTTTCCCTCCATCGTAGCATCCTGTCTGACTATTTACTGATCCTGAAGAGATCGCTTTGTGAGAGCTTTACTGGCTCCAACCATTCCAATTCCGAACAAATATATCACTTACACTGAAAATAACTTTTACAGCAGGATGTTAACGCAGTAAGGGAAGGAGTCCTAATACTTTCGAAGAGTTTGCAGGATGACGGAGAGAGACTACGAGGGAATCAAATTCGGATTTGTAACACGATCATCTGGAACAGTGCGGAGTATGCGTGAAGCACCAGGAGGCCATACGAATACACCACGAGGAGAAAGTGACTGCCGCGCTTTCTTTCGCTTATCGATGTCCTTGCCTCTCAGCCCAACGAACTGGTCGCAGCACGGTCCCGAGACCGGCTAGTGCACAGATCAACACTAACATGGCTAGCGCGATTGCAAGGAAAAATGCGGCTCGTACGTCGTGCAAAACGGGGATCATGGGACCACCCTCCTCTTGCTCGATTGTTTAACTGCGCCATCCGCATTCACAGGCCCAACGGCTCACTGGATCGACTTCCTGAAGTGGTCGCCCACAACGTGGACATTGCCTGGTTCAAATAGATCGCATCCGCTGTTTATAGTATACACCTCCGAACGTTACATGCGTTTTGTATCGGCAAAACCACGACACGGATGACCTTTTTCCGGTTTGACTCGTAGCTCGATCGTTTTTCATGACCAGGATGCCCCGCTTTAGCGAGAGCTTAACCACGCCGACCTGAGCTAAGTTGCTGTAAGCCTTATGAGAAGTTCTCTCTCGGCCGTGTGGTGCGCCCGGCAGGAATTGAACCTGCGACCTACGGGTTCGAAGCCCGGCGCTCTATCCAACTGAGCTACGGGCGCAGTGAAGTACATGAATCATGTTACAGGAAGCGTTGTCAAGTTAGAGAAGCTCGTCTCGGGAGTCTACAGTCGGGCCAGAATTTCTTCGGCAACTTGCTTGAGAGATTTCTCTTCTGTTTCAATGACATGGTCAGCGGCAGACTGATACGTGGGTATGCGCTCACGCAGAACCTCTTGAATCTCATCGACGAACGACTTGCCGCCAGTCAGGGAAGGCCGCTGTGTGTCACCCCCAATACGCTTGGCAATCGCCTCGACCGAGGCGGTCAGCCAAAATATCGGCCCTAGTTTCTTCAATACCACAACATTTTGAGGTCGTAAGATGATTCCCCCACCGGTATCGACGACAAGTCCTTCCCTCCCATCCAACTTCTGACAGACCTGTGATTCGAGATCACGGAATCGCTCCCATCCATGTTGTTCAACAATTTCTGGAATAGTCTGTTCCGCGATCCTTACCACCTCTTCATCAGTGGATAGAAGCACGTGACCGAGACGAGTCGCCAGGATCTTCCCTACACTACTCTTTCCCGTCCCTCGATACCCAATAAGCACCACATTCATGGGAAATGAGATTCCAGTACCGTGCGCATGACGTCAACCGGAGCCCTCTGGCCGGTCCAGAGTTCGAACTGAGCGACTGCTTGATGAAGAAACATCTCCAACCCGGCAATCGTTTTACACCCCGCGTGCTTGGCGTCCTTCAGCAATTTGGTTTCGAGCGGGTTATAGACAATATCCATAACGGTGAGAGCGGGGTGTAGGAGCGCAGCAGGAACGCAGCTGGCATCGGCTTTCGGAGACATCCCGACAGGCGTGGAATGGATCAACACGCGCGCGTCAGGCAGGATCCTGCGAAGCGAAGATTCGTCAAGATAAAAATCCTCGACCGTCGACGTTGTCTGGGTACGAAGATCCTTCGCCAATGACGCCCGCTCACGATCGTCGATTCCTAAGACTGTCAGCTTCGTTATAGACGATTCTGCCACTAGTGCACATGCGATTGCGCGCGCCGCCCCCCCAGATCCTATTAGGATAACGCTCTGGCCTCTGAGTTCCACCTCCCCCTCTCGTAAGGCGCGCAGGGCACCGGTGGCGTCCGTGTTGTATCCCGTAAGCTTGCCTTTATCAGAGACAATGGTGTTGATCGCACCGATTCGTTGGGCTGTTTCTTCCACATGATCAAGAAACGGCATCGCGGCCACCTTATGAGGAATCGTCACGCTCGCTCCACAAAAGTTCCCGAGCGCACGGAGTCCCTTCAGCGCATCACCGATTGCGTCCACCTGCCAAGCCAGATAGACAAAATTGAGCCCCAGTTTGCGAAACGCTGCATTGTGAATGGCGGGCGAAAGAGAGTGTCCGATTGGATTTCCAATCACCCCGCAAAATTTCGTCTGTGTGTCGATGTGCATCGTTTTATGCAGGCAGCCCGATGGATCGGATCAACGGTTAGCCTTTGTAGACGGTCATCCCCCCATCAATGGGAAACGTCGTCCCAGTAACCCAGGTTGATTCATCCGAAGCAAGATAAAGAATCAGGTTCGCCACCTCCTCCGGCTTTCCCGGCCGGCGGATCGCATATTGAGAGAGAATGGACTGGAGCATGTCTGGATTTGCCATCAAGGAAGCAGCCATTGGCGTATCGATGAGGCCAGGATTCACCACATTACACCGAATCCCTTCCTGTGCATATTCGACTGCCACCGCACGGGTGAAGGCATCCAAGGCCCCCTTGGATGCCGTATAGGCAGCCAAACCGGACAGGCCCACTAAACTTGCGATCGAGGAAACATTGATAATTGCCCCTCGCCCCTGCTTCAGCATCTGGGGAATCACTGCTCGCGTCATGCGGAATACCCCGGTAATGTTGACGTCGACGACGTTCGCCCAGGTAGTATCATCGGTTTCGTGGAGCCGCTTTCCAAAAGCTCCAATCCCGGCATTATTGACAAGCACGTCGATTCGCCCAAAACTATCGAGCGTGCGACGGACAATACCCTGCACATGAGTTTCATCCGTCACGGAGCCGGCAACACCTAGAACGGTTCCTTTGTGGAATCGGATAATATTTACAACGTGATCCAATTCCTGCTGCCGGCGACCGGTAATCACAACCGATGCGCCTTCCTCGGCAAAACGCTTTGCGATCGCCTCACCGATCCCCGCATTTCCTCCGGTCACCACTGAGACCTTGCCCTCTAGTCGTTTCATGAGTGTCGTCTCTCTCCTGTTTCACCAGTCCTGGCCTGGTCTCCATCGGCAAGGTCCCCGGACTCAGGCATTGGTCCAAGAACCCCTGGTTCCACCTTGCGAGCGACCGTGATGAAACCAGAATGCGCCACCATACGATGATCAGGTCGCACGCTACGGCCCTGCACCGACCACGTTCGCAATAAGGTCTCAAAAGTCTCGATCATTCCAAACACCGTCGCTCGCTCGAGCGCCTCCACTGTGCGCATGACTTGAGGTACCGTGGGCACAAAACTCAAGTAGATACCGCCGGAACGAAGCGCCACAGCCGCATGCGGAACAACCTGCCAGGGCTCGGGGAGATCAAGTACCACACGGTCAAAGGGGACCCTGTCGTCGAGAAGATCAATGCCCTCATAGGCGTTTTTTCTGAACGACATCAAGTTAGCTGGATTGATGTACCGTGAGATATTTGCTGTTGCCGTGAGCGCAAAGTCATCCCTGATTTCATAGGTCACCACCAAGCCGGCTGGACCCACTGCGCGCAAAAGCGCCATGGTCAACGCACCTGAGCCAGTACCTGCCTCGAACACCCGCGCTCCTGGATAAACATCGGCCCACATCGGTATGATCGCGAGATCTTTGGGATAGAGAACCTGCGCCCCACGAGGCATTTTGAGCACGTAGTCTCCAAATGTCGGCCGAAGCGCCACCATCTTCTTTCCGCCGGAAAGCATTACGATGGTTCCATCAGGACGCCCGATAATGAGATCGTGTGCAATCTTTTGGCCACTGAACTGATAGGTTTCTCCCGCTTTGAGCGTAAGGGCATATTGTCGCCGCTTGTGATCAACGAGATGAATCCGCTCGCCGCTGGATAATCTGGACATGGCCGGCATTCTAGGAGGTTCGTTCCTTGGTTTGCAACCAAGCGCCATTCCTTGACAGGGCAGCACGTGGGCCGTAAGATCCTTTCACCATTGATATTTTTCACAATGACTGATGATGCTCAAGAAACGAGAACCTCGTTAGTCCCTGTCCTCTCTAAGGCGGTCGTAGGACTGGCCTTGGCGGCTTGCCCAACGTTCCTTAGCTGCACTGCTGACGCAAAAGAGATTGTCATCGCGAGCTACGAAGGGGTCATTAACCCCGTCGCGGCGGAATACCTGCATGATGCACTCGATTTCGCGCACTCTTCCGGGGCCGAAGCTTTGATCTTGAAGCTCGACACTCCCGGAGGATTGGATACTTCCATGCGGCTGATGATCAAGGATATTACAGGTTCACCTCTTCCGGTGATCGTGTTCGTCTCGCCCTCGGGAGGGCGAGCTGCTTCAGCAGGCGTTTTTATCACCATGGCGGCTCATATCGCCGCCATGGCACCGGGCACCAACATTGGAGCAGCGCATCCAGTGGCGATGGGCGGCGGCGAGATGGACAACACGATGAAAGAGAAGGTAGAAAACGACTCGGTTGCTTACATCAAGAGCATCGCGGAACAGCGTGGCCGAAATGTGGCATGGGCCGAAGATGCGGTCCGCAAGAGCGTGTCTGTGACAGAGCAGGAAGCCTTGAAACTCAATATCATCGATCTGGTCGCCGAAGACATTCTCATCCTGCTGAAACATTTGCAGGGGAGAAGGATTGTTCTCCCTCATGGACCAGTCACGTTATCAAGCGAACCCCCTACGCTCAGAGAGTTTCCGATGGGTACGCGTCTAGAGTTGCTCAAAACTCTGAGTGATCCAAACATCGCCTATCTGCTGATGTCCATTGGGACGATCGGGATCATGGCCGAGCTCTACAGCCCCGGAGCGATCCTACCCGGCATCATCGGAGCAATCAGCTTGATCCTGGCGTTCTATTCCCTTCAATCTCTCCCCGTGAACTATGCCGGTGCACTCCTTGTGATACTCGGCGTCGTGTTCCTTCTGCTCGAAATCTCCGTCACGAGCTATGGCTTACTCGCATTGGGAGGCTTAACCGCCATGACGCTAGGCGGTCTGTTCCTTATCAAGAGCGACGCACCGTTTCTGCAAGTGTCTCTTTCGTTCTTGTTGCCCACCGTCATGGCGGTCGGAGCCCTGGCCGGGGTCGCAGCCTGGTTGGCCGTCACGGGGGCTCGCGGGAAACCAATCACCGGAGCCGAGGGAATGATCGGATCGATCGGGATCGCGAAGACAGATCTCAACCCACGCGGTCAGATTACCATACAGGGGGAGATCTGGGAGGCGGTCAGCCACACTCCCATTCGTCAAGGCGAGGCCGCAGAGGTGATGTCAATCGAGGGGCTGACGCTGAATGTGGCCCCCGCTCACAAATCAAATTGACCGAAGAGAAGGAGCCATCATGTCACTCCTGATGCCAGTCATCCTATTGGGTCTGCTGCTATATGCTAGCTTCAAACGCGTGATGGAATACGAACGTCTCGTGGTATTCGTCCTCGGTAAGTTTCACACGGTGAAAGGACCTGGAATTAGATTGGTGATCCCTGTCCTTCAGCAGATGGTCCGCGTGAATCTCCAAATCGTTACGATGGAAGTCCCATCGCAAGATGTCATCACACGGGACAACATTTCTGTCAAGGTGAACGCTGTCATCTTCCTCAGAGTGGTTGATCCCCAGCGAGCCGTGCTTGCCGTACAAGATTATCTGTATTCCACCTCACAGGTCGCTCAGACAACTCTTCGCAGTGTCCTGGGCCAAAGCCAACTCGACGACTTGTTGGCGAAACGCGATGATATCAACGCGGAGCTGCAGCGAATCATCGACCAGCAGACCGAGCCCTGGGGGGTCAAGGTCGCTGCCGTCGAGGTAAAAAATGTGGATATCCCTCAAGACATGCAACGAGCGATCGCTCGGCAAGCTGAGGCTGAGCGAGAACGGCGGGCAAAAATCATTCATGCCGAGGGTGAATTTCAGGCAGCGCAGAAACTTGCTGAAGCCGCAAACGTCATCAGTCAAAATCCTGCAGCCCTTCAATTGCGATATCTTCAAACACTTGTCGAGATTGCAGGAGACAAGAATTCGACCACGATCTTCCCCATCCCGGTCGATACACTCGCACCTTTCATGAAGGGGTTGCTTTCGAAATAGTGCGACATTTCCAAGAATAGCTGGCGCCAATCCCACATAGGTGCCGCATAAGTGCGACAGTTTTCCCTAGAGTTCCTCATTAGCCTCGTCTAATCTTCCTGATTTTTCGAGACGATTCCTCGCATCGTTTCTCATCTTCAGTCCAGCATCCGTTTTGCTTCGTAAAATCATCACATAATGGTTGTACTGAGTCGAATCCTCTCAGTCGAAATAGGCTCTTAATTAAGTAGAAAGAGATGTTTAACCAAAATACAAAGGGTGACACGATGAAAGAAGAACTTCGGGTCGCTGAAGAAGAAATAGACATAGAGAAAACGTATGTCCCCGATGTCGATGCCGATGACGCCAAGGCAAGCGGTATGCTCGGCATTATCGGGCGTGCGGAGGCGGAAGAGTCGATTGCGGACGAGAAGAACCCGGTTGTCATGCGGGCCGGCCAAGGAACAAGCCCGTTCCTTCTGGAGTCTCTGTATTTTCGTTCGTTTGGTGAGCGAGGGCTCTTGACTCGAGAAGAAGAAACGGCCATCGCCAAGCGTGTCGACCACGGGACACGCCGTATCCGCGCTGCATTGCGTCAAGCCGTCCGGGCTATTCTGCAGTCCAAACAGACGTCAGCGCTTGCAGAAACCGTGAAGGCTCTTCAAATGGTCAGGCGTTTGAGCGGACTTTCAGCTATTGCCTTAGACAATGCGGAGAACTTACTGGTGGAGGTTGTGGGATCATCAGAACCGGACGCGAAACTTCGAACCAGCACAGCTAAGCAACTGAAGGCGGTACTGCATGAAATTCGGTCTGCCAGAATCGTGCTGGAACAAGGCAAAGACGAACTCGTACGATGCAACCTGCGCTTGGTGGTAGATGTCGCGAAACACTACACAGGAAGAGGATTGACCCTGTTGGATCTCGTGCAGGAAGGCAATATCGGACTCATGAAAGCTGCCGAGCGATATCAGTATCGGAAAGGATTCAAATTCAGCACCTATGCAACGTGGTGGATACGACAAGGCATCACGCGGGCGCTTGCAGATCAAGCAAGAACGATTCGCATTCCGGTCCATCAAACCGAGGCCTCGCATCGAATCCTCCGTGTGATGCGGAAACTGGGACAACAGTTTGGACGACCGGCCCGGCTAGACGAAGTCGCTCATGTGTTGCGCATGAGGCCGGAACGGCTCCGCGAAACCGTACAAGCGTTCCAAGAACCGGTCGCATTAGAGACCCCGATCGGTGATGGAGATACCCAGTTCGGAGATATGATCCCGGACCAACAGGCGGTATCACCCGACGCCCATGTACACCGAGGTGAACTGACTCAGCAGCTGGACCGAATCCTGGGCACTCTGACACCGCGAGAGCAACTGGTTATCAGGCTCCGATTTGGAATCGGCTACGATGAAGCTAACACACTTGAGCAAGTTGGCCAAAGCCTGTCCGTCACACGCGAGCGTATCCGTCAGATTGAAGCGAAGGCGCTCAAAAAACTCAAGACCCCTGCAATCAAGGAACTTTTCGCCGCTATCAAATAAGAGCCTACCCTCTATCCAAAGTCCGAGGGAGGCTTCCTCGCCCTCGGACCTCGACCTTCCTCTTTCGAGTGAGTTGTGTAACAATAACATCCCCGTGCGGAGCCCATGGTTCCTTTTCGCATCCGCGATCAATTACGGTGGGCGTTTCCCAGCGGTTCGCATCTTTCATGGAACAACCTGTCACTATGTGCGACCTCTTCAGTCCTAATAGCACTACACTCCCATCCTTTAGCTCTCATCGCTATCACGATGTTTTCGTTTATATATTTTCCGACCCTGTGCCCTACCCCACAGCGTGGGACCTGCAGTCGCACCTACACAACGAACGATTCTTCGATCGCCGGCCGGACACTCTGTTGATTCTTGAGCATCCGCCTGTCTATACGCTAGGACGCAGGACACGCCTATCAGACTGGGGTGGGAATAAAGCAGCTTTGTGTGAGAACGGAGCGGAAGTCCTCCATGTGAACCGTGGTGGGTCTGTAACCTTTCATGGCCCGGGACAGGTCGTGCTTTACCCAATCCTGAAACTTAATCGGTATGCCACAGGTGCCAGGCAGTTCGTGTGGTTACTTGAGGAGATCCTCATTCGCGTGCTTGAGTGCTGGAATATTACAGGCGTTCGTACCGTTGGCAAGCCTGGTGTGTGGGTCATGCAGCCGTCCCCGAAGAAGATCGGTTTCGTTGGCGTACGAATCCAACAAGGAGTCACGCTCCATGGGGTGTCCCTGAACGTAGATCTTGACTTGGCTCCGTTCCGTCATATTCATCCATGTGGATTCCCCGGTTGTTCTGTGACATCCATGGCGGATGTTTCTCAAGAGGCTGTCTCTGTCGAAACAATTAAGCAGCAACTTGCTCAAACCTTCGCGACGGTATTTTCTTCAAGCTCCCTCCGCCGGTCAGACACGCAAGGACAGGAATACGCTCAAGCCGATCGAGAAGGATCTCTATGCAGGAACTTTTGACGCCGACCTTTCGTTTAGCAGTCTCGCAATTTGATCAGGCCGCGGAGGCTATGCACCTGGACTCTAACCTCCGTGAACGCCTGAAGCTCCCACAGCGCTCGCTCGCGGTCAGTCTTCCCGTCCTCATGGACAATGGACATGTCGAAGTCTTTACGGGATATCGGGTGCAACATGATTCCTCACGTGGCCCTTCCAAAGGCGGGGTGCGGTATCACCCTGATGTGAATCTTGGCGAAGTGGCGGCCCTGGCCATGTGGATGACATGGAAATGTGCGTTAGCAGGCTTGCCGTATGGTGGAGCGAAAGGCGGAATCCAAGTCGCACCCAAGGGTCTGTCCTCTGGTGAATTACAACGGTTGACCAGGCGCTACGTGGCGGAAATTTTCCCCCTGATCGGACCTGATAAGGACGTGCCTGCCCCTGACGTGGGAACCGATGCCCAAGTCATGGCGTGGATGATGGACACCTACAGCCAACAAGTCGGCTATGCCGTGCCCGGCGTTGTAACCGGGAAACCGCTGTCTCTCGGTGGCAGCCTGGGTCGTGAAGAAGCAACGGGTCGGGGTGTCGTCTATGTCACACTGGAAGCTCTACGTCATCTGAAGCTGTCGTTGGAGAACGCGACCGTCGCCATTCAAGGGTTTGGAAATGTCGGCTCTCACACCGCTCGCATCATGCAGGAACAAGGTGCACGCGTGGTCGCCGTCAGTGACGTCAATGGAGGCATCTACAACGAGAAGGGGCTGGACATTGTGCGTCTTCTCCGTCGTGATCCCAATCAGCCACTCCGTAACACCAAACAGGGAGACACGATCACGAACGAGGAACTACTCCAATTGGAGTGCACCGTGCTCGTTCCCGCTGCACTATCCGAACAGATCACGGATCGCAACGCGAATTCCCTGAAGTGCCGAATCTTATCCGAAGGAGCCAACGGGCCGACGACACTCGAGGCTGATCGCATTCTGGCGGATAAAGGGATATTTGTGATTCCGGATATTCTCGCAAATTCCGGCGGGGTCATTGTCTCATACTTCGAATGGGTTCAGGATCTTCAGCGTTTCTTCTGGAGCGCGGCGGATATTCAAAACAGGCTGCAAGCTATCATCACCTCCGCTTTTCATCGCACCCTTCATTTCTCAGCGGAACGCCAGGTTTCAATGCGCATGGCGGCGCTCATGAGTGGGATTGATCAGGTCGCTCAAGCTCATCTCCAGCGTGGACTATATCCATAAGTTGCTTCCTCACTCAAATCCCATTTGGTCTTGATTACTGTCTCTGGTTCTTGCCTCACAACCAATTTGTACGTTAGAGTGAAGTGGGTTGGCTGGACGAAAGAGCATTTCGTGACACGACGCGCGATTGAAACAGCGTGGGAACAGCACTGCTCCAACGGTTGGCCTCGGTTTTCGAGCCCGCACGAAGGGCAATTGATGACGCTCGATACGGTCATCAGCGGTTGTGTTGTCTACTACCTTGATAGCTCCGATGGTCTCGACGACCAACGGATTACCATCGTGAAGGATTGCCTGCGTGATCTGGATGATTTAACGGCAGAGCTGGAGGCTGATTGTCTGCCCTACTTTCGTTGTCTTCGCGAGCTGGGTGAAATGTTGCTGAACATACAGTCATCGCCATGAGTGGCCGGCCTCTTCGATCTGCCTCAATGCGCTAGGGGAGAAGCCTCAGCTACTGCGGCCGTTCCTTGAAAATTCGGCAGTTCATTAGCTAAAATGGCCTACGCTTTTCAAGTCTATCGCACTAATGACAACTCGAATACATCATTGATTCTCTCGCAGAGAACAGTGGACGTTTTATGAAGAAGACGCTGCCTCGGACTGTAGTCGTGGTCTTCATGGGCCTCTTCGTGTCATGGTCCTCGGGTTACGCCGAGTCGTATGAATTGAGTCAAACTGATGTAACAGAATCAAAAGGTATTTCTAGCATTAACGTTTCCCTCTTTGGCGTCAAGCTCGGCGACTCAGAAAGCAAGGCCGTCGAGACTCTGATGAAAGAGCAAATTTCTGGAATTCGAGCAGAGCAGGAAGCAACGTTCATCTTCCTTCTCGACCAACGCAAACCAACCGGGCCGATGGCTGGAGTCCGAATCCAGGACGGCAAGGTCGATCTGCTCTTCATCAACAATCGATTCGCTTTCAAAACGAGAGGTGTCTTTCGGCACGTTCTTAATAGCGAAAGCCCCGAAGAGATTCGAAAGTTGCTAGGCCAGGAAGAGTACGGCGACGAGAACGTCATGGGGGCAATACTTGCTTATGACAAACAAGGTTTCCAGGTGAATTATCTCGGCAAGGATGTCAATATCGAGTTCGCATTACCTCACTAATCTCTCTTACGGCACACTCAGCCACCACGCTGCTGTCCGCCAGCGACCAGCCATGAAAGGGATCGCCCCAGCTTCACAGCCGTCTCACGAAATTGCTTCTGTGCGAAGATGTGCGGAGTCCGGCGGCTGGAGAAATGGATCCATGGGGGATTATTGAATTGTATTGGTCAGACGAAAGCCGTAGTCGATCAAGCTTTTCGCGGTAGTCCATCTACGGTTGGAGTTCAGGATGACAAGTAATAGATCCCGGTCGTTTTGAGAGACTTTGACAATCAAGCATCGGCCGGCTTTTGAAGTGAATCCCGTCTTCACCCCCTCCACACCGGGAATACGACCGAGGAGGCGATTCGTATTGTGAAGCAAGTACGCGCGGTACCCCGTCACGGGCGTGATGATCTCTCGTTCTTCTTTTACAACTTCTCGAAACACTGCGTTCCGCATCGCCACTTCGCTTAGCTTCGCAAGATCTTCGGCCGTCGAGTAGTGATCCGGCCCATCAAAACCACATCCGTTACTGAAATGGGTATCGTATAGGGCAAGCGCCGTTGCCTTGGCATTCATCAACCTGACGAATTGCTCCTCGTTCCCACCCACATGTTCTATTGCCGCTAGACAAGCATCATTGGCAGAAACCATCATCATAGCCTTCAGCAGATCCTTCAGCCGATACACCTCTCCAACTTTCAAGCGAAGATGAGTCTTGGGAGCACGAGCCGCATTCTTGCTGACCGTGGCCAAATCATCCAGTTGCCCATTTTCAAGGATAATGAGAGCCGACATGATCTTGGTCAGGCTGGCAGGCGAGAGACGTTTTCCGACTTCGTGTTGATAGAGAACTCGTCCAGACTTCAACTCTTTCAGGAGAATACTGTGGGCCGGGACCCGTTTCCAGTGAAGCGCTTTCGGCACGTAGGAGACGGGGGAACTCGTCATTCCCATAGAAGTTACTTCTTTCCCCCAGACCGGAAAGACCGACAGTCCACTCAGCGTGATCGAGAAAAACCCAAAAAGAGCAAGCTGAAAGCCGAATCGGCACCGCTGTAGCCGACGACTGGGCCAACAGTAGTCCTTCCGTTCCACTACCAACCGCCTATCGCTTAGAAGGTGAAGGACTCCCGTACCTTATCGCCTTTTCGTCCGCTATCGATGACCTTGTGAAAAAACCGAAGGAGATCTGCGAGGTCGATCCAAAACCCGCAATTGAGGCATCGAGCGTAAATTCTGCGGTTGATGAGAGTATAGTGGCGTTCCACCATCATAAACCCTCTGCACTTCAAACACTGCATACATGTCTCGCTCTCTCCAGGCTACCGCAGACGGTTCATGATTAATGCAACACACCCAGCCAGTAAGCCCCCGCCGATCAAAGTCGTGCCGAAATATACAAATACATTCGTACCTCCAGCAGGCTGAGTCCCTTCCCATAAATCTCGTACCCCGCCCTGGACCATCAAGACGGAAAGGGTCATCAGGGCCCCAATCATGAACCACCATGCGAATGAACGAAACGCCATCCTAAGCCTGTCAATCTGCCCGGCTGTATCCAACAGCAAATCTAGCGAAGCCCCCCCAGGCTGTCAAGAATAGATGGCGATCTTTCCCCGCCTAATCCTGTGCCTGCGCCTTTATGCCAGCCTTGAGGCCTTTGTGGAGAAAAATCGAGACACTCCCGCTTCCATTATCAGCAATGGCCAGGCCTGGTTCTTCCGCCCCGGCAGTCGTCACGCGAAAGAAGGACAGTGCGAACGGGCCAGCCTTGGTTCGGTAGTTTCTCGGTGGGTAGTGAAAGGTACCGTCGCCTTTCCCAAACACAATCGACAGATCATTTGACTGAAGGTTCACGATAGCCACGTCCACTAAACTATCGCCATTGAAGTCTCGCGCCAGTCCGAAATTCGGACCCGCATCCGCACCTGAATCCTTACCCGGTCGAAATGTCGCATTGCCATTGCCAAGGAACGTCGTAAAGCAGTCCTTTTCTCCATTGATGACCAGGAGATCGCTATGATGATCATTATTAAAGTCCGCAAAACTCACGCCAAGAGGGCGATGCCCCGTCGGGTAGTCCTTGGGGTCTCTAAAGGAACCGTCACCGTTGCCAAGCCAAATGGAGACGGCATTCGACATAGGTCCACCATTGGTCACAACCAAGTCCTGTTTCCCATCGGCATTGAGATCAGCCAAGGCCACTGCTGTCGGTGTATCTCCATGTTCATACTGCGCACCATGACGAAATTCACCGGTTCCATTCCCGAGAAAAACTTTGACCTTGTCGTTTCGCAACGCCACCACAAGATCGGCATGCCCATCACCGTTAATGTCGTCCGTTGCCAGAGCGACCGGCGTTCGATGGACGGGATATCGTTGACCTTCTTCGAATCTCCCGTTCCCGCTCCCCAAGAGCAGCGCGATTTCATCACCGCCTGAGCACGCCAGAGCAACATCGTCATGCCCGTCCTCATTGAAGTCACCCATTGCAAGAGCTCGTGGCTCCTGACAGACGTGGAGCTGGATTTGATCTTTAAAAGTGCCGTCACCGTTGCCCAATAGTATCGAAATGGTATTGCTTGCGATGTTTGTGGTGACTAGATCTGTGAATGAGTCTTGATTGAAATCTCCAGTTGTAACGGTGGTAGGATTCCTGCCGACCTTGTAACTAGCAAAATAATAAAAGGGGTCCGGTGGGGTGTAGGGTTCGGTCTTGGAGCAAGCCCAGAGACTACCACCGAAAAGAAGATACAGTAACATTACGCGGACAATGATCTCGACCGAACGGGATGATTTTTTCATGAAGTTTGGCACTTATCCACAATTCCTCGGTCATTTGGTCGACTAGACTTGAGCAATTCAAGCCGAGTGCACAGTATACAAATGCACCTTCTCCCTCGCAACGTGCGACGACATTGTATCAGGCTTTGAATTTCACTCACTGCTTGCGCTATGATACCGTGTTGTTTGTCTGGAGGAGGATCATGAGCAATATTGTGAGCATCGACATTACCATGTATGGGATCGCAGAAGTACTTTACTGGTGTCTTGAGAGGAATAAAGGACGAATACCAGGCGTCGATACGCCGGGCTTCAAGAAGATGCAGGAGTTACTAGCTCAAAAGCCACAGTCGGGCGACTACTTTACACTGGATCAGTTCTGGAAGAAGAAGGTGACGTTAGACTTGACCGAGGATGAAGTCGGTACAATCGATCGTTGTCTCTACGATATCCCCAACTTCGACAACGAACCGCTCCCTCAAATTCGGCACAAATTTTGGCCCCAGCAGGCTGCAAGCCACTAAAACTCGGTCCAGGGTTGGGGTGCTGCCCTCGATTAAAGTGCCGAGTGGAAAGGTCGGGATAGAGTCCAACGATCAGAGGGTTCCTTCGCCTTTGAGGTACTTGCGAAAACGATCCATGAGTTCGGCTCCCAGCGTTCCTCCTTCAGGCTTCTTGGTCGAAGGATCGGCAAAGTGCTCCCGAATTTCCTGGAGACGTTTTTCAGCCTGATCATTGCCCTGTAGGCGCTTTGTTTTCTGGAGGGCCATGTCAAACGCTTCAAAGGTCAATTCCTGATACCCGAAGGAACGGATGCGCTTGACGGCTTTCATCATGGCCTGATTTCGAAACGTCGTCAGATGGTCAGAGTCAATCTCCTTCAATCCCAACTTGCGTGCTCGCCGCTCGGCGGCTTTTCTGATTCCGCTGCGCACGAAATCAGGAGATGTCTGGAGCCGCTTCCACGCTTCATCAGACCAAGTGACTCGTGCTTGAGGCGCATTCCACAAGTCCTGTAGGGCCGATTCGTCAATGCGCGTCAGGTGCCTTTCCCTTGCAAGATCTTCGGTGTCACGCCTCAGCATATCTGTTACAAAATCTAGGGCAATGGGAGGTGATCCTTTCACTTTCTCTCCGAGTAGCGTCAGCGCCCCCTCCGTCCACACCATAGCCGGCCCGGCATCTTCATGAAGCTCGCCAAGCGCTTCAACCTTTTCAAATAACTCAACGTTCACCTCAAGATGTCCTCGTTCTTTTGCAATCTCCTCTGCGATCTGCTTGATCATTGCGCGCATAAATTCAGGGATTGTGGCCAACCGTTCTTTCGCCGCTGCGGTCCATGGAAGGCGACCACCTGCCATTTCCTCGACGGCAGATGCCATTCCGGCTTCACCCCCCATACGTCCCATCATCTGGTTCTTAAACCGTTCAAGAATTTCTTCCGTAATCGCTTCATACCCTAATTCTCGTGCCTTTTTTTCGGCCAGACGACGAACCATACCACGCAAGAAGATGGGAGCGCGCTCCATGCGTTTCAGCGCACCATCAGTCCAGCGAATTTCCGTTGCCGCAGAGTCCTGAGAATCCGACATCAACCTGAACCCTCTTTTCAATGAGTTACTCTCGTTACTGATTGAGTAATTCCTTCAACTCTTTACCGGCTTTGAAAAATGGGACACGCTTGGCCGGTACTGCCACGGTTTCTCCTGTCTTTGGGTTGCGTCCTTCTTTCATCCGTCTGGCCCGCAGACGAAAGCTTCCGAACCCACGGATCTCCGTCTTGTCCCCATTTTTCAGCGAATCCCGCACACAATCGAAAATCGTGTTGACGACTACTTCCGCCTGCCGTTTGGTCAAAGTGGTGACTTGCTCGGAGAGTCGTTCAATGATCTGTGCCTTGGTCATGTCCGCTTTCCCTCCACTTTGATGATAACTGCGCCTGACAGAACGCGGTTAAAAGGCCATAAGGTATTTCAAGCTGACACCTGGGTGAACGTCAAACTTTGGAAGCATCATGCTAAGCTTGGAATCAAGGAGTTCTCGAAGAGAAAACCGCCGCCGAGGCTCAACGACTTTGGGCTCTCCTTCGATCCCAACGACTTCCGCAGCCAGCTGAATGGCAGCCTCCAAATCTCCCAGTTCGTCGACCAATTTCACTTCCTTAGCTTGACGTCCGGTGAAGATACGGCCATCCGCCAATACTTGAGCCGCACGGAGCTCCATCGAACGGCCTTCGGCCACGGCTTCGATAAACTGCTTGTGGACATCATCCATCACAGTTTGTAGCAACCCTTTTTCTTCCGTGCTCATCTTTCGAAGGGGAGAGCCCACGTCCTTGTATTTTCCACTTTTGATGATAACCCCTTCCACGCCGATTTTCTGCAACAAGCCTTCCAGGTTAGCCGTTTCCATGATGACACCGATACTCCCTGTGAGCGTCCCTGGATTCGCCACGATTCGATCCGTGGCAGCCGCGATATAATACCCTCCCGATGCTGCAACACTTCCCATGGAGGCGATAACCGCCTTATTGCTTTTGTTTCGTACTCGTTTGACTGCATCATAAATCTCTTGCGACGGTACCACCCCGCCTCCTGGAGTATCGATGCGAAGCACGATCGCCTTGATAGAAGGGTTCTCACTAAATCTCTTGAGCTCCGCGACGGTGGTCTGCGAATCCACGATCACACCCTCAATCCGAATCAAGGCAATACGATCCTCTGTGGAAAAATCGATGTCTGGGAAGAAGAAATTCATCAACACGACAGTCCCCACGACCGCCGCAAACAGCCATATGATCCTGCGGAACAGACGCCGTTTTTGGGGGCGTTCAACCTGTGCTAAGTCATCCACCATTCCACACAACCTGCTTCAATAGCCAGGCTCCATCTAACCTTGATCTTCCGATTGTGCGCGTTTTCGGCTCTGCTTCGCGGCACGACCGAGGCTTTGATCAAGCACTCCTTGCGATGAGTGATAGTCATCAACCTGTTTACGCTCCCAATCAAGTTGATGGTCTCGAAGGCTAAGGGCGATCTTGCGTTCTTCCGGATCGACTTTGATTATCTTCGCCGTGACATCGTCTTGCAACTTAAACTTCTCTTCGAGCTTTACGGAGGGCTCCAGCCCGGATTCGCTCACGTGGATCAATCCCTCAACGCCGCCGTCAAGTTCGATGAAAATCCCAAAATCGGCAACTTTCGCCACCTTGCCAGCCACTGAGTCACCAACATGATACCGCGACGGGATCGCCTCATCCCAGGGATCACGCGCCAATTGCTTGTAGCCGAGCGACAGCCGTTCTTTCTCTTTGTCAATACGTAACACCACCGCTTCAACTTTTTGGCCCTTTTTGAACAGTTCGGACGGATGCTTGATATGCTTCGTCCATGACATGTCGGAAATATGGATGAGGCCATCGATGCCCTCTTCGAGTCCCACAAAGGCACCGAAATCCGTCAAACTCTTGACCTTGCCCTCGATACGCGTCCCGATCGGATACTTGCTTTCGATCATATCCCACGGATTGGGTGCTGTTTGCTTCATCCCCAATGAAATCTTGCGGCTGGCCGGATCGACATTCAGCACCGCCGCTTCGACCTGATCACCGACCGAGACAACTCTCGACGGGTGTCGAACTTCATGCGTCCAGGACATCTCCGACACATGCACCAATCCCTCTACACCCGGCTCGAGCTCCACAAATGCCCCATAATCCGTCAAGCTGACCACCCGACCGCGAACTCTTGTGCCAATAGGATATTTACCAGCCACATTCGTCCAAGGATCTGCGGTCTTTTGCTTGAGCCCTAAAGAAATTCGACCGGTCTCTCGATCGTATTTCAAGACCGTCACCTCAACCTTGTCTCCCACTGTAAACAGTTCCGAGGGATGGCCCACTCGCCCCCAAGACATGTCGGTGATATGCAGCAGTCCATCGATACCACCGAGGTCGATGAATGACCCATAATCGGTAATGTTCTTGACCGTCCCTTGAATCAATTGGCCTTCCTTGAGGGTGGCCAACGTCGTCTGCCTCTTTTTATCTCGAGTTTCCTCGAGCAGCACCCGACGCGAGACCACGACGTTCCCTCGCCGATGGTTGATCTTGATGATCTTCAAGGGAAAGGTCTTTCCGACAAGACCATCCAGGTCTCGGACAGGGTGCAAATCGATCTGCGAGCCTGGCAGGAACGCTTTGACACCGATATCGACCATCATGCCGCCCTTGATACGTGAAACAATCTTTCCCTCGATGCTCTTTTCCTCTTTATAGAGTTTCTCGAGTTCTTCCCAAATCTTCATCTTGTCGGCTTTTTCCTTGGAAAGCACGAGATTCCCGTCCGCATCTTCACATTCCTCGATGTAGACCTGAAGCCGATCACCGATCTTGAGGTTGTCAAGCTCCTCGGAAGAAAAATGATCGCGAGGGATCATGCCCTCAGATTTGTAGCCGATATCGACGACGACCTTATCCTTGGTCTGGGCCACCACGCGCCCCTCGGTGATCGTACCTTCCTCCAAGTTCCGGAAGGTTTCCTCGTACAATGCGGCCAACGCATTACGGTCTAGCTGAGCGTCACTGCTGTTGGATACCGTCCCCATATGAACGTCCTACTCTTCCGACTGTTGTCGGGTGCTGATGGTGAAATTGCCGACCTCACTCAGCATGGTGAGCATCGGCAGTCTGCCTGTTCGACGTGCCTGCATCCAGATTGTCCTTACCTTCGGGAACGGGAACTTGACCTAAGGCTGCAATCTGCTCGATCACCGTCCGGCTGACGTGTTGATAGAACTGTTTGGTGGCTGCCCTTTCTTGTTGTTTCCCAGCTTCGAACTGAATAGGATCCCCGAATCGTACCGTCACCGGACGAAACCGCGGCCAGGAAGCGCCCGGCGGTAGGACGTCAAAGGTCCCTTTCAGATACGCCGGTACGACCGGACAGCCTGTCTGCGACACAATGACTCCAATACCCGCCTTTGGCTCCCGCAGGTGGCCATCGTGACTGCGTCTGCCTTCGGGGAAAATGACCACGACTTTTCCGGCTCGAATCAGGTTAATGGCCTTGCTAAACGCCTCGCGATCGAGGCGACCAAGCCGCACCGGGATCCACCCCAGTGCCCGCAATATGCCGTTCAACACAGGGATCGGGAACAAATCATTCCGCCCCAAATACCAGGCCCTGCGACTCAGCCCGCAGCCAAGCAGAGGAATATCGAGGTAGCTGGCATGATTCGCGGCGATCAGCAAGCCTCCAGTGCGCGGGACCTGCCCTTCAACTCGATACCGGAAGCACAACCATCCCACGGCCCTGGTCAACACCCACAAGAGTCCGTAGATGATCCCGCTCACAACTCGGTCGACACAGCGGCCATCATTTGTTCCACCACTTGCTCAGGACTGAGCAGAGAGGTATCGATCCGTCGCGCGTCAGGTGCCGGAACCAGCGGGTCAATCGACCGAGTCCGATCTCGCAGATCTCGGTCCGATAGGTCTCGATACGTCGCCTCAATCGCCCCTCCACGACCTGCAGCCACGAGTTCCCGGTGCCGTCTTTCCACTCGAATGTTTGCATCCGCATCGAGGAAGAATTTGTATGGCGCGGTCGGAAATACTCTCGTGCCGACATCGCGCCCTTCGGCAACCACCGAACCTCGTTGGCCGATTTGACGCTGGATCGGCAACAGCCATTCGCGGACTTCCGGAATGGCCGATACGATGGACGCTGCTGCGGTCACCTCTGGGGTACGGAGATCCCCTGCGACATCAATACCATCGATCAGCACTTGCACCGCCCCATTCTGAGATTCCATGTGAAGCGAAGTCAACGGCAAGAGCTTCACCACCTGTTCATGGTCCGTCGGATGCCTTCCTGACCGCAAAATTTTCCACGCGACAGCGCGGTACAGGGCCCCTGTATCAAGGTAAAGACAGCCTAAACGAGCGGCCAATAATTTGGCCACTGTACTCTTACCCACCCCAGCTGGCCCATCAATCGCGACGATCACACCCCACCTGTCTGTTCAAGCCACACAAACGCGTTGTCAAGCCCTCGCGAGTTGAGCGAGAGCTCCTTCAAAGTCGGGGAACGAAGTGCCTACACAACCGGTGTCTGCAATCGTCATACTTCGTTCCGCGGTAAGACCGCCAATCGCAAGAGCCATGGCGACCCGATGATCTTCGTGGCTCCGCGCCGAGCTCGCCGCTTTCAGACGTCCATTTTCCCCACCTTGCCCTAACCCTCGGATGAACATTCCATCAGACCGCTCTTCTATCCGAGCCCCCATGGCTCGCAGTTCGCCGCTCATGGTCGCGATCCGATCGCTCTCTTTGACCCTCAGTTCTTCGGCTCCAGAAATCACAGTATCTCCATCCGCCACTGCTGCAGCCACACACAGCGCGGGAAATTCATCGATCGTTTTCGGAATCAGTTCGGGGCCGATTACGACCCCCTTCAGCGGAGCAGACTTTACACGGAGATCTCCCACCGGCTCGCCGGCCTCTTCCCGGCGGCTCAGCACCTCGATATCGGCGCCCATTTTTTTCATAACGTCCATGAGGCCGGTCCTAGTGGGATTCATTCCGACATGGCGAATGGTGACATCGGAACCCGGCACGATCGTCGCCCCGACGATGAAAAACGCCGCGGCGGAGAAATCCCCGGGAATCGTCATGTGGACACCATGCCATCCGACAGACGGTCGCCCTTGCAAAACCAGAGTCCCTTCTTCTCTCACAAGTGGAATACCAAAGAACTGGAACATCCGTTCCGTATGATCTCGCGACAAACTCGGCTCCTTGTAGCAAGTCGTCCCTTCTGCATAAAGCCCGGCAAGAAGGAGTGACGACTTGATTTGCGCGCTGGCCACCGGCGACGTGTAGTCGATCCCATGAAGCCCGGACCCGGTAATCGCCAGCGGGGCCAATTCTCCGCCCTTTCGTCCTCCGATGATCGCCCCCATTTCGCGCAACGGCTTGACAACCCGCCCCATCGGGCGCCGTCTGATCGACTCATCACCTGTGAGGACTGAGAAAAAGTCCTGCCCAGCCAAGAGACCGGTCAATAACCGAATACCGGTTCCAGAATTCCCGCAATCAATCGGGACGTTAGATTCGGTTAATCCCCAGAATCCCTTTCCATAAATCGTCATCTGTGCCGGAGTGTGCGTGATCGGAATCCCAAGACTCTGAAAAGTCCTCATTGTGTTGAGGCAATCCTCGCCCTGGCAATAGTCCGAGATCGTACTCGTACCTTCGGCAAGCGCCGTGAGGATAATGGCTCGGTGGGTGAGTGACTTGTCGCCGGGAACCGTGATCGTCCCTCTCAGTGGTCTGCCTGGCGTAATCGTCAAAGATGTCATGAATGACTCGGTGAGACGGTATTCAATTTCTCACGCTCGCCTTTGGCCCGTTCGAGCGACTGCTCGATACCGGCTGCATCTCCGGCCTTGAGCAGTTGTTTCAATTCTTCCAAGGCCTTCATGTACCTGTCGATATAGGACACCACATTGTCTCGATTCCACAGAAAAATGTCTCGCCACATTTCCGGAGAACTTGCAGCAATCCGCGTGGTGTCCCGTAGTCCTCCACCGGAATGCCCGGCGAGATCAAGGGAGGGAACCTGTTGATCACGTAGGTCGGCTAAGGCATTTATGAGCGCAAATGCCGCCACATGCGGCAAGTGACTGACCGCCCCAAGGATTTGGTCGTGTACATGTGGATCCATGGTCAAGACAATTGAGCCGGTCTCTTCCCACAATTGTGTCACCCGAGCCAGGGCGGTGGAATCGGTTCGCTTCGTCGGCGTCAGGATACAGCGCGCACCTTTGAACAACTGATCCGATCCGGCCGCGACTCCGGTTTTTTCTTTCCCGGCGATAGGATGGGCACCCACAAAGTGCACACCCGATGGCATCGCCGACTCCGACCGCTCGACCAACGTTCCCTTCACGCTCCCAACATCACTGACGATGGATCCGGGAGCCAGGCAATGCGCCCATCCTTGGAGGTGACATGCATACGTATCAACAGGTGTCGCCAAGACGACCAAATCCGCCTTACGCACCGCCTCTTGAGGATCGGCCACATATCGATCGATAGCGCCCAATGCCACAGCTGTCTTCAGGTTCTCGATACGCCGCCCGACACCGACCACCTGATCGGCCAGCCCCTGTCGCCGGATGATCATGCCGAGCGATCCACCGATCAACCCCACGCCGATGATCACGACTTGTCTGAAATGAATTGCCATCGCCCTTTAGAGCTCTCTCCCCACGGCTTTTGCAATATTTCTGAGGTCGCCCATGAGAGATTTGAATTTAGAAGGCTTGATCGACTCTTCGCCGTCGCACAATGCGCACTCTGGATTGGAATGCACCTCGATCAGGAGCCCATCGGCCCCGGCTGCAACCGCTGCTTTTGACATCGGAGCGACAAGATCCCACTTGCCGGTGGCATGGCTGGGGTCGACAATAACAGGCAGGTGCGAGAGCTCTTTCAAGGTAGGAATGGCCGCAAGATCCAGCGTATTGCGATATTGCGTTTCGAATGTGCGGATGCCCCGTTCGCACAACATGACGTTCTGATTTCCGCGCGACATGATGTATTCGGCCGACAAAAGAAACTCTTTGATGGTCGCCGACAGACCTCGCTTCAGAAGCACCGGCTTGTCGTACGCGCCGACCTCCTTGAGAAGCTCGAAGTTCTGCATGTTCCGAGTACCAATCTGAATGATGTCCGCCTTCTCGAGAAAGAGCTCGATGTCCCTCGTGTCCAAAATTTCACTCACGACCGGTAATCCCGTCTGTTTTCTCGCTTCGACCAAATAATCGAGTCCCTCCCGACCCAAACCTTGGAACGAATACGGTGATGTTCTGGGTTTATAGGCCCCGCCGCGAAGAATCGAGGCTCCGGCGGCCTTCACCTCGTGGGCAATCCCCATCGTGAGCTCAAGACGTTCGACCGCACAAGGTCCTGCCATGATGGCCAACTTTTTAGCACCGATATTGACACCACCGACGTCGATGATGGTCGCTTCCTTCTTAAACTCACGGCTGACCAGTTTCCAGGGCGCCAGGATCGGCAGGACACTTTCCACACCTGGTAGTGCCGTCAAGGGTTGGTTATGCAGGATTCGATCATCGCCGATCACGCCGATGATGGTGCGTTCCTGACCAGTGGAGATCTGAGATTTCAGGCCCAAATCGCGCAATCGATCGATAATGTGATCGACCTCACTTTCCGAAGCTTCCGGTTTCAAGACAATGATCATAATTCCCTCACTATTGGCTGCCTGGCTCCATCCAAAACTTTCTTGAATGCTTGGAGGAAGGCGGCGTTTTCGTCAGCCAGACCGATCGTGACGCGAATCATGGTGCCCTCGATATGCCGCACGATAATCCCTTCTCGCAGCAACGCGTCGAATACCGATCGGCCGTCCCGTTTAGCATCAAAATAGAGAAAATTGGTCTCACTCGGGATCGGAGTCACGCCCAATGCGCGCAGTCCCTGTTCTAGCTGCTCCATGCCAGCTGCGTTAGTCGCCCGACTTTTGGCCACATGTTCATCGTCCCCCAGCGCCGCGAGAGAGGATTTCTGGGCCAAACTGTTGACGTTAAACGGTGGCCGAATCCGATTCAAGTAGCCGATGATCTCCGATGTACTCACCCCATACCCAATTCGCAATCCCGCCAGCCCATAGATTTTGGAGAACGTTCGTAACACGATCGCGCTCCGCCCCTGTTTCACGTACGCCATTGCATCGGGAAATCGGGGATTGCGGACATACTCAAAATAGGCTTCATCGAACACGACAATGACATCCTCCGGCACTCGAGCCATCAGCCGCTCAACGGCTTCGGCCGATACCATCGTCCCGGTGGGGTTGTTGGGATTACAAAGAAACAACAACTTCGTTCGAGGTGTGATAGCTCGTGCCATCGACTCCAGGTCGTGAGTCCAATCGACAAGAGGCACGACCACCGGTTTACCGTGGACGGCAGTGACTTCCATTTTATAGATCACAAAGGTGTGATCAGCCATGATGGCTTCATCACCAGGAGTCAAGAACGTTCTGGCCAACAGGCCAAGAATCTCATCAGAACCATTTCCTAAAATGACTTGGTCGCCAGCCACTTTCCACCGATCCGCAATCGCCTGACGCAGTTGCGTTCCCCCACCATCGGGATATCGGTGCAGCGCAGTCTGCGCACCGCTCAATGCTGCCATTGCCTTTGGCGAGGGTCCCAGCGGATTCTCATTGGAGGCCAGCTTGATCACTCGAGTGAGACCGAGTTCCCGTTGGAGCTCCTCGACGGGTTTTCCCGGAACATACGGACTGAGTGACCGGATATCTGGGTGGACCAGTAATCCCATAATCAAGTATGAACGGGGTACGACCCGAGAGTTTTCATGAAGAGACAGCGCCCCTTGACTTCTTCCACGGCTCTACTGACCCGTTCTTCATTGATATGGCCCTCGACATCCACAAAAAAGATGTACTCCCATGCCTTTCGTTGGGACGGCCGGGATTCAATCTTGGTCATGTTAATTCCATGAGAGGCAAAAGGACGGAGCAGATCATAGAGCGCCCCCACTTTATCCTTCACCGATAGCATCAATGAAGTCTTATCCTTGCCGGTCCGTTCCGAGGGTTTTTGGGACAGAATCAGGAAGCGAGTGAAATTGTTCAGATTATCCTCAATACGGGATTTAATGACTTTGAGCCCGTAGAGCTGTCCGGCCAATTCCGATGCAATGGCCGCCGACGAGGGTTCATCGATGCACAGCTCGGCCGCCCGAGCCGTGCTGGCCACTTCGACCGCCGGAACGTGCCGGAGATTTGCTTCAAGCCAATTCCGGCACTGCGCAAGGGCATGCGGATGAGAATAGATTTTCTTCACGTCCTCCATCAACCCCGACTTCGACAAGAGATGATGGGAGACCTCCTGAAGAATTTCTCCATAGATCAACAAGTTGGAATCGATAAACATGTCGAGCGTGTGATTCACGACACCTTCCGTCGTATTTTCGATCGGCACCACTCCGAAGTTGGCTCGACCTCGTTCGACCTCGCTGAACACTTCTTTGATGCTGTGGACAGGCACATATTGAACGGACGAACCGAACTTCTGCATGCTGGCCATATGCGTAAACGTCGCCCGTGGGCCCAAATAGGCCACCTTCTGTGGCGATTCTAGCGAGAGAGAAGCCGACATGATTTCACGATACACGGACTGAATGGCTTCGCTGGGGAATGGCCCGGTATTGCGTTTAGTTAACCGGTCGACGATTTCAGCCTCCCGACCCGCGGTGTGGAGATTGGCTTCGGCATCCTTTTCTTTTTTGATCTTGCCGATCTCGATAACACTCTTCGACCGTTCGTTGAGCAAACGAAGGATCTCGTCATCGATCCTGTCGATTTCATTACGGTATTCAAGCATGTTTTTTGGCATGAAGATCCTAGCCTCGGGCACCGGATCCGGGAGGATGTGTTTCATCCCCGCGAGGGAGGGGGTCCCGCACAGACAAGTCAGGAATTCTACAGGAACGATGGAAACTATTGCAAGGATGGCGGTGGAATACAGAAGTTTTCAAAAGGTTGGCATTCTTGTTTACATCAGGAACGGTGAAGACCGTTTGAAATGGTCGTAGGCTAACCGAGTAACTTGGCGGCCTCGACCAGTCCGATCGAGGAAGCCGGCTTGAATGAGATAAGGTTCGTATACGTCTTCGATCGTTCCCTTATCTTCCTGAACCGTTGCCGCCAGAGAATCGACACCGACCGGTCCTCCGTTGAACTTCTCGATGATGGCCAGGAGAATTTTGCGATCCATGTCATCAAAACCGGCTTCATCGATCCCCAACCAGGCCAGTCCTTCTTGCGCGACATGTTTGGTGATCTGTCCATCTGCCTTGACCTGGGCATAGTCCCTGATGCGCTTGATGAGCCGATTGACGATGCGTGGGGTTCCCCGCGCCCGATGCGCGATCTCTGCCGCCCCCTCACGGTCGATTCCGACACCGAGAACACCGGCAGACCTGACCACGATCGCTTCCAACTCGGCTGGCCCATAGAATTCCAGCCGATACACCAACCCAAATCTATCTCGGAGAGGCGAGGTGAGCGATCCGGCTCTCGTCGTCGCTCCTACCAGCGTAAAGGGTGGAAGGTCAAGCTTCACCGTCCGCGCGGCAGGACCCTGTCCAATGACCAAATCCAATTGAAAGTCTTCCATCGCAGGATACAACGCTTCTTCAACCGACGCGGGCAGCCGGTGAATCTCATCGATGAAGAGTACATCATGCGCCTGGAGATTGGTCAGAATTGCCGCGAGATCACCTGCATGGGCGAGGACCAACCCGGAGGTCGACCGTAATGTCGCCCCCATCTCCCTAGCAATGATGTGCGCGATGGTCGTCTTCCCAAGACCCGGAGGACCATAAAAGATCGCATGGTCGAGCGCTTCTCCCCGTTGCTTGGCCGCTTCGATACAAATCCGAAGCGACTCCTTCATTTTTTCCTGACCGACGTACTCATCGAGCGTCTGAGGCCTGAGCACATTCTCCAAGCCTTGTTCTTCATCTGTGGCGCGACTGGTCATCAGACGATCGGTCATGACATAACACGCATCATTCTTTGCTCTCTTGGATCTGTTGATACTTTGGTGGAGGCGGCAATGCCCCCTGCCCTGGCTTGGCCGTACTCCCGCAATCCGGGGGACAGGCCGTAAACCCTTGATTGGGATCGGGAAAATTAGTTTCCATGTGACGCAACTGACACTGACTCAGCCGACCACCATCGCTGCTTCCACAGCGCGCGGGAACCGAAGAATTGCCGATTTCGGCATACCCCTCGGGACATGAGCCACAGACGGCCAGCATATTGGCCCCCAGCGGCACACATTGTACCAGTGTTGGATCTTCGTCTTTGCAGATCTCGGGAGACTGCGTCACGCCGGTGGTTGCATATCCGTCCGGACACTTTCCACAAGTCATTCTAATGCTCTTCGGCTGCGAGGCCTCTTCCGCAAGACTGACTTCCGGAGCGGTGAGAACGACTGCCGCTCCGACGGCCACAACACACATGAACGGTTTAGCAACATTCCCGACGTTCAATGGCATCATGCTTACCCCCTTGAAAGTTCCTTAAGGCCTTCGCGAATGAGCTCTTTCAACGCCAGAGAGCCTGCCGTGGCCTTCATCACACGATGCAAGGCCTCTTTGGCATCCTGCGCGCGATAGCCTAAGTTTATCAGAGCGGAAAGCGCGTCCTCATAGGGCCCATCCGCATCAGATGCCTCTGCAGCGGCGGCCTGAGGGTAGATACCGTGAATCCTGTCAACCTTGTCCTTCAGTTCCAGCGCAATGCGACCGGCCGATTTCCTCCCGATACCAGGAACAGTAGCAAGCTTGTCGACGTCCTCAGTTCGAATGGCATGAACCAAATCTGCGATCGGCAAACTGGAAAGCACGCTCAGGGCGAGTTTTGGGCCGATGCCCGACACGCTGGTCAGCAACAAAAACGACTCCTTTTCACTTTGCGAGAGAAAGCCGAACAGCTGGATCGTATCCTCACGAAGATGCGTATGAATATTCAGGGCGGTGACGTCGTCGAGGTTCGGGAGGGCGTAATAGGTGCTGAGTGGAATATGCACTTCGTACCCGACCCCCTGCACATCGAGTGTGAGGTGGGTGGGTGCCTTGAATGCCAACCGCCCCGTGAGAAAGGCGATCATGTCGTCTGGTTATCCGAGTGACATTACGATGTTGGTTGACCGACCTCGCTACCCTGCTGTCGTCGCAGCCACTTTCTCCATGACTTCGTCAGGGATATCGAAATTCGCGTGGACCTTCTGCACATCGTCGTGCTCATCCAAGATTTCCATGAGCTTGAGCATTTGCTCAGCAGATTTTTCGTCCAGACGGATCGTGTTCTGCGGGATGAAGGTAATTTCGGCCAGAGCTGTGTCGATGTTGCTATCCACTAAAGCTTTCTTCACTGCCTCGAAATCTTGAGGACTGGTGAGCACCTCATAACTCTTCTCACCGACCTTCACATCCTCTGCCCCAGCGTCGAGAGCCAGCGAAAGAAGGGTATCTTCATCGACCTTCCTCTTTTCAATCGCGACAAGTCCCTTCTTATGGAACTGCCAAGCGACGGCACCCGCTTCAGACATATTGCCGTGATTTTTCGTGAGAAGACTGCGAATTTCCGCGACGGTCCGGTTCCGGTTGTCGCTCGTAATCTCGAGAAGTAGTGCAGTCCCTCCAGGACCATAGCCTTCTAAAGCAAACTCCTCATAGTTCACGCCAGGAAGCTCGCCCGTCCCACGCTGGACGGCTTTCTTCATCGTGTCGCCCGGCATGTTGGCTTCTTTGGCCTTGGCGATCGCCAGACGCAATCGGGGATTCCCATCTGGGTCACCACCGGACCGAGCCGCAATGGTGAGCTCTCGGATAATTCGCGTAAAGATTTTCCCGCGCTTCGCGTCCTGGGCCCCTTTGTGCCGTTTGATCGTGGCCCAATGACTATGTCCACCCATGTGTGTCCTCCTCTATCCGGCCTGACTCTCTCGGCCGGCTAGAGCTGCGTCGTGTGTCAAGAATCACGGAGAGTCTGTAGAGGTAGCACAGGCTTCGGAAGGGTGTCAAATGACACCTGGACATTGGCCACGGACCGTTATTCGGAATATACGAGAAGCAAAAGCCCAGAGAGAATGACGGAGCCTGCCCAAGCCACGTCGGCCCATTTCACAAACTGCCATGACGCGCCAGGCATCCATGATGCCATCGCCTTTGATAAGGCAGCACCGACAGCCACACTTCCCAACAAGGCATGGTGCAACTCAATCTTCGCAGTGGCAGGATGATCGCCATGTGAATGGACAAACAACAGCAGACCGGCGATCAGAGCTGAGAAAATCAATGGAGCCGCCCACGCCGGGTGGTGAAGCCTGCCCGTCCGACGAAATGCCTCAACAACGGCTATGAGTACGGCGAGTACCCCGTAGAACTTGTGCTCGACAATCTCCCGATCCTCCCCAAAAAACGACTCCATAAAGCTGAGGGTACCGATCGGCCATGCATCGTGGTCGCTCCAGATGAACAGATACACCCCCATGGTGCCGAGAGCAGCAGGCAGAACGAGACGGGTCCATAATGGGAGCGGGTACTGGAGCGCATTGCCTAACTCGGCAAGCCCCAAGAGGGTGTTGCAGAAACCAGCGAAGTGATGGTTAAACTCCGAATAGGCCTTCCCTTCAGCTGATCCTTCCCAGCCTCCTGTGATATGTCCCATGTGATGATCATTCGTTGCTCTTGTTCCTTCCAAGACGCTCTGATGACCAGGCTGAACTTCTGTTTGTTCTGCTGCCATCTCAGTGAACGGGATCATGACGACCAAGAGGACGGACAACAGAGAAAACCACAACTTCATACGGAAGAACCGCCGAAGGGGGCGCAGGTAGAGTGACCGAGAGTACGCCACATATTCTTACAGGAATCGCTGCGCGACTGCCGCAGATCGTGAAAAAGCCCATCCACCAGACGGCCGGATGGGCTCTTCCATCGGACGGAAGCTATAATTTCACTCTCTTACATGAATTTCATGAACTTGTCTTTGGCCTCATCCATCACTTGCGCCGTGATGGTCGAAACTCCGCGTTCTTTGGCCAGGCGTTCGATTTCTTTGCGGGCCATCGGGCGAATGAAATCTGGAATATTGTCAAGCCGTTGTTCCGCCTCCCGCGACCAGGTCATGCCATCGGGCGAATAGTTCTTGGAATCGTCCATCACTTGCAGCGTGATCGTCTTGAATCCGTTATTGCGCGCATACGCCTCCACGCTGCTCTGGACCATCGGTTTGACGAAGGCCGGAAGCCGATCGAGCTTTTCCTTCGCGTCCGGCGTCCAGGCAAACTCGGACGGGGAAGATCCGCCGTTGGCCGGCTTCCCTGAATTGGTCATGCCCATCTCGGCGACCATAGCCGAAAAGGGACACCCACTCGTTTTTTCCTGCGCCTTGGCCGGTGAGGCAGCAGCGGCGGAAACAGCAGGCTCAGGGGCCGCTTGCTTATTCAGAGCCGGAGCAGTTTGGCCATTTCCTCCTAACGCCCGCAAGCTTTCCATAGAGGCAGCAGGCGCGGCCTTCGCGCCCAGCTTCAAGCCTAAAGAATTCATCATGTTTGTCTCACCGGCATTCGTCACCATCGAAAACCTGGCGTTGCAGGACGGGCACGCGAAAAAGACCCCAAGGGATCCTTCCTCAGGTTTTTCGACCTTTTCGAGACTCATATAGGTTTCGCAGTTGAGGCATACAAATTTCATAAAGACTCCTGTTCCAGCGATTTGCGTGATCCGCGAGAATTTGTGAGAACTCACGCTATCACAAGGATTTTCGGGGAGTCAAACCGACCGAGAGTCGGAAGGCAAGGGAAATGATTTCCCTTGGCATTAGAAATTGGAAATGGCTGTGTGGCTGATGGCGGTCAACGTGAATTCCGTAGAACATCCCGTGATAGTGAACCGCTAAATCGGCCGGTGTAGCTGACGTCTCCTCCTTTCGTGTCCCCCCCCAAAAAACGGGGATGTTGACGAAAACCGATCCGCACGGACGACAACATCTCGCGTTGGTCATCGTCGATCATGCTAGTCGTGCCTGCTTGTGTGTCCAACGACTGACGGACAAGTCCTCCTGGACGATCTGGCACTATCTGGTCACTACGTGTCGTCACTATGGGTACCCGCGCGTGCTGCGCACCGACAACGAGGCCGTCTTCACGTCTTGACTGTTTGCGGCAGCACTGCGATGGGTGGGCATTCGCCTGCAACACAGCGAGCCGGGCTGCCCCTGGCAGAACGGCCGGGTCGAGCGGCTGATCGGAACCCTGAAACGGTTGTTGGTGCACCATGCGATCGACGATGCGGCATCGTGTGATCGAGCCTTGCAGCAGGTTCGAACCGTCTATAACCATCTCCGGCCGCATCAGCATCTGTACGGGCGCACGCCTGCCGAGATATGGGCCGGAGTCGATGTGTTCGCGCGTACTCGCAAGAATCGTCGCTGGCTGAGACGTTGGGAACGGCAATGGGACCAGGCCGTGCACGGTCCAGGGTAACAACCGGGAGCCCCCTGCACCGAACGAAGGCCGTCTGCGCGGCGAACCGTCGTCGCGTGGATGAACTGTGCTCACCAAGAGAAAAACAGGGAGGATTTCAGAAAAAATGTTCATATAGGTGGTCGTGTGCTGTCGATTCGCGCCCGAAAACCTGGTCATGGCACCTGTTCCGCTCGCTCATTCATCAAAAAACTCTTCCCATTTGTAGTGCTACCCCATCGCGGACACGCGGACGAGACAGCGATTTCATCACCACCGTGTATCCCTTGCGAGGGGTGAGGCTCATGAGTGTGTTAGCTTTTCTCTGTCCTTATTTTCGTTTCCTGCGATGATTTATCCTGACTAGCCTTCGTTGCCATTTTTTTCACCTTCTTCGTATAAAAGATTGCCGCAATCGATAAGAGTATGGCCAATGTACTCAGCACCACCAGAAGTTCGCGTGATCTCTGAATCTGACCTGCATTCAAAATGATTACGCCCGCACCGACGCCCATGATAGTAAACAGAACGATCATAAGGCTCTGAATAAGCATGAGATTGCGTGCCGGGGATTGATCAACATTACGAGTCGCACTCAGTGCGCTAAGCCTGGCTTGAATTTCAGGCGAACGCCACTTCCAAATTACAACACTAAGCAGAAAGGCGAAGGCGATGGTGGAGATGATGGGGAGTCTTGGGCTCGTTCCCACACTGAACGGAATAATGCCGAATACCGCTCCGATGCTGATGATAAACGGGATGACAAATGGCAGCAGCCAAAGCAGAATGAGAATCCTTGGATTCATTGTGCCTCACTCACTGCTTACACTTCTTGCATCCGACGATAGGTATCATGTTGAGCCCGGCATCAACCGCCATAACACCCAACATACCGTTGACTAGCGCTGCGCTTGCAGTAACTCCTGCCGCTGCCAATCCATGGAGAATAAGATCGAATTCACCGGCAGTACTAATAGCCGTTAGTATTGTCCCAGTTGCAGTCGCTGGGATAGCTGCAGTTCCGATGAGCGTGACTCCTGCCGCTATGGCCGCGATTCCCGCGGCTGTTCCCGCCAGTGCTCTACTATCTGCACTGGTCATTGGCGCATTGCTCGCAGTGGAGTTTGGTGTGAGAAACTGGGCCAGATTTGCGTTAACGGTAACAGTGCCTGATGATGGTGAGAAGACATCAATTGGCCCTGTGCTCCCGAGTAGGCCAGAGGGATCGCGGAATCGCAACGGGTTTCCAAAGACATAGGCATACAAGTTCGCATCTCCGCCAAGAAATCCAATCGGATCTTCGGAGATAAAGCGCTGGAGCTTCGGCTGATAGTATCTCGCTCGATAGTGGTACAGACCAGGGCTGTCAGCTTCTCGACTAGGGTGTGTTAACACAAACGCAAGCCTTCGACGATCAACGCAAAATTGATGAACGCGATGAACATGACATCGAGTTTTTCAAACCGCGAGAAGATGCGCCGAAATCCCTTGAGCCGGCGGAACAGCCGTTCGATCTCATTACGTCGCTTATACAGGACGCGATCGTATTCCCAGGGAGCGCGTCGATTGTGCTTGGGGGGTACCACAGGAACATATCCTAACTCCAAGGCTCCTCGCCGCGTCTCATCGCCTTCATACGCTCGATCCATCAACAGGTGAATAGGACGCGACATTCTCCCCAAGCGGTGCAGCAACTTTCGTCCCTCGGGCGCATCGTGGACTTGGCCCGGCGACAGGCCAAACGCTAGGGCCGTTCGAGCATCCGCGGCAACCATATGAATCTTGGTGGTCCATCCGCCGCGAGACCGGCCAATGGCTTGCGGACCGTTTTTTTTAACGCTCCCGTCCCATCCGGATGGACTTTGACGATGGTACTGTCCAAGGCCACGGCTTCGATCTTGACCCGAGTGATCTGGGCCTGTTGCAACTGTGCAAAGACGCGATCCAGCACTCCGCTCTTCGACCAACGATTCATGCGAGTATAGATGGTGTGCCAGTTGCCGAACCGCTTGGGCAAACCGCGCCATTTGCACCCTTGCTCGGTGACGTACAAGATGGCGTTCAGTACGTGCAGGTTGTCGAGCGTCACATTGCCGCGTGGTGTCGGCAAACATCGCTCGATTTGACGATACTGGGTGTCGGTGATTTCCATGTCTGCAGTATCTCATAAACAACTAGTAGTGTTAACACGCCCTAGTAAACTGGAAGGGGTTCACTGATGCTCCAAGTACCGTCGTCTTCCCGAACGGTTCGTAAGTGTAAGTCGTTCCCGAACTGCCCTGCGCATCACTCAAGACAAGGCTACTGCTCAGCGCATCCGTATGGTAATGTTCGTTACCAGTGCCACTTTGCCGAATGAACGGTTCATCGATGTTCAAACCTCGCAGGTAGTGCGCACCGACCGCCCCACCACCGATCTCAGCTACGATGTCATTGCCATCATAGAGGAAACTTGACGCGACACTGTTGATAGCCTTGTGTGTCCGTCGTCCGAGCGCATCATAAGTGAATGCAGCGGTCGTCCCTCCACTGATGCCCAGCAACCGATTTCGGGCATCCCACTGATAGGTATTGACACCATCATTGGTGAGATTGCCATTCGCATCATAGGTCAGCGTGGCCCCAGCAAAGGACGTCTGTTCATTTGCCGCATCGTACGTCGCACTCGCCACCGCCGCCGGGAGCAGACTCGCACTGGCATTGCTTCTCGCCAGGCCGGTCCGATTCCCCGCCGCATCATAGGTGTACGTCAACGCCTCAACAATCCCACTTGGTCCATTGTGCGTGATGCCAGTTAATCGAGACGCCAGATCATAGGCATAACTCGTCGTCGTGTTATTCGAGTAGCTCAGGCTTGTGCGGCGGTTCGCGTTGTCATACCCCAGCTGCGCAAACAATGCCCCTTGCTCGACGCGAGTTAACCGTGACGCCGCATCATACTGATACGTCGTGGGCTGCTGACCATTCGCCGTCATCTGCATCCTTCGCGGGGAGAAACGGGGTCGGGAGTCGTTCTTTTCCGCTATCACGCGTAGACCATCGATGCTGGTCTTCCGTTCAATACTCGCCACCCGCCGCTCGGCCATCTTCGCCTCGAGTTCGCTATCGCCAACACGTCTGGCTCGCTCTCCCTTCGTTCCAACACCAGGCACGGCATGCCACACCATAGTTCCCCCGGATTCTTTCGTGTCATCGAGCCTGAGAAGACTACCGTACCATGGTCAACGGGAATTCCGTAGAACATCCCGTGATAGTGAAACGCTGAATCGGGAGGTGTAGAGACACGCAAGCAACTGTCTTTCCAGCGCTTGAGTGGCTATGGGCACATCCGCTGTGACCACCCTAGCACGGTCGATGATTGCGGTGTAGCACATGCTGCATTGCAGGATGAATCAAGAGAATAGCCACGGCGCTTCAGGCCCTCGATGATACCACTTATAGCAGCACCACGATCCGTGGTGCCAATTAGGGCGACATCGCTATTCGCGGCGGCTCGGTTCGAAGCGATACCAGAAGAAGCGCTTGCATTTTACGGTTCACTAGGCCACGATAGCAGTGCGGGTTAGAAGGATCGCAATTCCGTAAGTAATTCAAGAGTCATGTTGCCATAAGATTTCGGTGCTGGAGAAAACTACTCAATGTCTGAGTGATTTTTCGTGGTGGTAGTGGAGAGAACTTGCAGCGAAGAGGTTGATCCATGCTGAACCATCTCAAATCCCATGTCATGGCTTATAGCCTCGCTGCGGTGGTGGTCATGTTCTTCACCGGACAGGCGCTCCTATGGTCCTGGCAGCAGGAGACAAACCTCATGGACCCGCAGCCGGTTGAAGCTGCCGTTGACCTGGCTTCGGTAGAGATGGTCTCGGGGCTGGAGCAGAGGAACCAAGAGCTCTACGCACAGAATGACCGGCTCAATGGACAGAATGAACAGCTCCGCGAACAGAATGGGCAACTCCGCCAGCAGAACGGGCAACTCCGTCAGCAGAATGGGCAACTCCGCCAGCAGATCACACAGCTCCAAGAGGTCATTAAGGAGAAGGACGCGCTGGCCGCAACCCAGATACGCGAGCTCGGACTGCGGCACCAACAATTGGCCAACTACGAGCAGGCCTTGGAGGCCATGAAAGCGCAGACGCCGATGGTTCAGGAGGCGGTGCTGAAGCAGACCAAGACGGATGCGGGGTTGGTCAAGCTGGCGAGAGAGACATTGGGAGTCGAGGTAGAGGTGAAGGAATGCCGTTGATCGGAAAGGCGCATTCTATCTATCTACGACTGGAAATTTGCACGTGTAATGCGGTTCATCTTGCATGCGTTGATTCGACTGTTCGGAAACGTGAATTGAATTGGTATGTCAAGGTGGAGGAACGGAAACCATGATCTACCTGTTGCTTATCCTGCTCCTACTCCCTGCTGTCGCTCAGGCCGGAGAGAAAGTCGTTGCAGTGCCTCGTGATCAGTTCGTCAAGGTGCTGGCTGAGGTCAAGCAGAACAAGCAGCTCCTTACCGAGTCGGGAAAGCTGTTGGCTGAATATAAAGATATGTTTGAGAAACAGAAGGCCTATGTTGAAACGCTGGAGGGGTTGAACGAGAACCGGAAGCAGGAAAGTGAATTACTGCAAGAACAAAACGCTGCGCTCCAAGAGCAGCTCGACGCTGAGCGGAAGCGGAAAGAGGACTTGGCCTGGCACGAGAAGGCTCAGTGGGCAGGGTATGGAGCGGCGGTTCCAACGGCGATTATCATTTTGCGTAAGCTGGTATTCAAATTCTAACTGCGGAGAACAACGTAGACGATCCGGGGCATAAGTTGGGGTCCGCTACTGTCTTGAAACTCCATCAGGCTGACTCGTGACCACTTTCCCACGGCGTCCCGTCTTTCGCCATCGCATCCAAGATGACCAGCGGTTTCCGCAGGCACACCGACAAGGCCAACGTCTTCGCCTTGCCTGCCTGACACAGCCACTGATAAAAGTGCGAATCACCGGCTTTCCCCTGTGGCCACCAGAGTAGCCATGTCAAGCGCAGCCCGAACGTGACCCCCATTGACCTTTCACCCGCTGACCTAGATCGAATACTGGAAGATCGGCTTCGCCCCGATGGCTTGGGCCAGAACGCCGCGGCATTTGAGTTCGTCGAGTATCCGAGCCGTGGCGGCATCGAAATCCGTGGGACCTACGAGGACGACATCGGTATTCGGCGGCGGTTCTTCTTCCGTCTTGCTCATATGGACGGCGATGACCGGTGCCGGATTTACAAGAGTCCTGATGGCCTGTGAAGCCTCGCGATACGCGAGACCGAAGGGATTGGTGGTGGACACCACGATAAGGCCGGTGTCGGTGAGGAGCCGAGCGACTTCGCCATAGCGCCGAGCCATTTCTGTTGTCTGCCCCCGTTCTTCTTCGCTCAGATCCGCATCAAGCCCGCGCCAGAGGTTTTCTCCATCTAAAAGGTAGGCGTGCCGCCCATCCGCCACGAGGCGTCCTTCAAGTTTCCTGGCCAAGAACGATTTGCCGGCGTGCCGTCCACCGGTAATCAAAACCACTGCTGCACGATGGCCATACTGTTGGGCACGGTCTTCGACGGTCACTTCACCCTTGACCCAGGCAAAATCTCGTCGCCTGGCTTCTTCACGGAGAAACTCCTGATCGTCATGGACCAGCTCCGTAATAATGCCACCGCCCGCAATATCATATTCATCAACCAGCACGAAGCGGCCGGTAGCCTCAAACGACGCCGAGAGGTCGAATGCGATCGGCGCTTTCGCACGCAGAGTTAATTCGGCGACTTGGTTCTTGTTGACTGCGCTGCTGCCCTGTTGTTGAGCCAGGTCCATCGTATCGATAATCCGATGGATCGAGGCCACTTCGCAGTCCACCTCTTTTGTGGCGACGCGCAATAGATATTTCCGCCCCTTTTCCAACGGCCGCTTCCCCAACCAAAACAGGTTGGCCCGAAAGACCGTGGAGACCCGGGGAAGATTGTCTTGCAGCGAGGCGATTTCACCACGCTCAACAAAGATTTGCTCATCGAGCGTCACACCGATCGATTGTCCCGCCTGACCTTCGGTCGGCTGTGGCTCAATATTGAAGGCTTCCACACTTCGGATGTTGGCTCGCTTATTCGAGGGCGAGAAGACGAGGTGATCGCCCACCTTGAGCCGCCCGGCAGTAATGCGACCGGTGATGATGCGGCGCGCGTCGAATTTATAGACGTCCTGCACGGGCAGTCTCAGTGGTTGTTCCGAACGGGCCGCTTCTTTGCTAAACCCACCGAGCGTCTCAAGGACAGTCGGGCCGCTGTACCACGGCATGGTCGCACTGCGATTCGCGATGTTGTCGCCGAGCTTGGCGCTGACCGGAATAAATTGTGACGGCACGGCTTTGAACTGGCCAAGAAACTCACGATACTCCTTCTCGATCCCGTCGAACACATCCTGCCGGTACCCGACCAGATCCATCTTGTTGACCACGACCGCAAACTGCCTGACGCCTAGAAGCGACAAGAGATAGCCGTGTTTCTTGGACTGTTCCTTGACGCCCTCCAGGGCATCGATCAAGAGCAATGCCGCTTCGGCACGTGCGGCGCCGGAGATCATGTTCTTGAGGAATTCTTTGTGGCCCGGCGCATCAATGATGATGTACTGTCGGCCCTTCCACATGAAAAACGTGCGAGCCGTATCGATCGTGATCCCCTGCTCCTGTTCCTCCAGGAATGCGTCAAAGAGAAAGGCGTATTCGAACTCTTTCCCCTGCTGTTTGCAGATCGCCTGGACCTTTTCCAATTTACCGTCAGGCAGCGACCCGGTATCGGCATAGAGCCTTCCCAGCAGCGTGGACTTACCATGATCCACATGGCCGACGATCACGATGTTCAAATTCTCAGAAGGCTTGGTGTTGGTAGCTGTCATGCTCATTCATCCCGATGAATGCTCAAACGTGAAGACCTTCAGCACGCTGTTCACATGTATCCATCTTTTCGCAACAATTCCATGCCCCGGCCCTCATCTTGGGCTCGACCTGATCGTTCGGCCACCGTGGTATGGCGAAGCTCTTCAATGATGTCATCGACGTTCTTCGCAGTCGATTTGATCGGTGAGGTACAGGGTGCACAGCCCAGGCTGCGATAGCGTGTGCCGTCGCCTCGATCGAGGTACAAGTCGATGAACGGGATATTTTCGAGTTTGATGTACTCCCAAATATTGATCTCGGTCCAATCGAGCAACGGATGAATACGAATATGGGTGCCGGGTGGGAACGTCGTCTTGTATTGATCCCACAACTCAGGCGGCTGATCCCGGAAATCCCAGTCTCCATGTTTATCGCGTGGCGAGAAATAGCGCTCCTTGGCCCGTGTCCCTTCTTCGTCGGCCCGGACACCGAGGATGACGCCGGTGTACCCCTTATCCTCCAACAACTGTTTGAGCCCGTTCGTCTTCAACGCGGTACAGCAGACCACGCGGCCCATCGTGTGATTCATGCCGGCCGCCAAAGCTTCCTTGTTTTGGCCGACGACCAGATTCAATCGCCATTCTCGTGCCAACCGATCACGGTACTCAATCATTGCCGGAATCTTGTAACTGGTATCGACATGGAGGAGCGGAAACGGCACATGCCCGAAGAACGCCTTGCGAGCCAACCAGAGCAACACGGTCGAATCTTTCCCCATCGACCAGAGCATGGCAAGATTGTCGAAGTGTTTATACGCTTCTCGAAAGATGTAGACGCTTTGATCTTCAAGTTGCCGAAGATGTTTCATGACCCCAATCCTTCCACCCCTTTCGTCCTACGCTGCCACCGAGGTCCGCACCAATTGATCAAGCTTGCGGGCCGCCGCTCCTCCCTCAAGCGCCGCGCGTACAGCCGGGAAGCAAGTCGACAGGGATGCGCCTTTGCCTGCCGCATAGAGCAGCATCGCCGCGTTCATGAGCACCCACTCTCTTGGGCCACCCGGCACCTGATTCTGAAGAATCCGGCGCAACAGATCGGCCTCCTTATCCCGCTGATCCGGCGGAAATCCCGCCATCTCTCGTGAGGGAACGAACGTCAGCCCGAAATCTTTCGGCGCCACTCCCAGCGGCGTAATGCGCTCATCGCGCAACTCCAGCACCCGGGTCACCATCGACGCGGACAACTCGGGATCGCCCTCGACGCCCCGGATTACAAGCGCTCGCGGGCACCCGAGCATCCGCAAGGCTTCTGCCGTTTTTTCAAAATGTGGCGGGTGCGACAACCCGATGACTTGCACCGAGGCCCGAGCCGGGTTGAGCAGTCTGGCGATGGGATGGAATACGTTTCTGACACCAAACTCTTGACGCATCTCCAAAAATCGGAAGACAGGCGGATGATATAGTCCGATATCCAAATACCCGAACCCCTTTCGACTCACGTCCTCCGCCACCATTTTGGGATCGGCATCAACCGGGATGCCCAATGCTTTCAAGACCCCGGCGCTTCCAGGCCGACCAGGAATGCCGTCGTAACCATGCATCAAGACCGCAGCGCCGGACGCCACGGCGACAATGGACGCCGCAATAATCGCATGAAACGTATCCTGCTTCCCGGCATAACTCGGCACATCGATCAAGGCCACCCCCCGCGAGACGGCGAGCGGAGGCACATACTGCCGTGCGGCAGCGGTGAGTGCCGCCAATTCGGCCACCGACTCCGTCTTGAATCGCATCGCGATGAGAAAGGCGCCGACTTGTGCCGGACTCGCTTCTCCTTCAATCAGCGCCTTCATGGCCTGTTTGCACTCATCCCAGGTGAGGTCCTTGGAGGCCCTCGGCCCTTTCGCAATCTTGGCGAGGATGTCTTGAATCGGCATGTTACGACTTATGGAGTCCACACTCGGTTTTGGCAAAATTTTTCCAGCGGCCGGCTCGAGGATCGTCACCAGCAGCAACGGGAGTCGTACAATGCGTACACCCGATGCTGGGATAGTTCCGATCATGCAGCAAGTTGTAGGGAACTTCGTGGACCTTGATGTAGGCCCAGACATCAGCCCATGTCCATCTCGCCAACGGATTGATTTTTACCAGTTCGAATTTGTGATCCCACTCAATGATCCCGGCATTCGCGCGAGATGGTGCTTGGTCGCGTCTGATTCCGGTGATCCACGCCTCGTAGCCTTGCAGCACCCTGGTCAACGGTTCGACCTTGCGCAGCTGGCAACAACGGTCCGGCTCCCGTGACCATAGCGCATCGCCATAGTCTTCCGCCTGCCTTTGCGGTGTCAGCATTGATTTTACCTGGATAATCTGTGCCGGCTTGAGGTTATACCGTTCGACCACTCGATCTCGTGTAACGTAGGTTTCAGGAAACAAAAACTCGGTGTCGAGATAGAACAATGGCACTGATGGATTAACGCGATGGACCATGTCGACCAGCACGACATCCTCCGCCCCAAAACTGCAGGCCAACACGACCTTCCCCCGGTAGCGCTCGATAGCAGCCGCCACCACATCCTGAGGCGGCTTGCTCTCGAACGAGGCCCCCCAGGAGTTGAGCTCTTCGATGAATTCTGATCGGTCTTCTACTGCCATGGCAACTGAGGTTTCCTTATCCTTCGACCTTCTCGACCAGGATCCGATAATGAGACGCTTCCGGCTCCATCGCCTCTTGGATCAGCACCTTATGTCCATCATTCTTCAGACTCATGGGCACATTCTTGATCGGCTCGCCCGCGTCCAACCAGACTTCGAGCTGTTCTCCGGCATCCATCATTTCCAGCTTGAGCTTGGTCTTCACGTAATTCATCGGGCACGCAACACCCCGTAAATCATAGGCTGGGACACCGGTCAAAGCTGGAGGAGCCGGTTTGGTTTCGGCTGGTGCAGGCGTGGCCGGAGGTTGGTCCTCTTTCACCGCCGAGAGCTTGAGGTTCTTCCCCATCTGGTCCGTCGCCGCCCGGCAGGCATCGACAAACCCTTTGGCAAACGCCATCTTCTCGCACGCCGATTGCGCGGTTGTTTCCTTCGGCCCCAGATCGCCGACTTTTGCGCGTAAGTCCCGATAGAGAGACGGGATAATTCCCTTCTGAGCGATCCGGCTGTCGAACTCAAGAAATGTTTCGGAATCCGTCGACGGTTCCAGCCCTTCAGTTACCAACAACGCCTTGGCAGCGGCCAACACGGCCCGATAGGATTTGTTCACCGACACGGAATATTGATGTTTCTCGACCAACAACTTTGCCTGATAGAGCTCTTGGTCGGCCTCCAGGATTCCGTTTTCGATCATCTCCAGCGCGCCACCGGCGCATTCGCCGGGACCGAGGTCTTCAAGGATGAACTCCTCCTCGCCTTCCCAGTCGTAGTAGAAGGTAGAGTCCTCCTCAAAAGATGGCACGATCGTATATGGGATCAGTTCATCCTTCAGCTTGCTTTTGCCCGTTCTGGTAATGAACTTCGGTAAGCTTTCATTCGAGTGGCGATCACGCCGGTACACGTCGATCAGATGGGAGATCGCCGCCGGAACCGCTTTCGCAGGCAACTTCACAGTCATCTGTCCGATCTTCGCCGTGCCGTTTACCGAACCGCCGAGATGCAATTCGTAGTGCGGGGCAATGTGGTCGCCCAGACGCTTTCCAACCCCATGCAGCCCGATCGTGGAAATGTGATGCTGGGCACAGGAGTTGTGACAACCGCTGATTTTGACATCAACCCCCGCCAGATCTTCAGGCACCCGCCCGGCCGGAAATACTTCGGCCAACGCCCGTGCGAGCCCTTTGGATGAGGTGATGCCAAGGCCACAGGTATCGGTGCCTGGGCAGGCAATAATATCTTCGACCAGTTCCGCGCCAGGATCGGCCAACCCGTGCGAGGCCAGATCCTCATAGAACTGGGGGACCAGATCGGAGGGAATCCACCGGATCACCATATTCTGGTTGATAGTGGTACGGAGATTGCCGTTCGAATACCGCTCGGCAAGATCGGCAACGAACAGCATCTGCTCAACCGTAATATCTCCCATGAAGAGCTTGATGGCGGCCGTCACATAACCTTCCTGCTTCTGTTTCACCACATTGGTTCGTTTCCACATCTCATACGGCGTTTCGCGACTGATGACGGGCGCGCCGTTGTCGTTGCCGTTTCTACTTGTTGCACCGTTCCGCGTGGGCATGATGAGCGGTGTGGGCTCATCTTGATGCTGAAGGAGTGTCAAAGATCCGTTCTTGGGAAGCGCATGGCCCATCGCCACGTAGGCGGCTTCCCATCGGCGCTTGAATTCATCAAACCCCAGTTTGTCTATCACGAACTTCATGCGGGCCTTGTTACGGTTTTTTCTGTTCCCAAGAGTATCGAAGACCTTGATGACGGCTTCGATGCTGGGGATCAGTTCCTGCATCGGGGTGAATTCCCGAAGAAGCTGTGCGACTCGTGGCGCCGAGCCTAATCCACCGCCTGCCACCATGCGGAAGCCGATCATCCCGTCGGCCCGTTTCACAGCCAATAAGCCGATATCATGGATCGGAGTCAGGGCGCAGTCATGAGCGCAACCCGAAAACGCGATTTTGAACTTCCGAGGCAGACTTTGGTTCAAGGGGTTCCGCAGGAGATGATAGGCTACCGTTTTCGCATACGGGGTTACATCGAACACTTCGCCCTGACACACGCCTGCTAGGTGGCAGGCTGTCACATTCCGCACGGTGTTGGCGCAGGCTTCTCTGGTGGTCAGGCCGACTTCCGCCAATCCCCGCATGATGGTCGGCACATCCCTCAGTTCCACGAAATGCATCTGAATGTCTTGCCTCGTCGTGACATGACCGACGCCGGTAGCGTAGCGATCGGCGAGTTCCGCCAGACGTCGAAGCTGATTCGCCGTGATGCCGCCAAAAGGAATCTTGACTCGTACCATCTGCACCCCGGGCTGGCGCTGGCCATAAATGCCGTATTGCAGGCGGAAGGGTTTGAACAGATCGGTGGAGATCTCCCCAGCCAAGGTTCGAAGAGCTTCAGTTTCAAAGGTTTCGATTTCCTCCCGGATGGCTGGCGGGACTGGATATGTCACGATCTTAGGGATAGTAATGGGTTCAACCTGGCTCATCGCTAGCTCCTTCGTCTCCTCAAGAAAGACACGTTCGTGTCAAATGTGGTACATCGGATTTCGTTGGGCCTCAAGAGTCCGTTGATGTGTCGCTACCTGTTCGACCGTAATGCCCTCGAGCACCTTCCGTTCTGCTTGTTGAACTTGCTCCCAGACGTCACCGAGAAGAAGCTCTGGCTTTGTTGGAAGCCGATCGCGCGTTCCCTGATGGGCGGGGGAACGGTGGAAGAGCGGCCCTTCCAGGGCTTCCAGTATGTCCGCGATCGAGATGCGTGACGGTTCGCGTGATAAGAGATACCCGCCTTGTGCCCCTCGATGGCTTTCTATTAAATCCGCATTTTTTAGCGCATGGAGGACCTGCTCAAGGAAACGAATCGGAATCCCCTGCCGCCTGGCGATGGCTCTCGCTTGAATAGGAAACTCCTTCGCATTGATCGCCAGGTCAACCGCCGCCATAATCCCATAGGTTGTGCGCTTCGACACTTTCATTCTTTATTATTCCGGTAGGAATTGAATGGGATACCTATACCCCCCTCTTAACGTATCTGTCAAGTCTGGATGGTGACTACTCTAGCGCTGCCTGGATCTGCTTTCTCTGCTTCAGTATTCCTGCTGGCGGTGTTAACCCAATTGCACGACTGCATCAACGAATCCCTCCATGTTATACCAGGCCTTGCATGCCCACATGTGATGAACGAATGGAGCTGTTTGACAGACGAGTAGATACATAATTCCGATTGACATCGTGTACGCCCTATAGCAATAATCCGGCCTCTTCTTCCTGTGGTGCCTTCATGCCAGTGCCATCATCCGCATACAGTATTCTTTTACTTACAACCGATATAGCTATACAGAGACAGGTCAGGCAGATCTTTAGAGATGCTTCGATTACCGTCGCTCGAAATGCTACAGCCCTTCAGAAAGAATCGCTCAAACACGGCTTTGATATTGTGGTCGTGGATTCACGCACCAGTCAGGAGCAGACGACCGGGTCCGAACACTATCCGGTCCCTTCTCGCACGCTGTTCATCAAAGGTTCGCGCGCTGTCTTGAGAAAGACACTAAAGATGATCCACGTGATGAATGCACCAAGCGCCCTCCACCCGAATAAAACCCCTGACAGCTCACTAGAGAGTTATTTGGAGATTAAGATGGGAGAGTTTGTAAAAGGCATGAGGAACGGATCGGCAAGAAATCTGCACCCGATCCTCATTGCTGCCGTGGAGCGCCCTCTCATCACTTCTGCTTTGAACGAAACACGAGGCAATCAAATACAAGCAGCTGAACTTCTCGGGCTGAATCGGAATACCTTACGAAAAAAGATCGTCGACCTACACATTCCCTTGAAACAGACCAAACTACGGGCGAGTCGCAGTGCTTAGATTCTTGGTGCCGCGGAGTGCCTCTGAACTCATTGTTCACATTTCTCTCAACACCCAAGGAGGAGGGATATTATGACCAAGGAAGAGTTGATTGCAAAGATGGCCGCTTCGGCAGGAATCACTAAAGTTGCGGCAGGAACTGCCCTTGAAGCGTTTACCGGAGCGGTGACTTCCTCCCTCAAGAAGGGACAACGAGTCTCCCTTGTCAATTTCGGCACGTTTACGATCTCTAAGCGAAAAGCCAGGATGGGAAGGAACCCAAGAACGGGTGAATCGCTCCGAATTCCGGCTGCAAAGGTCCCGAAATTTTCGGCCGGGAAAGAGCTTCGTTCTGCCGTAAAGTAACCCTCTTCTATTTATTGAAGAGTCCTGCAATAAAAAGAAGGATGGTCTGTCTTTCGGATCATTGATGGAGTGTTGTCTTCACTTTCATTTTCTTGACAGTGTCCCTGAGGCTATATTAGCATGCCACACTCGCGAATAGGCGCGTAGCTCAGGGGGAGAGCGCTACCTTGACACGGTAGAGGTCGACGGTTCAAGACCGTCCGCGCCTACCATGAATCCGAGGCACTGGCTTGCCTCTTGGGGGCACGGTGCCTTTGTTGTTTTTGGCGCGGTGGAATTAGTCCTAATATTTAGTGATGAAGATCTCGGTCAAAGACGGCCCAACCACCGACGTACCGGTTGGGGAAACGGTAGGAGCTGTCCTGTCCACTTTGGGGCTTGCCGGCCAGGGTGTTCTGGCAGCCAAGGTCGATGGGACGGTGGTTGATCTGTCTCGGCCTCTTTCCAATAGTTCAACCGTTGAACCACTTCAGTTTAATAGCGTCGAAGGCCGGGAGGTCTACCGTCACAGCAGCACCCATATCATGGCTCAGGCTGTGAAAGAATTGTTTCCATCTGCGCAGCTTACGATCGGTCCGGCACTAGAAGATAGTTTTTACTATGACTTTGCCTACGACCGCCCCTTTACGCCTGAGGATCTTGAAAGGATAGAGGCGCGTGCTTCTGAGATCATCGCGCGTAATCTCACAATTACGCGGAGGGAATTTTCCAAACAGGAGGCCATCGATTTTTTCCAGGCCAGAGGCGAACACTACAAAGTTGAACTGATTCAAGGTTTTCCGGATGGAGAACCGATCACCGCATACTCCCAAGGCGATTTCGTTGACCTCTGCCGTGGTCCTCACCTTTCGAGCACAGGCTCGGTCGGTGCGATCAAATTGCTCAGCACCGCCGGAGCGTACTGGCGTGGCGATGAACGCAACCCCATGTTGCAGCGCATCTATGGCACCTCCTTCCCGACCAAGGCCGAGGTGGATGCCTATCTCGCCAGGCTGGAGGAGATCAAGCGGCGCGACCACAGAAAAGTCGGAAAAGAATTGGACTTGATCAGCATTCAGGACGACATCGGCCCCGGGTTGGTGCTCTGGCATCCCAAGGGGGCAGCCGTGCGCTTGTTGATTGAAAACTTCTGGCGAGAACAGCATATTCGCGATGGCTACGACTTGGTGTATTCACCCCATACCGCTCGCCTCGATCTATGGAAAACCAGCGGGCATCTCGACTATTACCGCGACAATATGTTTCCGTCGATGAAGCTGGAAGGGAGCGAGTACCAGCTCAAGCCGATGAATTGTCCGTACCATATCATGATCTATCAGTCTCATCTCCGGAGCTATCGAGACCTTCCTATTCGCTACGGCGAACTGGGAACCGTGTACCGTTACGAACGGACCGGCGTCTTGCATGGACTGATGCGGGTGCGCGGATTCACGCAAGATGATGCCCATCTCTTCTGTCGCCCTGATCAGATGGAAGCCGAGGTCAGTCGGGTATTGGATTTTACGTTTTTCGTGTTGCAGACATTCGGCTTCCATGAGTTTGAAGTGTTTCTGTCAACGAGACCCAACGAGTCGGTGGGTGGCGATGAGCATTGGACACTGGCGACGAGCGCGTTGGAAGCCGCATTGAAGAGTCGCAACATCTCCTTCCATCTTGACCCCGGTGGCGGCGCATTTTATGGCCCGAAGATCGATATCAAGATCAAGGACGCATTGGGTCGGTCGTGGCAGTGCTCCACGGTTCAGGTGGACTTCAACAATCCAGAGCGGTTTGAATTACGTTATATTGGAGAAGATGGGAAAACCCATCGCCCGATCATGATCCATCGCGCCCTCATGGGCTCCATCGAGCGGTTCTTCGGAATCCTGATCGAGCACTATGGAGGCGCATTTCCGACCTGGCTCGCTCCGGTTCAGGCGGTGGTTATGAATATTACCGATCAGCAGGAGGAGTTCGTCGCCGCCGCGGTCACCCGGTTGAGGACCGCCGGCTTCCGCGCCGAAGCCGACCTCCGCAACGAAAAGATCGGGTTCAAGATTCGGGAGGCGGAGAAAGCAAAAATTCCCTTCATGTTGGTCGCAGGGAAACGCGAAGTTGAACATGGGACGCTTTCTGTACGCGGTCGAAGCGGCTCGAACTTAGGCAATATGACGCTGGCTGAGGTGGTGGCTCTCCTGCAAGCTGAAACCAAACAGACCCAGCGAGAACTTCAACTCACACACTAGAAAGAGGTGGCCTATCGTCCCCAAATTGCGCGTGAACCGTGAGATCCGAGTGCGAGAAGTTCGTGTGATTGGACCGGAAGGAGAACAACTCGGTATCCTCCCGACACCGGATGCTTTTCGTCAGGCTCAAGAAAGCGGCTACGACTTAGTGGAAGTGGCTCCCACGTCCGTTCCCCCGGTCTGCCGGATTATGGACTACGGAAAGTATAAGTACGAGCTCAGCAAGAAAGAGCATCAGAGCCGACGTCATCAAAAGTCCACCCAGGTGAAGGAGATCAAACTCCGCCCACGGACGGACAAGCACGACCTTGAAATCAAAGTTCGGCAGATGAAGGCCTTTTTGGAGGAAGGTAATAAAACCAAGGTCACCCTTACCTATCGTGGGCGGGAAATGGCCAATCAGGAAATGGGGCGCGTCGTGATGAATTCGGTGATTGAACAATTGGCGCAATCCGGCACGATCGAGTATGCTCCCCGTATGGAGGGACGCAGTTTGATCATGATCGTGGCGCCAAAACACTAACTTCTGGCACTGGGCACCTATCAACCAAAGGAATGTTGTGATGAAGGTCAAGACGCATTCAGGAACGAGCAAGCGATTTAAAAAAACAGGAAGCGGCAAAATTGTGCGCCGCAAGGCAGGCAAGCGGCACATCCTGACCAGCAAGCGGCACGACCGGAAACGCCGGTTGAGCGGCACTGCAGTCGTCGATCCAACGGTCGTTTCAGCGTTGAATCGTCTCCTGCCCTATGCATAGTTAGTGATCATGGAGTGGAGTGACTTTTAGGACCCAAAAGGAGTAATGAATCATGCCTCGCGCAAAGGGTGGACCAAAAACCAGGCAGCGGCGGAAGAAGCGGATTAAGTTGGCATCAGGTCAGTACGGGGCAAAGAGCCGGCTCTTTCGATCCGCCACAGAGAGCGTAGACAAAGGATTGGCCTACGCGTACACCGGCCGAAAGAACCGCAAGCGGGACTTCCGCCAACTGTGGATCGCGCGCATCAGCGCCGCGGTGCGTGCACAAGGGATGAGCTACGGGCGGTTCATCAACGCACTGAAGAAGGCCAATGTCGCCTTGGACCGCAAAGTCCTCTCCGACATGGCCATCAAAGACGCCGAAGGCTTTACACAGCTCGTTGGCCTGGCGAAACAGCAACTGACACCTACCACAGCATAACGAGCTCACCAGTCGAACTATTTTCCCATTTAGCTGAGTAGCTCTCGCACCTCGGTTCCAACCGTGAGGTGCGAGAGGTTGAGGTCGAACGCAACAACCGGCATGGCGATCTGCCAACGTTCGAGAACTTCTGGGTGGAGTTCGCCGATCACACCGACAGGTCTTCCCGCCACGAGAATGCGTCCTGCCCGTCCTTCCAGAAAAGATGGATGCTGAACAGTCTCGAGGATGTACTCTTTCCCAAGGTAGTAAAACAGCACATCTAAACAAGAATGAATTTCCGAAAAATGTGCTGATGCATGAGCTATGACGGCACCCAAGGCCGTATCGGTCCGAGAACCCAACTCGTGGAAGGCGTCAGGGATCGCCACGTCGCCGGCCTCAAAGAGGCGGTGTGGGTAGAATGCTCGACTTGAAGCCGCCTCCACACGCAACAGAGAAGGCAGGATCCATTGTCGGAGACACGAGAAGCTTAATGACATGACGTTATCGACCTCGACCATGCGTCCCCATTCAGTCTCGTCGAGCCGCATCCGACCTGAATAACTCTCAGGCGAGCCGAGAATGTTTGAAATGATTTCCTGAAACCCTAACCCCACCATCAGTTCTCGAGCCCGATCCGAGGTTTGTTCGATATCGGATAAACCTCCCACGGTAGACTGCGCCGGCATGACCGGAGTGAATTCGGCATACCCAAGACTCATGGCCACATCTTCAACCACATCCATCGTATGCATGAGATCCTGCCGGTAGAGGGGCAGTTTGACTTTGACGGATCCCTTTCCAGACGCCACATGGTAGCCATACGTTTCGAGGGCTCGTGCAACAGTCTTTACGCCCAGCTCCTGGCCAAGCGCGTGCTCAATCGTGTCGATCCGAATGGTTTTTGACTTTCCAAGATCCACGGGCGTTGTCACTCGCTTCCCCAACGGAGTGTTCATCGAATACTGGACTTCGACCGGTTCAATCATTGCTCCGCGGTCGGCGAGATTGGACGCAAAAATATTCAGAGTCAAGACGACCATCGAGAGATCTGTACCCGTCACCTCAACGAACAGCTGATCGTCACCCACCTGAACTTCTCCGACTTCTCTGCTATTGATGATCGGAGGGAAAGACAGCGGTTGACTGGCTGCATCACGAAGTATTGGTAATCGCCCCGCTCCATCAAGGATCGCTCCATACTCCAATCCCTTCGGATGCACCATGAGAATCTCTGACAGCGTCATGACCGTCTCCATGCCCAATGGAGTAAACCGTGCTTCGTCGGGCTTCACAAGCTCGTAGGTCACCGGGAACTTGATCTTGGGCAGCTGATAAATCCCGATCGAAACGGTCTTGCGCTTGTGGCCGAATATCTCCGCCAATTTTTCTTGCGTTTGAATCAACTGCGCCAATCCTTCAGTCGTGACTCGATATCCTCTGGCAGCACAGGCAGCCACATAGGGACGAACCTGCTCCATCCCTGGTTTCACGATAATCTGCATCCGGGATTTAGATTGTCGGGATACAAACGGATAGGGCAACAGCTTTCCACGTTGCTTGATGCGGATTTGCCGCGCGATCCCTTCGCAACACCACAGGTCAGGTCTGTTGCTGTCCTGGAGTTCGATGCGAAGTTCTCCTGTTTCAGGGGTATAGCCCTTCAATTCGCCCTTCACAAGCATCAGCCACGCTTCCAACTCCTCAATGGAAACAGCCCGGTGTGCAGGTTCCGCATCGCCGAGGAGGGACTGGAAATCATCTTTGTAGATCGTGATCGTGGGCATGGCGTCGGCTAGAACAAGCCTCTCGTCGTCCGGATCAATTCAAGATTGTCCGTAAAGAGCTCTCGGATATCGTGGATCCCCAGCGCGACCATCGCCATCCGGTCGAGCCCAAGCCCCCAAGCAATCACCGGAACGGTGACTCCGAGCGGCAAGGTGACTTCCGGACGGAACAGTCCCGCGCCACCGAGTTCCATCCACCCTAACCGAGGATGACGCACATGCAGTTCGACGGATGGCTCGGTGAATGGGAAATATGCAGGCAAGAACTTCACCTCTTTTGCTTGAGCGACCTCTCGCGCAAACAGATTCAGAAGTCCGAGTAACGTTCTAAAGTTGATGTCTTCTCCAAGTACGATGCCTTCCACCTGAAAGAAATCCGTCGCGTGAGTCGCATCAACTTGATCATAGCGAAAACATCGCGCGATCGAAAAATACTTTCCCGGAATGCTCGGAGAGGCGGCCAACGTTCTGGCTGACACCGCGGTCCCTTGACTTCGCAAGACCAATCGCTTGGCGCGCTGAATATCGAACGAATAGCCCCAGCCCGTGGATCCCGTTTCTGCCCCATGTTGATGCACCTGGGCGACATGCGACAAGACCGACTCATCCATGGCGGAAGCATGGGTGGGTTGCTTCACAAAATACACATCATGAATATCGCGGGCGGGATGAAACTGCGGCATGAACAGGGCGTCCATATTCCAAAATTCGGTCTCAACCAATGGACCGCGCATTTCTTGGAAACCCATGCTCACGAGTTTCGTTTTTACAGCATCCAAAAATTCCCGATACGGATGCTTTTTCCCCGTCCCAACGCGTGGCGCACGTAGGCTGATGGTGTACTTTCGAAATCGTTTCTGGCGCCAGCTTCCGTCCTTTAACATGTCCGGGGTCAATTGTGATACTTCTTCGGCCACTCCCTGTTGCAGCAACTGCGCCGCGGCGCTGACCCCCGATGGCGACAGCATGAACACACGTGTCACTCGTTCATCAACCCTGAATGGCTCCTTGGCATTTCCCCGCTTCACGGCGTAGTCTTCGATGACCCGTCGGTCCCCTTCCGAAAACTCCACCAGTGCTCTCGAGGATTCATGCATCTGCTTGAGGAGAGTCCGAAGTGCTTCAACGGTCTGGCTCGGACGTCCGGTGGTTTCGATGCATCCCCCCTGCACAATCAGCAGCACCCCCTCCTTCTTCAGTCGGCCCACTACTTTGCTGACATCGGAGGGGTCGAGTCCATCTTGTGATTGGAGATCGGGGATGGTCAGTCGCTTTCCCGTTCCGGCCGCCTCACGAGCGGCATCGAGAACGCGTTCGATGGGAGCGGCGCCCTGGTAGTACTCCTCACCGATTTTCGTCAGTGACACGACTGGCGTCACGGTTTCCGCCTGGATCGTGATCAGCTCTTTCGCCAGCAGCCACTCGACCGCCATGCTGAACTGGGAAGGCTCCAACTCGGCGGCGGAAGCCAACTGCTCGCTGTCCAAGGCCGTTCCCGGCTGACGTGCGCTCAAGGTGGTCAGGACTTTTATTTCAAGAGGATGAAGGCTGTCGATGACTGCGGAGGAAATATCCACCCTACATGGCCTATCGATTGACCGCTGCGCGGGGCGTCGGTTGAACGACTGTTTCTGCGGCTGCTCGCATGGCGGCGATCGTGGCCGTATAGTCGTGCTGTGAAAAGATAGCGGATCCTGCGACGAGCGCCGTCGCGCCGGCCGCCACGATTTCCTGTGTATTGTCCACCTTCACGCCGCCGTCCACTTCAAGCAAGGCTTGGCTTTTGATTCGATCCAGCTGAGTCCGCGCCTCGACGATTTTTTTGAGCACTGATGAAATGAATGTCTGGCCACCGAATCCTGGATTCACCGACATGATCAAGACCAAGTCGACATCGCCCCAGATCTCCTGAAGTGACGAGATGGGTGTGGCGGGATTGAGCGTGACTCCGGCCTTGACCCCGCGTTCCTTAATCGACTGAATCGTCCGGTGCAGATGCGGGCAGGCTTCGACATGAACCGTCAGATAGTCCGCGCCGGCCTCAGCAAACTCTGGAATGAACGCATCGGCGTTAGTGATCATCAAGTGCACGTCCAGCGGAAGTTTGGTGACCTTTCTAAGGCTTTCCACAATGGGGGGCCCCACCGTCAAATTCGGCACGAAGTGGCCGTCCATGACATCCACATGCAGCATGTCGGCGCCGGCCCGCTCCACGGCGGCGACTTCATCTGCCAATCTGGCAAAATCAGCAGAGAGAATCGACGGAGCAATGTATATCGGATGAGGCATCACTCGTTCTTCCGTAAACGAACGGCGTAAAATCCGTCCATTCCAAAACTATTGCATAGAGTAGTGAGCGCCCCTCGGGCGGTCACAAATCGAAGGGCAGCAGGCGGAAGCCAGGGAGCCACAGATTCACGCGTCCATCCGTGAAAACTTTCACAAAACCGGTTCACAACCTCTTCAGTTTCTTCTGTTTCCGTAGAACACGTACTATAGACCAGCACCCCACCCGGTCGCAAGGTGCGAGCGACCGATCCAAGGATACGCACTTGAAGCGTCTGATGCCGCGTAACTGACGAATCAGATCTCCGTCCTTTCGCCTCGGGGTGGCGACGCAACACCCCCAGCCCGCTGCAGGGCGCATCGACGAGAATCCGGTCGAAGGAAGTTGGAATGTCCGGTTGATCGGCATCCCCGGCCAACAACCTTGTCCATTGGGCAGGCTTTCTCACATCTCCGACAACCGGCATAATGCTCCGCATCCTTAGCCTGAGACAATTGTGTCGCAACAGGTCCAACCGGGAGGCCTTCTGATCAACAGCGATGATCATTCCGCGATCGCCCATGAGTTCCGCGAGATGGGTAGCCTTCCCACCTGGAGCCGCGCATGCGTCCAAGACGACCCCGCCTGGGGAAGGATCAAGAAGGGGAGGAATGAGTTGAGCCGCTTCATCCTCCACATAAAAATCCCCTGTCAGAAATCCTGGCAACGCGGTGATATCTTGGCCTTTCTCCACCATAACTCCCACCGGACTCACGGGTGTCGGATGAGCCGCTACTCCGGCCGCTTGGAGGCGCTTCAGAAATTCCTCCCGCGTCAGTCGGCAACGATTCACTCGCACGGTCACGTCCGGAACGGTGCTGGTCGCCCGGCAGGCCGATTCGGTTTGCTCCATCCCCATGCGATCCAACCAGCGCACCACCAACCATAGAGGGATGCCGTATGTGAGGGAGAGCCACTCAGCTGGGTGAGTCACTGGATCTGGAAGGGATGGTGCTGGTATACGGATCAAATTGCGTAATACCCCGTTCACCAACCCACTCCAATCACGCCCAAGCTGCCGTGCAGAAACTTTGGCCATTTCAACCGTTTCATTTACCGCGGCGGAAGCCGGAACTCGATCCAAAAACAGCACTTGATACGCACCGATCCTAAGCAGCATCTGGACGAGAACGGGAAGCCTGCGAAGAGGTTTGGAAAGAACCGTGCCGAGTCGCCAATCGATCGGTTCCTGCCGCCGCAAGACTCCGTACACCAACTCCATCACCAGCGAGCGATCACGAGACTGGGTTATCGAGCTGGTTTGCCGATCAATCAGTTCATCGAGAGGACGATCTGTCTGTTGGCTTGCGAGAAGGATGCGAAGTGCGACCAATCGTGGTGATGGTTCCGGCACAGAAGTTCCTAGATGGCAGTCGCCCGAGGTCGTCAGAGAAGAGGCACCGTTTCAAACAGATGGAGCGTCAAGATCACACATTCCGTACACCCAGTTGCCGACCGGGGGAGACTTTATGCCCTGCCAGAAATTGGCTGACGGGCATTCGTTTCGAATTAGCGGTCTGGATTTCTCGTAAATCGAGCATGCCTTCGCCGGTTGCTACTAGAATGGACTGCTTGTCTACGGCAACGATCGTTCCCGGCTTGTCGCTCGTTGCCGCTCTGGTCGCGACTGCTTTCCAGATGTTCCACCGTTCCTCACCGAAAAACGTATAGGCCCCCGGCCAGGGAGACAGTCCTCGCACTCGGTTGGCTAACGACGGTGCACTCATCGTCCAATCGATCAGACCATCTTCTTTTTTCAAGAGCGGCGCCAGAGTTGCTTGCCCATCGTCTTGCTTCTTCGGTGTCAACGTCCCGGCTTTCAATTGTGCTATCGTCTCGACAAGCAGCCGCCCACCCAATTCCGCGAGACGCGGCACCAACGTCCCAGCCGTATCGTCAGGCATGATCGCCATCCTCTCTTGCAGCAGCATTGGACCGGTATCCATTCCTTCGTCCATCAACATCGTCGTAATGCCAGTTTCCGTTTCGCCATTGATGACGGCCCATTGGACCGGAGCTGCACCTCGATATTTCGGCAACAGTGAGCCATGCACATTCACGCAGCCCATCGGAGGGAGATGAAGAATCGGCGTATGCAAAATACGTCCGTACGCAGCAACAGCGATCAGATCGGGTTGCCAGGATGACAGGGCTTGCAAAAACTCCGGTGTACGAATCTTCAGCGGCTGCAGGACAGGAATACCGGCGCGCTCCGCAACAAGCTTCACCGGCGGAGCGACGAGCTGCTGTCCTCTGCCTTTGGGTCGATCCGGCTGTGACACCACACCGACCACTTGATCATCAGATCGAAGTAGGGCTTCGAGCGACGGTACGGCAAATTCTGGTGTTCCCATGAAGACAATGCGCATGCTTTGGCTTTAGCATCGTGGTCATAAGAAAGCAATCGTGGGATACCGTACCTTGACTTGCTGTTCAGCGCTTTGTTAGCATCCCACCGCGGGGTGGAGCAGCCTGGTAGCTCGTTGGGCTCATAACCCAAAGGTCAGAGGTTCAAATCCTCTCCCCGCAACCAAAGTTCGTCTTATTTTTCCCCAGCCACCTGATTCAACACCAGCCGCCGCAACGGACTTGTCCGTTCGAAACCCGCCACAACGTAAAAGTCTGGTCCACAGACCTAAAGGCATGGGGTGCGTCCTTTTTCCGTGACGCTTGGGGGGTATATATTGAGGCCGCGCGAACCGGGGAGAAAGCCGATTCATCGGATGGCCTACCCGTGCGACCTCGAAGAGGACTATAGCGCCGACACCCGTTAAAGGGAAAGGGGCGTGTTTTGCTTTTCTTTACTTTCGGTCTCCGATAACATTACCGAGCTTCCCGCCTCTGTTGCTCCAGAAATGTCTTGGCTCGTAGAATATGCCCGATATGGTCAAAGCATTAGTTAAAGGTTCCCTGTTAGTCTGGGCCAGAAAGAGCGCAGGTCTCACGACGGCTCAAGTCGCGACAAAACTCAAGACCTCGAACGAAACCATTGAACAATGGGAAGCCGATGAGAGCAAGCCTTCCATAGGCCAGCTGCGCAAGCTTAGTGAAATTTATAAACGACCGCTTGCCGTGTTTTATCTTCAGGAACCTCCTCTTGATTTCCAAGCCATGCGCGATTTCCGACGACGAGGCGATGAGAACACGCCGGAATTGTCGCCTAAGCTTCGATACGAAATACGACAGGCTGAGGAAAGACGGGAGGCCGCAATGGAATTGCTCGATGCCTTGGAGGAAACGGCAGAACCATTTTCTGCGACTGCCTTCTTGGCCAATGATCCGGAAGCGACGGCCCAGACAGTCCGGGACTTCCTGGGCGTCAAGTTTTCGGATCAGCTGCATTGGAAAAAGAATCCCTACGACTCGTTCAATAATTGGAAGCAGGCAATAGAACAAGCTGGATTGCTCGTTTTCCAGGCTACGGATATTGATCCGCAAGAAGCGGCTGGATTTTCCCTAAAACATAAAACGCTGCCCGTTATTGCTGTCAACATTAAGGACTCACCAAATGCTCGAACCTTCACATTGCTTCATGAATTCACACACGTGATGCTTCATCAAAATTCATTATGCAATGAGTTGGGGCGCGAAGGGAAAAGGGACCGGGACTCGGAAAAGATAGAGGTTTTTTGCAATCATGTGGCCGGGGCGATCTTGATACCGAAGCACCTCTTGCTACAAGAACAGATCGTTAGCCAGCACCCCCCAAGTCCAGAATGGGAGGAATCGAGTTTGGAATGGCTGGGTTCGCGATTCGGAACGAGCAAGGAGACGGTATTGAGACGGTTGCTGATCGTAGGGAGAACGAATAAAGATTTTTATCGGACAAAACGAGAGCAATACCAGAAGGAATGGGAGGAGACGCAGAAGAAGAAGGACAAGGGCGGCTTCGCTCCCCCTCACCAAATGGCGATTAGCAGCGGGGGAAGGAAATTTTTAGACATCGTCCTCCGCAGCTATTACCGAAAGAAAATCACGTTAAGCGACGTCTCAAGTCTCATTGGAGTACGACTGAAACATCTGCCAAAAATCGAACGAGCAATTCTTGGAAGGCCGGTAACTGCCGTGCATGGCTCGTGAGATACTGCATTGATACGAGTTCGATCCTTCATGCCTGGATAGAGGCATACCCTCCGACTAATTTCCCTCCGGTCTGGGACAAACTTAATGACTTCATTTCGAAAGGCAAAATCATCTCTTCTGAGGAAGTCCTTCGGGAGCTAAAGAAGAAACATGATCCGGCCTACGAATGGGCCAAGGGGCACCCCGGCTTATTTCTGCCGCTTGACGATCCAACTCAAATTTTGGTCGCAGAGATACTGTCGAAATATAAACGACTGGTGGATACAAGAAAAGGGAGGCTCGGTGCTGATCCCTTCGTCATTGCAGTTGCCAAATTGCAAAATGCGACGTTGGTCACAAATGAAGCTCTGACGAACAATATTAAGAAACCGAACATCCCTGATGTTTGTGACGCTATGGGAATCCCTTCCAAGAACATTTTGCAGTTGATTCAAGCTGAAGGCTGGGTTTTCTAGCTCTCTCTCCGAACAACCAATTAAATCGGGAATTCACGCCACCAACGCGATGGTCACCGATGGGTTAAATCATGACCGAATCAACAGAAGGAGGCTTTATGGCTACGTCGGTGGCGTTCCTGTCCAGGTCGCAAGTCCCTCTACGTTCGCAGCCCTCCAACGAAGCTATCTTGACAACTTTCCAACAGTGGGCCTAGGGTACCCGCTCCGTTCGGCTTTATTTTGAAACGTCGTAGGTAACCGCTCTCATACAAGTGAGCCACCATTGAGGAGAACCGTACAATGGATTCACACGCAGAGCCACGAGGGCTGACTGCCGCAGAACGGTTATCAGTCACCAAGGTGTTCATTGAAAGAATGACGGAGCTGACCCTACGCCATCTTGAGGAAGATTTGAAATTGATGCCAGCCCTGAACAGTCTCGATGTGATGTACAAGCAATCTTATTGGAAACAGTTTGCACACTCCCTGGGAGAGGCAGGTACAAAATTAGAAGAAACAGCTAAAGCCAGTGTCAATGATGAGGAAAAGTGGAATCTTATTCTTGAAGTATATGGTCATCTGTTCCCCGATCTGCCATCCACGGCCATGAGACAAGATGTCAAGGCGAGATTGGACTGGTTAAAACGCCGGATTGCGAAAGAATTCGAAGTAGAGTTCACACGTCTGATTAACGCAAACACCATCTCGTCACCTATCGAACAAATCTTTCTGCTTGAGTGGAAATTTGCAGGCCTCGATAAGAAGTTGGATGTTCACCTCTCCCCACATGAACCTATACAAACGGATATCGGCTCCTATGCTGTAGACTTCCTGATTGTTCCGAAAGACCACACACTTCAGACAGTGAAGATAGCCATTGAACTTGATGGACATGAGTTCCACGAGAAGACGAAAGATCAAGTTCGCAAAGACAAGGTGAGAGAGCGAGCTATCGTACAACAGGGCGTAACAGTGCTCCGGTTCTCCGGTTCCGAGGTTGTTCGGAATGGTCGAGGGTGTGTGGAGGAAGTGGAGAAGTTCTTACGAAAGAGGCCTCAACCGCCTCTCGTTCCCACCACCACGACCGGCTAAGCTAGGGATACAACTAATCTGAGAAGGGATCGAACTTGGTCTCAACACCAGTCTCCCTGCTGCCTTCAGGCTTATCAATCCCTCGTGGCAGACCGGACATAGGGTGGCGACGGGACTCTTAATCAGCGTGCCAAAAAAATAAGCGGGAATTCACGCCCCACCAAGGCAATGGTCACCGTAGGATTAAATCGTGACCGAATCGCCTCCCCGCAACCAAATCTTCGTTGTTTGTCCACTCTGTCCCAATTGATCGGAAGTCCAAACTGACCCACGATTCGTGTGTGGTATGGGTATCTTCACCAAACTATCGACGCGATCGGGGCGAGACTCGTCAGAACCGCAACATAGCGCCCCTCAAAGGATGACGCTCTAAGGCAGAAGTAAAATGACGGCTGAGGCGGTCTTTGACGAGAGGAGCGGATCGATGAAGTGATCGACATTCCCACAAAAGCCGATCGTCTCGGCCCTCCGGCAAACCGAGTCGGGCCTCTGATCAACGATCAGTGTCAATAATAAAGCATCACTGAGCCACCCATAGTGAAGAGTTCCGCAGCCACTTCGCGTACATCTATTCGGGCTGAAAGATCGTCATGATGGATGGGAAGGAGCGATCTGTCTTGTAGAGCGCGACAAGCGAGTTGAACTCCTTAATCGCACTGTTCTTCGTTCTAAGGGCCTTGAGCCGTTCAACAAATGCATTGGCCTCTTTCATGGGGTTAGCATGGTTGTCCTTCAGCAGACCAGGTGCAAAGTCTTTAATGATAAGGATGGTTGGCCCAATATGGTCTTCCCCTCTGAATGCTTCTTTGACAAAGTGGCTCACCAAGGCACAGAACATGTCCCGCGAGATATAGCCAGCCTCTGGTCGCCTTGGGCCTGGTTTAGGGGTGCCGGAATAGACTTGCGCCGTGTCTTTAGTCTCTTCGGCAAAAACATCCACGAAACCGTCGATAATTTCGGCGAGTGTCTTCCGATGATGCCGCTTATGTTCGAAGGCTGGTGTGCAGACTTCGTTCACCTCTAAGGTGTAATCGAACGTTAAGCCCTTCACTAACTTTTGGATCTTGAGCAATTGCTTTACATCGGGCTCTGACGTTCGCCATAGGGCTTCCCGCGCTTGTTCCTGGCGAATATTACGCTCCTCCCGTTCATCAACGTGTTCTCCCGCCGTTTTTTCAAGCTCGGAACGGTCGGCATCCCACAGCAGTAGTCCGAGCAGTGCATACGCGGCGTCGGTGGATTGGCATTGATCCTGGCACACCTCCTTGAGCGACTCGGATTTGATCAGGTTTTCATAGAAGCCTAAGAACCAGTTATCCCATATTGCGTCACTCCATCGCTCTCTCGCCTTCCAGATGGCCCATTCGACATACTCAAGAGGAGAGCAGTCCTCCGGAGGGATTTGCCGTCCGCTGATAGGAACACTGTGGGGATGTCTCTGCCTGAAGAGTGTATATGCTGCTTCAAATCTCGAAGAGGTTTCATTCGAAGCGCCCTGACCATTTTTCGAAGGCGGTCGCCTGACTTCGAACTGCAAGGAAATCGACGGGTGACCTGAACGGCTGTAGACGGATCTAAGTGGAGAATTCTTCAGCCTTTTAAGCCGAGCCGCGTCGGCAGCATGGCGGGTATGGCTCGTTCCTGGCTTGGCGCGACCTCTTATTTTGGTTATTCGACGCGTCTTCATGCCTCCACCGCAACCCCCTCTAAGATCAAATGAAACTCACAGGACCAAGGACGGCAGACGGCTTTCCCCGCAATCAAACCCATTCCTTCGTATCCCAATAACTTGCAAGAACCTCTTTCGGTGACGCTCCCGTTCCTACTGCGAGAAAAGCGATAGCTTCGCCAGCATTGAGCTCCCAATTGGCTGTCTGAGGCTCATCTAAAGCAATGGTGACAGAAGGAAATACCTGAGACAGACACGACACGGCCCGGAACCACTTGTCGTAGTTCCGGGCCAAATCCTCATCCGACTACCAACTCCGGCTTAGTACCCGGACTTGGCGTTGGGGTTCACCTGGCTGGGGAACGGATCCAGGATGCTCTTGGGCGCATTATTCCAGATCACGTCCGCCAGGTTCGACATCCGGCTCACGATCTGGGCCGCCACGCCA
>JAHBWT010000130.1 GCA_019636815.1 Nitrospira sp.
TGGTCGGAGATTGGACAAAGGGTTTCATTGACGTGAAATGAAGGGATAAGGTCCGTTGACGTTCAAAGGTTAGGAGGATGAATGGAACAGAAGAACAAAGTGTATATGTATCAAACCGCCGTGAAATGGACAGCGCAACGCAAGGGGTTATGTCGTGGCAAGGTCGGCTGGAACAACTCGATGAAAGCCACCGTCACGCTGGAGCCGGTCATCCGCTAGCTTCGCAGAAAAGCTGTTCCTTACTTACGGTTCGAACCCGCACAGCCTCACTTGTCCCAACTCCCGAGCGGCTACCGCTGCCTCCCATCCGTTCTCGCAAGGGAGAAGCCGAACCCGTAACCCATTTTGCAGATGAGACCTCACTCGGATCTGAACATCTTTCCCGACTCCATCCGTCCCAAGCATGATCTCGCACCCAGCCAACCCCCGGAGACCGATACCCTGCGCCTTGAGCAACGCTTCTTTCGCAACCCAATAGCGAAAGAATCTGGCGCTGCGTTGCTCCGGAGCCGATTGCATGATGATCGAATGTTCAGATTGAGTGAAAAATCGCCTGGATAAATTTTCAACCGGGACATCTGAACGAACACGCTCAAGATCGACTCCGACCTCTTGCGCTCGTGACACAGCAATAAGTGCGCGGCCATGGGCATGAGACAAATTGAACGTGACCGCAGATGGATCGCGAAATTTCTTTACCAGCATGGGCTTGCCCGATTCGACGTGATCAAAGCCCACCAAATCCGGGCCGACACCCAAATATCGGCTGAGCACTGCTCTGAGCCCTCCGTGAGCCAACACGTATCGTTCTCGGTCCTCTGCCCGAACAAGGCGGGCCGCTCGGTCCCGCTCTCGTTCATCCAACCACCCTCTGCATCGCGCCAGACAAGGATCAGATCCGTCCAGTGTGATCCCCCAGAGGTGGATGGCGTTCGGTTCGAGATGGATGTGATCCTGTCGTGCTATCTCGGCGAGACGCGCTATGGACTGAAATGAAATCACAACGCTGTGGTTCCGAATACACACATTCGACACCAAGTCGCCATCCTTACGATCGGCGCCCATCTATCCCGGCCTTCACGTGCTCCACAACTTTACCATCTTCTAATTTAATGACCTGATCGCCGAGGTGGAAATACCGATCATCATGGGTAATGACGATAACTGATTTTCCTCGCGCGCGCAGGTCCGGCAGTAAAGTCTTGTAAAAGATTTCCTTGTACTTCGGATCTTGATCCGCAGCCCATTCATCAAACACGTAGATCGACCGATCCTCAAGATAGGACGTCACCAGCGCCAGTCGCTTCCTTTGCCCCTGCGAGAGATCGAGGGTGGAGAAGGCGCGATCGTGTACGGTGACTTTCTGATCCAAATGCAGCAATCGCAAGTAGTCGGGTACGAGTCTCTTCACCTGAGAATCAGACTGACCGAGGAGTTTCTTGAAGAGATGAAAGTCTGAGAATATGACGGAGAAGTGTTCACGGTACCACTCCCGATTCTCATCGGTGATCATCGCGCCGGACAGCCACACGTCTCCCCGTACCGGTTGATACAACCCGGCGAGCACTTTCACAAGTGTTGATTTCCCGCTTCCATTGCCCCCGATGATGAACACCAATTCGCCAGGACGCAGCTCCAGACTGATGGGGCCAAGCGTGAAGGGCGCTTCGACTCCATTTCCCTCTCCGTAAGAAAACGCGACATTGTTCCATTGCACGAGAGGACAGAGCCCAGGTTCTGAACCTGCCACGACTCTCGTCTGGATGTCCTCCAGACCGACATCCAGCGATATGCCCAATCGTTCAATGTTTTCCAAGGCCACTTGGCCTCGCTCGAGAGTCGGTGCCGTGCCAAGAATGCTGGAGATGGGGCCCATCACATAGAGGATGGCCACGATATATCCTGTAAGCGCCTCAGGATCAATTGACCCAAAAGATGGGAATAGAAATATGAGGGAACCGATAAGAGAGTAGAGCGAGACCTGAGTCCAAACTCCTAGGAGAGCTTGTAAGCGCGTCGCTTTCAAATTCGTCTCTCTGTAGAACTCCGCCGCTCCGCGCACTTCCTGATTGATAAATTCCTCCCGACGCGCCCTATGCATCATCAGTTCCTTCAGCCCATCGGTGAGGGATCGAAAGCGTTGAAACAGTGTTGCTCGGGCCTCCCGGGATGCCGCAATGATGGTGCGGGTACTGGTGTGCAACCACTGTTGTCCGAGGACGCTCACGGCGGCGACTCCGGCCACTGCTAGAAATACTTTCCACGACAACCACGCGAGGAAGATTCCACACCCCAACACCAGCGCGACATTCATGAGAAAATGAGGAAAACACTGGATTGCCCAGGTCACCCAACTGACGTCATCGGTCAAGGTGACAAGGATATTGGCGGCTCCTCGTTGCTCGGAACGACGCAACGGAGCCCGCACGATCTTCGCGCAGAGCGACAAGGAGAGGTCCAAGATGGTGTCTTGCGCGAATCGGACGAGCAGAATTTGAGACCCGAGGTTCGCCAGAATCTTGCCGGCGACCAGGCCGACAAACCCCAGCACGATGAAGAGAGAACGATCGGAGGAATGATGAAGTACATAATTGATGAGCGCCAAGACGCCGGCGCTCAAAAGACCCGACAAGACGCCGACACAGACCATGAGCCAGGCCATGGATCTCGACCGTTGCACAATAAAGTGGAGAAATCGTGCGAATCGCATCACCGACTAGCCTCACATTCGACAGAGAAAGAGATGAGCGTTACCCATCTGCATCATGCGGCCAACGGGCGTTGTGGATGGTCGTGAGTGTCCTCGATAAGGAAGTCTTGGAGATGCTTCGTCACTTTTTCCACATGCGGTGTGGTAAGGAGGTGCCCTGCATTGAGGGCTTCAACCTGCACAGACTTGCTTCCTTCGCCAGCGAATTCTGGCCAGACATGTCTCGTATCCGCCACCGTCCGTGCGACGTGCCGCTTTGACGCCACGATATTGAGAATTCGCCCGGGATAGTTGCGAACGTCGTAACGTGCCACCGCTTGGAGCGTGGCCCGAGTCACTTGTTCGACTTGAAAATTGACAAACAACTCTTCGTGACCGGCTACGGTTCTCGATAGCGACATGAGTCTCCTGTGTCTACGCTGGATAAATGGAATCCAGTCTTTGATGGGCAGACGAAAGAGCGCATGAATATTGCTCATTGCTCTCCACAACATGAACAGGGGCAGCCCCAGCTTCGTCGGCCACCTGTAACGATGTCGGCGATATGAGGATGGATGCCAGGTCTCCATTATCATGAGTGTGACGACTTGCCCCTGTCTGAGTAGTTGCTGAGCCATTTCATACGCGATCAGTCCACCCGTACAGCTACCAAGGACGATATACGGCCCGTTCGGGCGAACGCGACGGATCTCTGCGATATAATGATTCGCCATCTCCGGTACCGACGTAAACGGGGACTCCTTTCCGTCCAGTCCTCGCGCCTGTAGCCCGTAGCAGGGTTGATTCGGACCCAGCAGCTTCGCCAACTGAGCAAAGGGCAATACATTGCCCCCTACTCCGGGCACCATGAATATCGGTATTGCCGTCCCGCTCGGTTGAATGGCCACCAACGATTGCCATGGCGGCGTCCAGTGTTCCTGTGAGAGCACCGATGCTAACTCTGCAATGGTCGGTGCTTGAAACAGCGTTGCAAGCGGAAGGCGTCTTCCATACACCTGCTCAAGAAGAAAGAAGAGGTGGGCCGCTTTGAGGGAGTGGCCGCCGTGATCGAAGAAGTTGTCATGGATGCCGATCCTTGAAACCTCCAAGACCTGCTGCCACAAAGCCGCCAGTTGAACTTCCATCTGATCACGCGGACGACTGCAAGCTGGTTCATCCGAGAGCGAGCCGACCGGAGGTGGCAATGCTTTCCTGTCGACCTTGTTATTGGCCGTCAGGGGCATGGTTTCCAGAAAGACAAAGAGTGACGGGACCATATACTCCGGAATCTCGGATCGCAGAAACGAGCGAAACTCCGCCTGGCTTGGGGCCGGCCCCTCTTGGCAGACGATATAGGCCACCAATTGCTTAATACCTGCGCGATCATCCCGCGCGGCGACCACCGCCTGGCGGATGGAGGGATGGCGGTTCAGTGCGACCTCGATCTCGCCCAATTCGACCCTAAACCCTCTGATCTTGACCTGGTGATCCACTCGACCCACATGCACGATGCGCCCATCCATCCGATAACGAGCCAGGTCTCCCGTTCGATAGAGTTTCACGAGGGGCTCCGGAGAAAATGGATGAGGGATAAACCGGTCCTGTGTGAGCTCAGGCCGCCCACGATAGCCTCGGGCCAACCCGTGACCTCCGATATAGAGTTCACCGGAGACTCCGATTGGAACGGGCTGGAGGAGTCGATCCAAGATGTACACATCCGTATTGGCGATCGGTCTGCCAATGGTGATCTCCCGATCGGTCCGTTCCATTTTCTCGATCGTGGACCAGATGGTCGTTTCGGTCGGACCATACATATTCCACAGGGCAAGACTCCGATCTAGCAACGATGCCGCCAGATCAGCGGGAAGGGCCTCCCCTCCGCAGAGGACCGTCAGGTTCTTGCTACCCTGCCATCCAGCCTCGACCAACATACGCCATGTCGCCGGAGTCGCCTGCATGATCGTCGGCTGGACGGTTTCGCAGAGGTCGCGTAGTT
>JAHBWT010000131.1 GCA_019636815.1 Nitrospira sp.
ACCCGGCAACGGCTTCGGCGCCCCGGGCGAAGGCTATATCCGGATGACGGTGTGTACAACCAAGGAGCGGCTTGCAGAAGCGGTAGAGCGAATCAAGAAAGCGGGGTTTTGACCAGGTTGTTCGTGACGTGTGAAGCGTCGTTCGCAGAATGCTCCTTTGTCTTGACGATTCACGAATAACGTTTCACGAGGTACGCACATGGCGGAGACTGTCTTCATTGGGTTCGGGTCCAATGTCGGTGATCGAGTCGATTTTTGCGATCGGGCCGTGACGTTGCTCAGTTTGCTCCCCCATTCACGGCTCAAGGGGGTTTCCCTATTGTATGAAACGGAACCGGTGCGGGACAAAACCGATCCAGGGAATGGGTGGTTTCTCAACGGGGTGGTGCAGATCGAAACCGATATCACGCCACAGAGTCTCCTCGCGACACTTCAGGAGATTGAACGATCGTTCGGAAGAGATGAGGATAACCGTTCTGGCCCTCGAACGATCGACCTCGACATTCTTTTCTACGGTGAGCGCGTCATCAAAGAACCAGGGATGACTATCCCACACCCTCGCCTCCATTGCCGCCGGTTCGTTCTCATGCCGCTGAATGAATTGGATCCACTCTGGGTCCATCCCGTGCTCAAGCAATCGGTCGCGCAATTATTGGCGCAGGTGAAGGACCAGGCTCACGTGCAGCTGTTATTTCCTCAACCTTCAACGAGATACGGCTCTCGTCCTCCTTGCGGTTCACCACCGAGCTCATGAAGATCATCCGTTCACCGAGTGCAATGACTGCCTGGAGTGAGGGGCTTCGGCGGGAAGGTGTACGGATCGGGCTGGTGCCCACGATGGGGGCGTTGCACGATGGGCATCGCGCGCTGATTCGAGCGGCCCGTTTGCAATGCGACGCGCTCGTGGTCAGCATCTTTGTTAATCCCAGGCAATTCGGCCCTCGGGAAGACTACGCGACGTATCCACGCCCCATTGCGCGCGATCGAGCCCTTTGCAGAAAGGAAGGGGCTGATGTCTGTTTTGAACCAACGGCAGACGCCATGTACCCCGAAGGGTTTCAAACGATCGTCACGCTTCCTTCGATCGCACGTCGATGGGAAGGTGAGGCGCGCCCTCATCATTTTGCCGGTGTTGCAACCGTTGTGACCAAACTCTTCGGAATTGTCCGTCCTCAGATCACGCTGTTTGGGCAAAAAGATTTTCAACAATCGGTCCTGGTTCAACAGTTGGTCAAGGATCTGAACCTCGGCGTGGAAATTATCGTGTATCCGACGGTACGGGAAAAGGACGGACTGGCGATGAGTTCACGCAATGTCTACCTGTCGCCGGATGACCGAATGCGCGCCGCCACATTGTATAGGAGTCTCCGAGCAGGCGCTGAGGCCATCCGAAAGGGTGTCACTGATGGGAAGGTAGTGCAGGCGGTTATGGCTCAGGTTATCAAAGACGAACCAACCTTGACGATTGATTATCTGGTGGTCTGTGATCCGCGCATGCTGGAACCACTTTCTGCCGTGATTTCGCGGGCGGTCCTGATCGGAGCGGTGCGACTTGGGCCTGTTCGGCTGATCGATAATATACTGGTGACCGCCCCTCGACAGCGTTCCTAGTGGGCGCACATTGCTACGAAAAGAAATTCTGATGCAGGCTTTGTCCCACCAGCAGGCTGAGAATGACCTGGCTAAGGCGATTCTTATCGGCCGTCACCATTTCAAGGAAACTGAGACCCATCGATCCCGGCCTTGACGAGCACACCATGGCCGTTTCAATCTTGATCGGCTCCTCATCGGAAGCCGGTTTGATGACCAATTCGACAAACGTTCCTTGAGGCAAAGCTGCCGCTGTCTCGAGCGTACACCCTCCCATGGAAATGTCCGTCACACGATTGGTCATTTGCGGGCCGTTTACTGCAAGGAGGTTGGCGCGGAACGACACCGGCAATCGCGTATATTCCCGGCGGTCAGTCGCTGGAAGTGGGGGGTAGGCATGGCTTCTGAAGACTCGGAAGCGTGTCGTACAGAGCTGACAGCGAAATGGAAAGAATTGAAAGCGATTGAGAATCCGTTCCATGATGCCTTCATCATGGATCATTCGAACGAAGGGTGTGCCGCAACTTGGACAGTGTGGGTCTCTCATGAGCTCTCGGAACAACATGTAGATGTGTCATGCGTTGATAGCGACGATGCCAACAGGTGCGCTCGTTGTGCCGCCAAGATCGGATCGATGTCAGCGGGGGAATAGGTTGGAGGCTTCACCCATTTCCCATCTGCTCTTTTGTAACCACCTACTTTGCTCAGATTTGACCGGTGCACTTCCTGAAACACCGGTTCCATATCGATCCCATAGGACACCGCCGTCCCGTAGGTGACGTAGAGAAGGTCCGCCAGTTCCTTCGCGACTGCAGCGAGGTTTCCAGCGGCCATGGCCTCCTTCAATTCATCGAACTCTTCCTGAATGAGACGGACGCGAAGCTGCTTCGTCTCTTCGTTCAAGTCGGTCGGAACTGTCCGTACCAGAATGTCGAATCTGCTATGAAATGCTTCAACCATGGTCTGTTCGTTGGTCATGTGCGCTCCCTCATTCGCTGTCAAAGGACAAGGTTTTTCGGGGAATGACCTCCGTCGGTTCAAGTGCGAGGATTTCACGGTCGGAGGACACGCCCAACTCTTTGAAACGCCGCGCGGCCGGGAGAATACGCGTCTCAATGGAGCCCACGGCACGGTTGTAGGCCAACACGCTTTTGCCCAGGGCCTGCCCCACATCGTTCATATGCTCCGCCAATACCGCCATCCGTTCGTATAGTTCTTTGCCCAACCGGCCTGCTTCCTCCGCGTGGGCGGTCATTCGCTCTTGTCGCCATCCGTAGGCCACGGCACGCAGTAGTGCGATCAATGTCGCCGGAGTTGCCAGCACGATTCCATTGGCGAACCCCTCTTCAATGAGCCGAGGATTTTGGTCCAGCGCGGCGCCGAGGTATTGCTCGCCGGGAAGGAACAAGACGACGAACTCAGGGGAACGATCGAACTGCGTCCAGTACGCTTTCAACGAGAGCTCGTCCATTCGGCTCTTCACCTGCGCGGCATGGCGCCGTAGTGCCTCAGTTTGTTGGACATCATTCTGCGCTTCGTGGGCCTCCAGATAAGCCGAGAGAACAGTTTTCGCATCAACGATAATCTGACGGCCGCCTGGAAGCTGAACCACCATATCTGGTCGAAACCGCGCTTCCTCACCCGTCACGGACGGTTGCTCAATGAAATCACAGTGTTGCACCATTCCAGCAAGCTCGGCGACTCGTTTTAAGGTCAACTCACCCCATTGGCCTCGTACGGTCGGTGCTCGCAGAGCTTTGACCAGGTTTCCGGTTTCCTGTTGCAACCGTTGCTGGGATTCAGCCAGTGATTTCAGATGCTGATCCAACCCACCGTACGCAGACTGTCGTGACTGTTCCAGCAGACGAAGCTGCTCATCGTAACGTTGCAGTGTGTCATGGAGCGGACGCACCAGAGCATCAATGGCCTGTTGGCGTTGGACAAGGTCTCCATCTGCTTTGACATGGAGAGTTTCAAATGTCACAGCGGCAAGCTTCAAAAACGCTTCGTTGTTTTGCTTCAACGCTTCGCCGGAGAGTGCTTGGAACGACCCGAGGAGCTCCCGACGTGCCTGGTCGAGCAAGGCTCTCTGTTCTTTGAGTTGCCGTGCCGACTCTTCCATTCGAGTTTCGGCCAGCACGCGGGCGTGTTGTGTTTGGGATAATTCCTCCCGAAGCAACAGGGCCGCAGTCCGCTCGAGTTCCAATTGCTTTCGTACTTCGTCGGCGGTTGCCTCAGCGCGCTGGGCTTGAGGGCGCAAGCGTCCCGAGATCCAAAGTCCCATCACCAAACTACCGAGGAACAGCCCGACCCCAAAGCCTATCAAGAGGGGAACTGCATCCGTCATGTGTTCGAAAATCTCAAAAAAATAATGAGGCAAGGAACTCCTATATATAGCGTCTCAAAACGGCATTTTGAGTGAGAGTACGCAACGTATTGAGAAAGGTCAAGGAGCAGAAGACCCAGATCAAATAGCTCTAGCCACTCCTCGGTGCTGGCGATGGCCCGATACGAATGGTCCCCGATCCAGCGTCAAGCTTGACTTGTAGTCCATCAGAAAGCTGTGTCATCGCGCCTCCCACGTTGGCGATGGTCGGTAACCCATATTCACGAGCAATGATGGCCCCATGCGACAGCGTACCACCCATTTCCGCGATCAGCCCTCCGGCAATTCCAAAGAGTGGCGCCAGGCCCGGATCGATAACCGGTACCACCAGAATGTCACCCGGCGCCACGTGACTCCAATCCATGACTGACCGGACCATCCGCACCGGACCGATCACGGAGCCAGCGCTGATTGGCATGCCGGTGAGCTGGCCGGGCCTGTCAGTCTGAGTGGAGGTCCGCATCTGTTCATTCATGGATTCCCAGTCTCGAATGGTATCGGGGACTGTGGTTGCTGCATTGCGCTCGCATTCCATGTGTCGCTCTTGGACGATGACCTTCCAGTCTGTGGTGCTTCCGGCCAGGAGATCGGTACGTTCGTCGATCGAAAGGAAAAAGATGTCATCGCGCTGATCCAGTCGACCCTGCGCAACCAAGAGTTCCCC
>JAHBWT010000132.1 GCA_019636815.1 Nitrospira sp.
AAAATGCCAAATGGCACATGAACGAGTGAGTCCGAATGAACCTATTCTCAATGAGCCTGCCCATTAGTAGCGGACCTTTATTCATTACGGCAAATCATTGATACAAGCGGGAGAGAATACTAGCATAAGGTTTGAGCTTAGACCCTGTTAAATTATCATCAAGATTTGCCGATGTTCATAAATGCACAAAACCGCCTGAGGTATCACAACCTCCGGTGGGTTTCGCCTGAAGAACAACCTGAGCACTCCTTTTGAAGAGACATCTTCAATCCTGTTATCTCCTTCTTTCGTCGGTCGGGACATGGGCTGAGCCCATGTCCCGACCTCGGATGACCCACTATTCGTTACTGGAGCGGCTTCCAGAGAAGCGGCCCGCGATCAGAGTTCTTAAATACCTTCAGGTCTACAGCAGCAGACCAGAATCGTCCGCCTCCGCTGTTGTCGATCGTGGTTTTCGACCCGGCAGCCGCGACGAACGCCTGAGCCAAGGCATCGGTCGCCGCGCCTTCCCCGGCGGCCCGGCGGAAGAGCCGCACGTTGCCCCAAAGGGGGTAGCGGCCGCTCTTGAAGTCCACCTTCGGATCGGACTTCGTCACATCGTGGGCAGAGGCGCCATTGACCTTAATAATGTAGGCCAACCCGGCACGGTTCCCACCTGTCTCGAAGCGAGCCAGCTCTTCCGCTTCGAAATAGCCGATCGCCCGGCGATTGTTGGCCACAACGTCCACCGAGCCGCTCGCGTTGGGGCTGAAAATGACCTGATTGGGAATCGGGATCAGCGTCTCGTTGTAGAGGGGCTTCAAGAATATCTCTTGAAAGAGGGATTTCTGGCCGGCTCCCGCATTGCGGAGGGCGAGGAGGATCGGCGACGTCGCTTCCAACGCGTTCGGATTCGCATCCGTCACGGTCCCATAGCCCAACTGCCTCCAGTCGGTCACCTGACGGCTGAAAATCGCCCCGACCTCATCTTGACTCAGACCCTCGATCGGGCCTCCCGGCGCGCCATTGTTATTCTTGACCACACCCTTGCCGACAAAGAGGGCAAGGGGCACCGCGACGACCGGGGTGACATTGAGGCCGCTGTCATCGATGGGGCTAGTGGTCACTCCTATCGGTCCGGTTTGATTGTACGTCCCACCTTGGATAGGCGACAGACCGACATGCACCGGTAAGTTGATCGGGCTGCTGGTGATACCGGTCGTGTTGTTATACTGCTTGTTGTCGGTCGGCCTGGTCGTCAAGACCGGCCCGGTGCCACCCGTCAGTTGCGTATGGTTCAGAAAGGGCAGGTTCGAGGCGGCATTGTTGGCCGGCTGCAAGAGCTTGAGGATCCCATCTTCGCCGTTGCCCGATGAGTACCGGAGGATGACGGGCGATCCGTTTCGGTTGCCGGTGAACACGATCCGATTATTGTCCGCGCTGGCGAACCGATTGGGGCGGGGTGACTGATCGAGAATTTCGAGCGCAACGTCGGTGAAAAAGTTCCGGCCAATGCTCCCGCCGCCGGCGTTCAGCACCGTTTGCGCGTCGGCCGTGCCGACCGCTCCGGCCAGGGCGAGAACCCCGCCGAGTCTAAGCATATATCGTGATAGTGATCGCATGGTTCGTGTCTCCTTCTGATTAGTAGGGGCACGCAGATCGTGCTGCGTGCCGGGTGTTCATGAGGCGCCGTGATAAGGACGCGATGGTTGCTTACGCTGCCTGCTGATTGAACGACCGCCGGGCAATCCCGATCAGCCCGATCAAGCCCGAGCCGAAGAGCACGACCCCAGCCGGCAGCGGGATCGGGGCCACGTCCGGACCGGGATTGCCGAAGAGGACAGAGCCGTCCGCCGTCAGCTGCACACGGCCGACTATGCCGGCTATTTCGTAGGGGCCCGCCCCAAAGTTGGGTAGATCGCCTTGCACGATGTTGAGGACATCCCCCAGGCTACCCTGGAACGAGACCGGCCAGGTGCCGTTCAAATTCGCTGATCCGTCTTGATTCAAGACCGACGTGAACGACCTCGGATCGGTTTTCGCAATCGTATTGCCGTCGAAAACCTGGAAAGGTTGCTGCGCGAGGGTGACACCGAATTGTGAACTAAAGCCCAACGAATCGGGATTGATCTGGCTGACGTCAAATGTGGTGCCGCCGTACACCGACTGCAGACTGAAGTCGCTGGTGAAACTAGCCCCGTACACCGTGTACTTGACCGGACTGCCCCCCACTCCGGCCGCTGCCAGCCCGGCCGAGACATCCAGGCTCTTCGATTGCCCATCGGCCAGTACCGTGCTGATGGCCCCCAGATTGTAGAGCGCCTCCGTATTGTTGCCGTAAATTGCCAGCACCAGGTCGCCGTGATCAAACTCAAAGGCCTGGGCTTGGCCGGCCATGCCGGCAGTCGCCGTGGCCACGGTCACCGCCGCCGCCACCATGATTCGTTTGATGCCTCGAAACTTCATGCTGTCCCTCCTTGGATGGTTGAAAATCCCTTCTATCGACACTGACCTCCTGGCACTCTCTATCTCGACTCCTCCTTTCTTTACCTGGCCCCACTTTTACTTTGCTCGGTGTTACAGTTCTCTCACCTCCCCATTCGAGCGCCGTTAACATTGCGCCGAGACTCTCTTGAGGAGGAATTGCGACGCGAGAACTGCAGAAGCGATGCCAGTCATAATCCCAGCAATTTGTGACGCTTTAATCGATCGGTTGCTGGAATAGCAGCAAAAGATGCGTGGACGCTGATGATCAAGCGACAGCTACGCTGTTTCGAGGGCGACGAAAGTCCGCTCGTGGCATCTGAGTGATATATGCACGCATATTGAGAGAAGTATGAGAGGCACGCAGGCAGGCGGAACACTTTCGCAATGATGGTTTCATTCAACCGGGCGGCGAGGGATTCGGGGCTGAGTCCAATGGTTCCACACGAACGCCCGCGTCAGGCATCGAAGGCCGGCTCAATACCGGGCGCAACGAACCATCCAAGTGGCCCGCTATGCTATGAGGGGAGCGTTCCTATGCCGCCGGCTGTTCCGTCAGTTTGTAGCCCATCGATTTGACGGAGACGATCGTCTCGTTGAGAAGGGGCGCCTTCAATTTCAAGCGCCGAACATGGACATCGACGGTGCGCGTCGTCCCATAGTAGTCGTAACCCCATACCGTGTTGAGGACCATGTCTCGCGTCAATACCCGTCCCGGATGGCGCATTAGTTGCTCCAATAATCCGAACTCTTTGGCCGTGAGCGGCACTTCTTTGTCCTTTACAACGACCTCACGGCGAGTCAGGTCCATGCGCAAGGGACCGTACGTCAAGGTAATCTGCTTTTGGTTGTGATTGTTCGCCCGCTCCAGCCGGCGAAAGAGGGCCTTCACCCGCGCGACCAGCACCTTGGGACTGAAGGGCTTGGTCATATAATCATCGGCGCCGAGCTCCAGCCCCACGATGATATCGGACTCTTCGTTCTTCTCCGTCAACATCATGATCGGGAGCAGGGCGGTCTCCGGCTTGTTGCGGATGGTCTTGCATATCTCCAGTCCATTGATCCCCGGCAACATCAGCTCAAGAATCATCAAATCAGGATGCTCCGAGGCCACAAGGTCGTAGGCTTCATCACCTGTGCTCGCAATGCATGGATGAAACCCTTCCTCCTCAAGGTAGTGCTTGATCAAGCGCGCCGTATCCCGTTCCTTCTCGACGATCACGATCTTCTTTGGACGTTGTGAGGCCATTGAACTTCCTTCCTTCCCCGCGTTACTCGCCTGAGCGATACTCCATAATATTAATAAAAATAGGTGCGGCTACCGTACGTCTCCCAGGCTACAGACGGTCAGAGGAACGGGGGTCTTGCGTACGGAACAGAAAAACCTCTCCATCAGCAGGCCTCGCCTTCGTGACATGTTTGCCGCCCGATTTGTTATCTAGGATGTACACTCAGGTGAGAATGACATGGTGCCAAGCAGTAATGCAGAAGTTATGCCACGTATAAGCAGCTGTTTCTGACGCTTTAATCGATTTACTGCTGGTAGATCAACACAAACTGCGTAGATGCTGCTGATTGATCAACACATCACGCCGTTTCGTGGGTGATCGATAACGTGAGCTGAACGACGTTACATCTGAGGTGAAGCAGCGAGACGCTTGCGCACGATGGCGAGACCCGGCGAGCAGCTCAAGAATAACAGCGCGGCTCCAGGCAACGGTATGGCTACGAGTTGTGCCACACCCGCCCCTTCAAGAGGGGCGGGCGTGGACAAGCTGAAGGCAGGAACGCCCGACTGGTGTTAGGCAGCCACGGGAAGGGTGGCGGTGGTGCGGCGCCACCAGGTCCAGGACCCCATCCCGAAGAGA
>JAHBWT010000133.1 GCA_019636815.1 Nitrospira sp.
CGGCGAGAGCCATCGCGAGCGTTCCGATGACCGTATCTCCGGCGCCGGTGACGTCGTAGACCTGCCGGGCCTTCGTAGGGAGGTGCCATGAGGCACCATCACCTTCGTACAGACTCATTCCTTTTTCACCGCGCGTGATCAGGACGGACTGACACCCAAGTCGCTGACGGATCATGGCTCCTGCTTCGTTGATCGTTTGGTTGTCATCTCCGTGCATGCCTGATGCTTGCGTCGCTTCGAGATGGTTCGGCGTAATGACGGTGACACCTTTATAGAAGTTGAAATGCTCGACCTTCGGATCAACGATCACCGGGACCCTACGTAAAGCGGCGAGTCTGGTGATTTCCGACATCAAAACCGAGGAGACGACGCCTTTGGCATAATCGGATACGACGATGCAGGACAACTCGCGCAGTTTCGATTCAATATACCGAAGAATCTTCTGTCTGAGGACTGCTTTCAACTCGCTACGGCCTTCGATGTCATACCGTACGATCTGCTGGTTATGCGCGATCACCCGGCTCTTTCTGGTCGTTGGACGCTCCCGATCGACCACGATCCCGCCAAGCACCCCCCGCGTATGCCCCAGTTCTGTGATCAACTGCTTTCCACTTTGGTCGGCTCCGATCACACCGCAGAGGTAGGCTTTCCCGCCCAATGCCAGGATATTGCTGTAGACGTTGGCGGCTCCGCCAAGCCGGAGCGACTCGGATTCGACATGGACGACGGGGACCGGCGCTTCCGGGGAAATCCGGCTCACTCTCCCCATCACGTAATGATCGAGGATGAGGTCCCCAACAATCAGGACGGACGCCTGGGGAAACCGTTGCAGATGCTGGCGAAGCACCTTGGGCGATGGAGTTTCACCCCTTCCATCCGATTCTCCTCCGTTCGGACGCAAAGCCCCGCCGCTTTTTTTTACTGGATTGCCTTGCCGAATCGTTCCCATCGAACCCATTCCGTCCAGTTTCCCTGCCCATTCCAGGACCAATAGATCCGAAATGCCTTGCCGCGGATCTTTTCTTCTCGCACATAGCCCCAGAACCGGCTGTCCAGACTCTGGTCGCGATTATCGCCCATCACAAAATAAGATCCTTCAGGAACCGTCACCGGCCCGAAATTATCACGCGGGTTGATGGTACTATCGATGATCCCCGGGTCGATTCGTTGGGTAAAGGCTTTGTCGTCGAGCGGTTGGCCGTTCACGAGCACGACCTTGTTCTGAAGCTGGATCGTATCTCCAGGCAATCCCACGATCCGCTTAATGAAGTCCTTTTCTTCATCCTCCGGGAAGCGAAAGACAACGATGTCGCCACGCTGCGGCTTGCCGAACGTGACCACAGTGGTGGAAGTGTAGCAATTGACCGGCGGGAAGCTCCAGAGCAGTTTGCAATCCGTCGGCCACTGCAGGCCATAGGACAGCTTGCTGACTAAGATGTGATCACCGATCTGCAAAGTCGGAATCATCGATCCCGATGGAATCTTGAAGGCCTGGACCACGAAGACTCGGATGGCGAAAGCGAGCAGTATGGCCACAATGATCGCTTCCGCATACTCCCGAACAATGGACTTCCGTCCCGGTTGGTCCGCGCTCTCCGTCAGCTTTGCCCCGGAAAGCGAAGCCGGATCCCCAGCCCGCGGCGAACCGGGCAACTTGTCCGCATTTCTCGGATTTTGATCGGGGCTCATTCGTCTCCGACCTTTAAAATCGCCAAGAAGGCTTCTTGAGGAACTTCCACGCTGCCGACCGCTTTCATCCGTTTCTTCCCTTCTTTTTGCTTTTCCAGTAACTTTCGTTTCCGCGTGATATCGCCACCATAGCACTTCGCCGTGACATTCTTCTTCATCGCTCCGATGGTCTCACGCGCGATGATTTTGTTGCCGATGGCCGCTTGAATCGCGATTTCAAACATCTGCCGAGGAATCAGCTCTTTCATCTTTTCCGCCATTTGACGACCGCGATGATACGCGCGCTCACGATGGGTAATAAACGACAGGGCATCCACTGCCTCGCCGTTGAGCAAGATATCGATCTTCACCAGATCGGACTCACGGTATCCGAGCAGTTCATAATCGAGCGAGGCATACCCCTGCGTCCTTGATTTCAGCTTGTCGTAAAAATCCAGAATCACTTCGTTCAACGGCAGTTCGTAACTGATCATCACCCGAGTAGGATCAAGAAACTGGAGGCTCCGCTGAATGCCTCTCCGCTCCTGGCACAGTTGTAGGATGGCTCCCATGTATCGCTCAGGCGTAATGACCGTGGCCAGGATGAACGGCTCTTCGAACCTCGCGATGTTATTGGGAGGAGGCAATTCCGCGGGATTGTCGATGTGCAGCGTCTCACCCTTGGTGGTGGTGACGTGGTACACCACGGTCGGAGCCGTGGTAATCAATGTCAGCCCATATTCTCGCTCCAACCGCTCCTGGATGATCTCCATATGGAGCAAACCCAGAAACCCACAGCGGAACCCAAAGCCCAGGGCAAGAGAGGTTTCAGGCTCGTACGCGAACGACGAATCGTTCAACCGAAGTTTGACCAAGGCATCCCGAAGATCCTCGTATTTCGCCGTGTCCGTGGAATACAGACCGCAAAAGACCAACGGCTTGACTTCCTTGTACCCTGGAAACGGCGCCGCAGTCGGCGTGAGGGCATCCGTCAGTGTATCGCCGATTTTGACATCGGCGACTTCCCGCATGTTGGCGCACAAGTAGCCGACTTCGCCGGTCAGCAGCTCGGTCTTCTTGGTTCGCTTGGGCGTGAACTGGCCCACTTCCATGACCTCAAAGGTCCGGTTGTTCGACATGACTTTGATCTTCATACCGGGTCGAATCGATCCATCCATCAGCCGCGCCAGCACGATCACACCCTGATAATTGTCGAACCAGGAGTCGAAGATAAGCGCCTTCAGAGGAGCCTGCGGATCGCCGGAGGGAGGAGGAACCCGGGCAATGATCGCTTCCAACACTTCCGGCACCCCTTTGCCTTCTTTCGCGCTGATGGGCAAGGCATCTTCGGCTTCAAGCTGGAGCACCTCGGAGATCGAGTGTTTCGTTCCCTCGACATCCGCGCTGGCCAGGTCAATCTTGTTGATGACGGGAATGATCGTCAGGCTACTGGCCATCGCCAAATTCACATTGGCAATGGTCTGCGCCTGCACCCCTTGCGTCGCATCAACGAGCAACAGCGCCCCCTCACAAGCCGCCAAGCTCCGTGAGACTTCATAGGTAAAATCGACATGCCCCGGCGTATCGATCAAATGCAACGCATACGTCTTCCCATCCTGCGCCCGATACTTGATGGCCACCGCGTGGGCTTTAATCGTAATGCCACGTTCCCGCTCGAGATCCATCGCGTCGAGGATCTGGTCTTTTGCTTCTCGAGCAGTGACTGCGCCAGTAGCTTCTAGGAACCGGTCAGCGAGGGTTGATTTGCCGTGATCGATATGAGCAATGATTGAAAAATTGCGTATAAGGCTTTGCAAATCCTAGCTCATTAATAAAAAATCGGTTCATTATAGTAACTGCCTCAGAGGTTGTCAAAGACATCGCCTACCCTTATAATCACGCCCCGCGCACGACCGCTTCTCTTATCAAATGATAGTTACTTTGCCATCGAGTATGACCGCTGCCCTGCTTCACGATAGACAACAGACAACCGTCTTACGCTGCATGATGCAGATGTGAACACCATGGCACGACCACCCTCAAAGCGACAGCTGGTCGAATGGGACCGTCGCCATCTCTGGCATCCATTCACCCAGATGCAGGAGTGGGAGAAGGAGGAACCGCTCATCATCGAGCGCGGAAAGGGTTCTTACCTCATCGACACAGAGGGGAAAAGATATCTCGATGGCACATCGTCTATCTGGGTGAATCT
>JAHBWT010000134.1 GCA_019636815.1 Nitrospira sp.
ACCTTTGTAGATTACGGCGTGAGTCATCTCTGGTGTCCATTCCGCGCCAATTGCCCACGGCGTTCCAGATCCACAACGTGCACTTCGCACATATCCCGGATATTACGGAGCCAGTGTTGCCCCATCCAACGCCCCGCCTGCCTTCATCTTCGCCAGAAGTCCTTTAGGAAACTGTCGCTCAGACAGGACTGCAGCATCCTCTTCGGATCTCTGTACTTTCGCCCTACACGCTAACATGCTGGCATATGCGACACAAGGGAGGGTGCCTCACCACCATTCGCAAGTATCAAGAGCCGGATGGCCGGTTGCGGTACCTCTCAGGAGAAGCTGAGACAGAGCGACTACTCCAAGCCTGTGAGGACTGGTTTAGGCCGATAGTTCTCACGGCACCCCATACCTGGATGAGAAAAGGCGAAATCTTAGGGCTCACCTGGGATATGACGCATGGGTTTATCCAACTCAAGCAGACTGAGAACGGGAAGGCGCGGCGCTGCCCCTCAGCGAAACCCTGTGGAGGCTGTTCAGTGGTCTACAAACTCGGCTCAATGTTCCGTGGGTCTTTCACGATCAAGCAGAACATCGGTGGGAGGATGTGAGACACGGCTTTGACCGGACCTGTGAGGCCGCAGGCTTAACAGATTTCCACGCCATTTACATCCAGCGTTCTCCCTCCAGATTGAGCCCCCGGGGGCCTTCGAACATGAGACGTTCGTCAGAAGGGAACCCCTCGATTCCCTATTATCCGGCAACACATCTCTCAAGAAGTCCATAGGCGGACGTGATCCCTTCTCGACCTACGCTCGGTAGTGATGAACTGGGCGGCACACGACGTGATGAAGAACTCTTCACGCTCTCATCATCATGGCTTCATCTTGTAGGTATTATATAGTTAAATAAACAATGAAAGGAGCGTTATCATGCCTATCCTCATCGAAGTATTCCTCCTAGCTGCGATAGTGGGAGTGTCGTACACGATGCTGCAGCTCGCCAATCGGTGACAATCTGCCATGCAGGGCCGATCCGATGTGTGGACTTAGCGCATGCACGTATCTTGAGCGTGTCTGCGGGTCGGCCTTCTTTCTTTTTTGGCGCTTCGTTGGTGGAATCAAACGCCTGAACGAAAGATTGTCTTGATGGGTTGAGCGTTCTTTCGTTTCCACTCTTTGGTGCGACCCAGGCGCAAGCAACTGGAACGCCGATCTCTATAACGCACGGGCCGCCCAAGCGGGGAACCTCCAGTGCGCAATGATTAGACCGTGCAGAGGGGATTGACGCAGAGAGGCATGAACGCCTGGCGATTACCTGATCTGGCACTCAAGGCACCCTGACATGTGTGAGAGGTACTAGCTTGTCTTCTTGGGTGGCGTGCCGATTAACCGCCAAGCACTGCTCCACACGAAGGACTCCCGTGCAAGCGCTGAAGATGCAGCAAGACGCGCCTAACTCGATTGGGCTCGCCTCGTTGATTAAGTTCGGATATCCGGTCAATCAGATCTCAGAATTGAGTCTCGTGAACTCAAGCTCGGCCATTTTTGAATCTCACAGGGCAAGCCATTGCCTGCCGTTCTTTCGCTCCCCCATTTTTAAGTACCATCCCTCCCCATCAGTTTGCCTATGTGTTTTCCCAGTACGAGGCTCAGGCGAACTGTATTACGGTTATAATCAGATCATCACACAGGGAGAAGCTCTGGTTGCCGTCAGAGTCACAATCAGTGCCGGGCGTTCGATCTCTGATCTAAACAGAAGGCATTCATATTATGTGGTATCTCTTAATCGTCTTGCTTGCAGCACCTGCTCATTTCGATCACGTCACGGTCTTGAACATCTTTGCAACGTATGAAGAGTGTCAGCCGGAACGAGATCGTGTAGGGTTTGAAATGGCGGAAAGTTATCCTTACGAGAATGACTTCCGCATTATTTGTGAATTTCGAGAATCCCCCAAGGCGCTGATACGCCACAGTTTCGGCTTACCGCCAGCTCACCCTTCAGCGTTATCCCACCGATGAGCCGGGGAATCTTGCCATCCACGATCTGTTGGCCATACGCAATATCAATATACTGGGCCGTCGCTTCCTCCTCGGTTGCATACCGACCTGTTATCCTTTGGCGTTAAAGAACGGGAGGGTTCAGGGTCATCCTTGACACTGAGCATAGCTTGCGCAGCGGCGTTCCGCTCCCATTCTTTCCCCGCTTCATAAGCTTGGGGCTGGCGTTAACAGGAAGCAAGTTAACCTGACTCTCGTCTAATCTATTCTGTTGCACTCCTTCATGAGTAGTCTTCATGGCCAGTTCACTCGTCCTTCATCTGCCGGTGGTACACTATAGACCAGACAACAAAAAGGGACTTAAAGAGACTTATGGATGCGAACTGGTTGATATTCGGTGGGGTGCTTCTCGGGTTAGTGGGTGCAGCGCTTTTCGTCTACAAGAAGGGCCAATAGCCGTCGCCTGTTTCTTCCTCCTCGAATCGCGTGGAAGAGTCGGCGATAGACGGTTCCGTAGGTTGCCAGCTGTTTCTCGAAAGATCTGTTCAGCGTTTATCCCTTCAGAGTTATATATCTCTCGGCTGCAGTGCAATCAACGCCTGTACCGTCCGCCACGCATTGCCTTCTGGCCGTTTAATACCTCCCCTATGTCCATGATATGCTGAGTCTTTTGCACTCCATGCACGTTTGTGGGGGTCTGCTATCACCAGGGAATGTCATGAGCACGGATACCATTCACGTAGAATGGCATCTCACGCTACGATAATGGGTCCTCGTGGATTGGCCAGCCGACGAACCGCTCGAACCCACCTCAGCACCACCGGACGATCGAGTGGAGACCGGATGATCTTTGCCACTTCGGACGGCCAGTACCACGTCCGGTTCATCTTACTACCTTTTTAAAGGCATCTTGTAGATCGGCTCCGGTCCTCCTAGAGTCTTCCCTCTATCGAGGTGGCTCTGCCCTTCACAATTCGTCCCTACCGTCGCTTCCCTGCTCACCCCTGCCTCCTATGAGAAAACGGCTGGTCGGTGGTGAGTACTTCGTCCACTACACCTGTCCGAAACGCACCTTTCAGCACACGCGCCGCCTACGCGTTCCTTGCTCAGCCTCAATCGAATTCACAATCCTTGCTCGCCCTTTATTGTCACGATGGAGCGAGAGGAAGTAGCTGACGTACGGCAGGCCATAGACCAAGGCGCCCTGGGGTTTCTGCACGGAACCACTACGACCCCGAATATCATCCATATCATTGAAGGCTTGTTGTCGCTGTACCGAGTGCGGTTTTCTCTCGAACGTCGGACGAAGTGGGCGACCAATTACCGTGATCAACTTCGGAGGAGCCCCATTCATAATGAAGTCCAAAATGCTGGGTGGTACCCGACAAGACAACCGAGTGATGTGCGAACAATCGCTCACCGCCATAGAAGGTAGCATGCAAGCATCTCAAGCTCACGCCAACCATCTCGTTAGCGAGGCACGATAGAGAATGTGGGATACCTGATCCTGGATTGCGGATGATGGCTTGGTTCTAAACGTGCCTAGCGCGGGATAGTTGGAAACCACGGTATGCGGCTGGTGTCGGGGAGAGGCTTGAGTGCGGACTTTGGGAATATGTGGCGCTTTAACCGAGTGTGGCCCTTCTTTTTCTGAATGCGCTTGGCATGAGACTTGACGCGATTATTGAATGGCATGAGATAGAGCTTAGCCTCCAAACCCCTTAAATTCAACTCTCATTCGCCCCAGCAATTCTAGCTCCCAGACATTCTAAACGAACCAGTCACTTGACAATTCTGCCCCTCATGCCCCTTCAGGGCATGAGGGGCGTCACGCATGAGGGGCTTGAAACACTGAAACCACTTGATAGGAGCATGGAATACGTGAGAGAGGCA
>JAHBWT010000135.1 GCA_019636815.1 Nitrospira sp.
GCCATCAAGCAGATTATTTCCCACTATACCAGGGAAGCCGGAGTACGGAACCTCGAACGTGAAATTGCCAATGTCATGCGCAAGGTTGCGAAGAAAGTCGCGGAGGGCAAGGGCCAGGGGTTTCCGATCGATCAATCCAATCTCCACAAGTATCTGGGCGTGTCGAAATATGTGCCGGAAGCAGAACTCGAGAAAGACGAAATTGGGGTGGCAACCGGCCTGGCCTGGACCGAATCGGGTGGCGACGTGCTGTACATCGAGGCGACGGTGATGAAGGGGAAAGGCCAATTGACCCTCACCGGACACCTCGGAGATGTGATGAAGGAATCTGCGCAAGCCGCGCTCAGCTACGTCCGCTCAAGAGAAAAGACCTTGAACCTGAACCCTGGGATGTTCAGCAGACAAGACCTCCACATCCATGTTCCGGCTGGAGCTATCCCCAAAGACGGTCCTTCAGCTGGCATCACAATGGCCACGGCAATCGCTTCGGCATTTTCAGGCATTCCCGCAAGGCGAGATCTCGCCATGACCGGGGAGATCACCTTGCGCGGTCGCGTGCTTCCGATCGGAGGACTCAAAGAAAAAATCTTGGCGGCTAAACGGGCGAAGCTCACGACCGTCATCCTCCCACGACGAAACAAAAAAGACCTCGAGGAAATTCCTAAGCACCTCCTCAAGGGCATCCAGTTGGCCTTCGTCGATACCATGGACGACGTCATGAAGATTGCCCTTCGGCGAAGGGCCAAGGCGCCGTCAACCGCGAACAAGCCGTCGGCGCCTCCGGCGCCCGCCCGTATCCGGCCATTACGATCCGGCAAAGGCCGACGATCGCACGAGCTTCCTGCCGCTTTGAAAGCCAGGCGCGAACCGGCTCGCTCGTAGGACCCATCGTGGCCCCGCGTACGGCCAAATCCATTCAGGAATTCGCTCTGATTCGAGAGTTGAAGAAACAGTTTGGCCATCAGACGCCGGGCGTGGTACAAGGCATCGGTGACGACGCAGCAGTGATTGAAGCCGTCGCGCCGATATGGTGGCACCTCACGACGGACTTACTCGCCGAAGGAATCCATTTCGATCTGAAATCTGCCGCTCCCGAGTCAATCGGATACCGAGCCGCGACAGCCAACCTCAGCGATCTTGCCGCAATGGGAGCAGCGCCTCGGTATCTGCTCATATCACTCGCCATCCCTAAGCAGGTGAGTCAACCACAAGTCTACGGCTTGTACAGAGGGATAATGAAGGCCTGCCGGATTCACGGCGTGGTGCTGATCGGTGGAGATACTTCCGCATCCAAGACAGGCCTCTTTCTCAGCATGACCCTACTTGGGACCACGGCACAACACCGAGCACTGTTTCGTCACGGCGCACAGGTGGGAGACCAGATTTATGTCTCCGGCACTCTGGGAGATTCGCTCGCCGGTCTCCGGCTGTTGGCACCTAGCACATCCTCTCGATCATCCGAGGAGAAACCGTCACACTTGTCTCGTTCCCATCGACAGTTTCTGATACGCCGCCACTTGCAGCCTACGGCGAGGGTCACCGAGGGCCAGTGGCTCAACACCGGACGACTGGCCTCTGCCGCCATCGACCTATCCGATGGTCTCTCCGGAGACCTTCGACATATTTGTGAGGAAAGCGAGGTCGGAGCAGAAGTGGAGGTTGACCACCTTCCGCTCTCACCGGCTTGCCGAGCCTACGCGAAAACCTGTGGCGTCTCGCCGGTTCAATTCGCGATCACCGGAGGCGAGGACTACGAACTGCTGTTTACCGCGTCGCCAAGATCCTGCCGCACTCTCGAACGGCAAGCACGGGCACGAGGCTATCGCATCACCCGCATCGGAACCATTCGCTCGAAAGAGTTTGGCATCCAGATGACAGCCCAGGGCCGAACGCAACCTCTACCACCGACCAGTTACGAGCATTTTCGCTGATGATGACGGAAGCAGGCAAACATCCTTCTGCAGGGGGAACTCGCTCGTTCAGGGCACTGCTGCGGCAAGTGCTCCATCTTCAAGAGTCACCACAACGCACGGCGTTAGCCTTTGCGCTGGGGGTCTTTATCGCCTTCTCACCGGCCTATGGTCTTCATACCGCGATGGTGGCGCTGTGCACGTGGTTGTTCGGTCTCAACTTTTTGGCTCTGTTGGCTGGGGCTCTTATCAATAACCCTTGGACGATCATTCCGATATTGGGCGCGACGTATTGGACCGGCGCCCTGTTGTTAGGCCGGACAGACACGCCGACGTTCGATTGGCACGATATGAGCTTTGGCAGTATCTACCACCAGGTCCTTCCATACGCAGGCCCCTTCTTGCTGGGGGGACTCGTGCTCAGTGTGCTCGGAGCATTGTTGTCGTATCCACTCGCCTATGTTTTCTTCGTGAAATATCGTCAGAAGTCAGGCACTCTCACGGCCAAACCATTGCCGCCTTCCGACTCAGTGGGCTAAGATGCCTATCGGCTATGGAACGGGCAGACCGATTGAACGCTCCGTATGATGGATCGGCACTGATCGCTGATCCAATTCACAAATACGTCACCTTTACCGTTCCCTATGCGACTCCTGATCCTCACGAACTCACCGAGAAGGATCTGATCGATTCTCCGTGGGTCCAGCGTCTACGGTACATTTATCAGCTACAAAGCGCCCGCTGGGTCTATCCGTCCGCAGAGCATACCCGCTTCGTCCACTCCTTAGGGACGATGCACGTGGCCGGACGATTTGCCCGACATCTGTATCCCTTTCTCAAGAAAGTAGTCAAAGACGTTCCTTCGGCCAACTTCGTAGAAGAGCTCTTGCGGGTAACAGCCTTGGTGCACGATATCGGCCATGGTCCGTTTTGTCATTTCTTCGACGACAACTTTCTTCATGCCATTGGTCTTACCCATGAACGATTGGGGCAAATCATCATCCGCGAGCACTTGGCCTCCGTGATCAGAAAAATCCGAAGAAGCCCATCCGGGCCATTTGACAAGGGCGAAGAATTGGACCCCGACCAGATCGCACACCTTATCCTCAAAGAAAAAGGGAAAGATAATTCCCGCCTTCCCCACTGGCTCAGCGTACTCCAACCCGTGATCTCCGGAAGTTATACCGGGGATAATCTCGACTATGTGTTGAGGGATTCCTACATGTGTGGCGTGGCCGTGGGCCCCGTCGATCTGACACGGTTGATTCATTACACGATTGTGACAGAGAAGGGGTTCACCATTCACAAGACCGGCCTTCCCGCGCTCCAAATGTTCTTGAACACGAGGATGTATCTCTATTCCAACGTGTATTTTCACCGCACGACCAGGGCGATCGACATCCACCTTCGCGATATTTTCGGTGAGACGATGAAGTTGCTGTGCCCTCGCGATCCGCGAAAGAAGATGGAGGACTATCGCACACTGACGGATTGGTCACTCTTGGAAGCGGTTCGAAGCTGGAGACATTCTCGCCAGAAAATCCGCCGACAATTAGGCCATGAATGGGCACGGATCTTAGACCGCGACGTCAAATGGAAAATGGCCTACAGCACGACCTTGAAAGAAAAAGGCCAGGAGCGAGGCATGGCGTTTCCCAACCATCGGCACTTCGAACAGCAGATTGTCAAAGAATTGCCGGCGGGTTTGAAGCGACTCCAATTCCGGGTAGATATGGCCCTCTTGGATCCACGACCCGACCCCAAAGATCAACGCGTGAACCCCTTATACGTCTACGATCCAGGCACCGGTCAGGTTTCTCCCGAACCACTGGAAGAATTCCTGGATCTCCTACCCACTCGACTCATTCAATTTCGAATCTATTCGCCGGATCATGCCCACGACGTCACCCTATCGCAAGCCGCCGCGACCGTCCTCAATAAGACGCCGACCAGCCTGGAATCGAACTA
>JAHBWT010000136.1 GCA_019636815.1 Nitrospira sp.
GTGCGCCGCCACCTTCGGCGGATCAGTGATCGCCTGCTGCATTCCGTGCCGGTCATGGGTTTGAACGAAGTCGATTCGTTCGTTCGCCTGCAATCGCTCGATACCGTTCGGATCGATCTGGAATTGGCACAGCCATCGTAGGGTAAATGATGAAAATTAAGATATTTCATGCCGTGACGATGCAGGATGCCATGCGGGCCATCAAAGAGGAGCTTGGGCCGGATGCCATCATCCTGTCGTCGAAAGAGGTGCGTGAAGGGGGACGATTGTTGCAGGTATTCAATCGACCGGTGTTGGAAATTATGGCGGCTGCCGAACAAGAAGTGCAACAGCCCACCCAGCTGAAGGCCAGCCGTCAAGACGACGATCGGCCCGCAGCACCCATCGCGCCTCAATCGCCTTCGCCGGTCGCCTTGCAGACGTTTCGGCAAACGCTGCAAACCATCCTGCAGCCGAATCGGGAAGGCATCACTCCATCTGCAGATCGGCAGTCTACTCCGTCGAGATCAACGCGCGTCCAGGCCAAGCGGCAGGAGATCCACCACCTTCGCCTGGCAATGGCCGAACTGACCAGTTTGCTGCAGGACCTCTCACAGGACAACGCCCAGACGGCGGGTCGTTCCATATCACCCCTCCTCGTTGCCATGCGCCGCCCCCTCCTCGCGCGTGGGATCCATCCATCCACAGTCGAACTCCTCGTGAATGAGGCCCACGCGACACTCGTGCATGAAGGAGCCACCGACGATGAGTCGGTACGATACGCCCTCCACCGAGCCATCGCACGGCGAATCACAACAAGCGGTCCCTTGCTTGATGACCGGGCGCACCCAACGATCTGTCTTTTTCTTGGACCAAGTGGAGCCGGAAAAACATCCGCGGTGGCGAAGCTGGCGGCCTATTATCGTTCGGAACAACGGAAATCCGTCGCGCTGATCGCATTTGATACATATCGGGACGCAGCGGTGGAGCAGTTGCGGCGATATGCCAGGCTCGTGGGAGTGCCGTTCGCGTGTGCGCTGTCGGCTCGGCAGGTCTCTGAAGGATTGCGTCGCCATACCCGGAGCGATCTTGTGCTGATCGACATGCCCGGGATCGGACCGGACGATCTCACGTTGGCCAAAGAACTGGCCCGTCTGCTACCCGAAGAGACGGTCACGACACACGTGGTCCTCCCGGCCTTTACCGGAACACACGAAGCTCGCCGCATCACCGGGCGCTTCGGCGATCTCCCACGATTGCGTCTGCTTTTTACGAAACTCGACGAGACGGAATCCTTAGGGATGATCTTCGAAGTGGCGCACCAAATCGGCATTCCCCTTTCTTATTGGAGCGTTGGGCGACGAGTTCCCGGGGATATTGAAGTCGCCTCATCGGAACGCTTGGCCACTCTCCTCACGGCGCAAGAAGCTGCCGGCGTTCAGATGGTCCGGCGTCAATCGGTTCGAGCATCGGTCGGCACTCCTGCCATGACAGGAGTCGGAACTCACTGCGGATAACTGGCTGGAGGTCACGATATGCAACTCAACATGCGAAGGTCTACGCTTGTGTCGGAGGATGTTGATGCTGGAGCTGAGCCGCCGACGCGAGTCATCGCGGTCACCAGCGGGAAGGGTGGGGTCGGAAAAACCAACGTCGTGGCGAATCTCGCGGTTTCGCTCTCCAGGGTAGGCAAGAGGGTACTCATCCTGGATGCCGATCTGAGCCTTGGCAACCTCGATGTGCTCCTGGGACTTGTTCCACGGCATACCATCGAAGACGTCCTGGTCGGCACGCAGACGCTCGCTGAGATCATGCTGAAAGGTCCGGCAGGTATCCATGTTCTGCCGGCCAGCTCGGGCGTCCCGCGCCTGACGTCATTGACGGAAGCGCAACAGTTGATGATTCAAGAGCAGCTGGCCGATCTAGCCGCGGAGATGGATGTGCTGTTGATCGACACCGGTGCGGGGATCTCCCAGAACGTCACCTTTTTCGCCTCATCGGCGGATGAGACGATGGTCATCATTTCGCCGGAACCCACCTCGCTGACCGACGCGTATGCCTTGATCAAAGTCTTGGCGCGCCAATATCGCGAACGCCGATTCAAGGTACTCGTGAATCAGGCCAAGAGTCCCCGGGAGGCATCAGAGGTGTTTGGGAAGCTTGATGTGGCGGTCGATCGGTTTCTGCATGTCGCCGTCGAATTGGTGGGAGTCATTCCTGACGACGACTATGTTCATATGGCGGTGATGCAGCAGAAGGCGGTCTCCGATATGTTTCCTGAAGCCCCGGCTGCCCAAGCATTCAAGCGGCTCGCGCAACAGGTGACTCAGTGGCCGAAACCCGGCCTGCCCAAAAGCTCCGTGCAACTTGTCTGGCAACGATCAGCCACGCACGCCGGCAACTGAGAACAGGTCCTAACGGAACACACATGAGAAAGACAGCCGTATCACATGAGCGCAAATCATTCTTGACGCAGGGAGCGAGACGGGAGGAACTCATCAAAGAGTTCGCTCACGTGATTCGCGCGATGGCCCATCGCCTGGCTTTTCGACTGCCTGCCTATTTGGATGCCGAGGATCTGATCTCGGTCGGCATTATTGGATTGATGGATGCTATGGACAAGTACGATCCCACCCGAGAGGCGAAATTCAAGACGTATGCGGAGTTTCGTATCCGTGGGGCCATGTTGGATGAGATCCGCTCAATGGATTGGATTCCGCGATCTGTTCATGAGCGCATCGGTTTGCTCCAAAAGACGCATGTGACACTCATGAGCCGACTGGGTCGTCCTCCACATGATGAGGAAGTGGCGGCGGAGTTAAAAATGTCGATGGAAGAGTTGGACGATTTCACCACACGTGCCCGAGGCGCGGTAATGATCAGCGTTGATGATTTGAGTTTGCATGAGCCGGATGGGCATAAGGTCGTCAAGATGCTGGCTGATACCCATACTCCCGATCCGCTCTCTTCCTTAGTCAACGAACGCGAGCGTGAATTGATCGCCACGGCTATTCGGCAGCTGCCGGACAAGGAGCGGCTGGTCTTGACGCTGTATTACTATGAAGAGCTCACCATGAAGGAAATTGGAGAGCTGATGAAGGTGACCGAATCACGTGTTTGTCAGATTCATACAAAGGCCATCATCCGCCTCAAGGCGCACTTGCAAGCGGAGAGTTGATGATGGTGGCATCCTCTAGGAATAATTTTCACCATACTAGGAAGAATCGGACCTGGACTTGTCGTGGCCTGGACACTGTCCAGCTCGGTCATCTTCTCTCACCGCCCATTCTCGCCTGAATTCAGCAGGTCCTGACCCTCTAGGAGAAAAAGTCAGATTGAATACTCCTGGCACGGGGGTTGCTGTTCCTCTCCGGAGACGACAAGGAGTCGATGTATGAATCGAGGTATCTATCCCATCTTGTCCGGAGCTCTGGCTCATGAGCGTCGGATGCAGGTCTTCGCGAACAACATGGCGAATGTGAATACTGCCGGCTTCAAGCAGGATGAGCAGGCATTCAAAGCCATATTTCCCCGGTACCATGCGGTTGCCTCCACCGGCGGCCAAACAATGGGATTGGCTCAACAGATCATGGCCAGGCCGTTTGGACCAACCGAACGCGCATTTGTCGCACCCCACCAGATCAAGACGACTTTTGAAGCCGGGAGGGTTCGATTGACCGGCAATCCGCTGGACATCGCCATTCAAGGTCGAGGGTTTTTAGAGGTGGAGACGCCTCAAGGACTCCGCTACACCAGAAACGGCATGCTGTCTCTCGATCGTGACCGTCGGCTGGTCACCGGATTGGGCCATCCGGTGATGGGAACGAAGGGCGAAATCAAGATTCCTCCGGGAAAGCTGGACATTTCGGCTCAAGGAGAGATCAGGGTCGA
>JAHBWT010000137.1 GCA_019636815.1 Nitrospira sp.
CTGGAGCTCCGCCCCGATTTCCAGTTCACGCACTCGCTGACTCGGCGAGTTGGCCTCATGCTTTCGGCCTCCGAGATATTCCTGGTAGCGAATAAACGGCCAGGCGCTGAGACAGTAGGCCGGACATTTGTAATTGTACATCGCCTGGATATAGCCGCCGTGTAAAGGCCGCGTACCGATCGATCGGCGGTCCTCGCTCAGCTGTGGCCCATGCCCGAACGTATATTCCCCCTGAAGCCCGAAGGGCTGCGGGTAGATGACGAAGTAGGCTCCGGCCCGTTCATCGAGAAACCGAGTGTCCCCTGTCGGCGTGACGGGCGCTCCACCTCCGGCGGGCACAATGGCCGTTTTTGCGATGACGAACTTGCCGTGATAGGCGCTGGCTCCCACTTCCACCATTTGCCCATTGGAAAATTCGAAGGGGTATCCGGCGCGAACGATCACGTGCTTATTGTCGTTGAGCTCTACCTGATTCGCGGTCTGCCCATTGTACACGCCGACGCCTAACATCCCGTAATCGCCGGAGCCTTTGAGCCCGCTGTCGATGAGCCGGCGAAAGCGATCGCGGACATGTGTGGGGGCATAATACAGAAAAAATCCGAAGTCTCGCTCATTCGTCACGGCGCTGTTCAGAGCATCGTTACGGTCCAAGGCTAGACGATTTTGACTCGACTGCATATTCTCGAACCCATACGGCACCTTGGACTGGCCTGCGCGGATCCGCCACTCTTTGTTTTCGGTCAGAAACAGGTCGGCGTACCAGTCTCGGATCTGCACGACGCCTCCCGTCCCACTCACTGTGGACGCAAAGTCCGGCTGGAGATAGACAAATACTCGGTCATGGGGTTGGCCGCTCAAGATCAAGCGGGCACGACGCAAGAAGAACCCGCTGTTGTCGCCGATGGACCGGTCTCCCTGCGCACTCAGCAGCGCGCCGTTCGGTTGTCCTAAACGATTCCATCGAATTTGGGTATAGCCACGGACGCTGATCTTGTCATACCATTTCGCCGTCACCGGCGTGTCGCCGACGCTTCGACTCTCTTCAAATTTCTTGAGTCCTCGCCTCTCTTCTTCCGCTTTGAGCTCGACCCATTCATCGATCGTGATCTGTCCTTTTTCCAGCATTAAGTCTTCCAAATGACCGGCCTGCGCCGCTTCCTTCCCAATCGTGCCCAGAACTAAGAAAACACAGACCGCTATGCCCTGCCGCCACCGACGCCCCTTAAATACACCAGCTACACCAAAGATCATGCCCATTTCCTCCTGTTAATGATCTTCTGAGATCGCTCAGGAGAACCGTAGGCTTCTTAAATTGTAGGAAGATGACAGGTCTGTTACAGAATCGTTAATTCTTGATATCGATTGATCCATCTTCTGCGGCCAAACCGAGGGGGGGCGACCAATTATGAACAAAATTTTGGTCCGGGCAGTATTCAAGACCGATCACCGCGCGGCTTCTGCTTGTCATAGAGAGAATGAAATAGATCATAACCTTCGCTAAAATGCCGGACGAGTTCTTTGCAAGCGAGGCGCAGTTGGCACCGGATCAAAACCACACAGAGCCCTCACTCTGGTCGATCGGCATCGCGGCAGCCATTATTCTGACTGCCCCTCTCGTTTTGTACTCGCTTGCGCCGACCGGGCCCCTTCGAGAGGGTGACACGGTCTTTTCTGACGGAGAGCAGCATGTACGGATCAGCAAGTTCCGTCACACCGCGACCGGCCGGACTGATGAGACCTGTTTATTGGATCCAGATAGCCCCCTAATGATCGTTCATCTATCACAAACCGAAGTAGACGACTCGTTCATCGCACAAGTCCAGGGGAACCCATCTAATGAATGGCCGTTTTGTCCCGTTCTTACTGAAGTAGTGGTAAGACCTTATCAGGTATTCCAAAAACCCGGCGTGTTCAGTGCGGTGCAGAGTCTACTGATTCGATTGTTCGGCTCATGACTCGGGACAGTCCTACGGCTTCAGTCGCGCGGCAAATTGTTTTCTGAACTTCGCGACCTTGGGACCGACGACGACTTGGCAATACCCTTGGAGTGAATTCCGTGCAAAGTACTCCTGATGATAGGACTCCGCTTCGTACCATCGCGTGGCCGGCACAATTTGCGTGACGATCGGCGCATCGTACCGTTTCTCGTCAGTGAGTGTCTTTACCAACGTCTCAGCTGCATGACATTGGGCCGGGTTGCAGTAGAAGATCGCGGAGCGGTATTGAGTCCCTCTGTCGTTTCCCTGACGATTAAGAGTGGTAGGATCGTGAATGGCGAAAAAGATTTCCAGGAGAGCTTGGTATGAAATCACCTGTGGATTAAAGGCAATTCGAACTGCCTCGGCATGCTCGGTCTGTCCTCCACACACCGCCTCGTATGTGGGGTTGTCTAAGGTGCCACCAATATAACCGGATTCAACGGAATCCACACCAACGACCTGGTCATAGACCGCTTCGAGGCACCAGAAGCAGCCGCCTGCGAGAATGGCGACTTCTTGCTCAGATGAGGCTGTTGGTGAGTCCTCTCTCATCGTGTGGTGAGTCGAAGAACGGGATGTTTTTTCGGAGACGAAGCCCACTACTCTTCTTCTTCCTCTTCAATGTCTTCAATTCCTTCGTAACTCATTTCTGGGAATGACGCCGATGCCTTTTCACAGGCGGTTTCCACCATCTCTTCGGCATCTTCTGCAGAATCAGCATCGACCAAGAATTTCACGGTAATTGCGTACCTCTGTTCCACCCTCTGACTCCTTTCTCTGTCGTTCCCTCACAAATCCAAGCTTGAGTTCACACCCTAATCGTACTTTGTGACAGTTGTGGTGGCCGTGTCAACCTTGTTCGACCCAATATTGGTTCAAGACATCGATAGCGTGACGAACGGAACGCGTTCGCTCGGAATCATACCCCCATAAGCTGAACAATCATGATGGGAAGCAGGACTTGCAGATGAAGGTTGAGCAGGAGTTACCCTTCCCCTTCGAGATCGGAGAGAACACTCTTGAGCTTTGCAAACTCTTCAGGAGCAATACGTAAAAAGGCGATGCCGAAGCTCTTGCCATCAACCCAACGCACAGTAGCTTCGTCAATTCGCAGCGGCCAATCCAGGCCAGGAACGTGGAGTCGGCATTCAAACTTTGATCCCGGCTCAACCTTCATGTCACTTTCGATCTTGCAACCGCCCGCGGAAATATCCAGAGTTCGGCCTTGTCCCTCCTGCTTGTTGCCGGAAAAGGTACTGCGAAATTGCGTGGTGAATCTTGGTTGAACTCGTCGCTCATCCGGCCGGGGCGTGGCCGGAATTTGGCCGGAAGTCTCAGGTTTAAAGAGAGAGCTCAATTTTTTCACAGTCGCCCTCTTACCTAAATCCTGCTACCAACTCCTGATTCCAGGTGATCGTATAACCAGAACTATCGCGTTGAGAGGAGCATATGATCCCGACGATTTTGCTGGTAGCAGGACTCATCCCGATCAAAGCAGAAAGGGCGCTCTTTGCCATACGATACGATTACGATCTGTTTTGGACTCACCCCAGCTGCCATAAGATAATTGCGGGCGGCCTTTGCGCGTTTATCGCCTAATACCATGTTGTAGTCACTGGTCCCTCGCTCATCGCAATGCCCTTCAATCCTGAGCACCGCCCCTGGATGATTCTTCAAGTAGGTCGCGTCATGGTTGAGGACCTCCATTCCCTCGTCAGACAAAGTCCATTGGTCATAACCAAAAAAGACGTCCTGCAAGCCTGCTTCCACCGCCGCTTTCTCTTCCTTCGTTAATTCGGCGCGCTGGCGAGCGGTCGTCCCTGATGGATTCAGGGCCGTAGAATAACGCTCCTGCCCAAGACGCTCCTCAGCAGGA
>JAHBWT010000138.1 GCA_019636815.1 Nitrospira sp.
ACATCCTGGGTCTCGAAATTTTCAACGGTCTGCGAGCAGGCGTGTAAGAGGTCGTTCCTGATGCCGTCGGCCACGAATCTTGAGACGCCGGTGATTGAAGTGAGTCACGTGGCCACGAAGTTTGGACAGGCGGTGGTGCACGAGGACGTCAGCCTGTCCATCAACCGAGGCGAAATTTTCGCGATAGCCGGCGGGAACGGGTGCGGTAAGACCACGTTGTTGCGGGAGATCATCGGTCTGATCACCCCATCGTCCGGGACGATCCGATTGTTTGGAATGGACAGCCGACGATTGGAGTCGGGCGATGGCCATCCGGTGCATCGCCGATTCGGAGTGATGTTCCAGCATGGCGCGCTGTTCAGCTCGTTCACCCTGGCGGAGAATGTGGCGGTGCCGCTGCGCGAGCATACGACATTGAGCGCCAACCTGATTCAAGATATTGTGTCCGCCAAGATATCAATGGTCGGATTACCACCGGACAGCGCCGCGAAATATCCGAACGAGCTCAGCGGAGGCATGCGGAGGCGAGCGGCGCTGGCTCGAGCGATCGTCATGGATCCGGAGCTCTTGTTTCTCGATGAGCCGACGGCCGGGCTCGATCCGATCATCGCCGCGGGGTTCGACGATCTCGTCCTTTCATTGAAGAATCTCCTGGGTCTGACGGTGGTGATGGTGACACACGATCTGGATTCTCTGTGGCGCATCGCCAATCGTGTGGCCGTGCTGGGCAGTGGAAGGGTGCTTGGAATCGGCACGATGCAGGAGTTGTCTCAATCAGATGATCCTGTGATCCGTGAATACTTTCAAGGTCCTCGCGGGCGTGCCGCAAGCGAACAAGCGGCGTGGAACCACGAAAGACGTGAAGCGTGAAGCGTATCTCGTCAATCGAGTCGGTGAAGACTCGCGAGTCTTGTGTTTTCGAGTGAAGGGTTTCTATAACTTGAAACGTGAAACTCGAAACTAGCCACTCAGGATTGAGATACGAGATGCCAACGACGAGATACGAGAAAGGGCGCTAATGGAACCCAAGGTCAACTATGTGCTCGTCGGCTCGTTCGTGGCATTTCTTGGAGCGGCTGTCTTGGCAGGTATCTTGTGGCTGGGGAAGACCGACTATCGAGGCTCATACGACCGGTATGAGGCCTACATGAAGGAGTCGGTCGCAGGATTGAGTGTGAATTCGACTGTCAAATATCGCGGCGTCGATGTGGGCCGAGTCAGGGACATTACCCTGAGGCCTGATAATCCGGAAGAAGTCCTTCTCACCCTTGACATCGTCCGCGGCACACCGATCAAAACGGACACGGTTGCGGTTCTCGAAACCCAGGGGCTCACCGGTCTCGCGACGATCAATTTGACGGGAGGCAGCCGAGAGGCTCCGGCATTGGCCGCGTTGGAAGGGCAAGATTATCCGGTCATCAAGACCGGTCCCTCGTTGTTCTTCCGCTTGGATGAGGCAGTCTCCCGCTTGCTCTCGGAGGAAGGTCTGGCCCAGTTGATTGTTCATTTGGATTCCGCGGCTGTGGGCGTGGCCAAGATCCTTGATGAAGAGAACCGAACGCTGCTCAAGCGCACTATAAAGGATCTCTCGGATGTCGCCCAAACCATTGCCGCCCATAGAACTCAGATTGATCAAAGCTTGAACGGCGCGGCAAGGAGTGCCGACAATCTCGTCAAGTTGACGGCGTCGCTGAATGCGCAGGTTCCTGTCTTGCTTGCGGGGATCGACAAAAGTGTCGCGGCTCTGGGCACTGCGGCGGACGAACTCGCTCGGACCAGCAAGACCGTTGGAACGGTCGTCAATGAAGCCAGACCGGAGCTGCAACAATTCACGAAACGCACGCTGCCTGAAGCCGGCATATTGGTCACCGAGCTCAGACAGCTCACGAGTACGCTGACTCGGGTGGCACGGGAGCTGGAACGAGAGCCAAGCTCGTTGGTGTTTGGACGGAAGGCACCACGGCGTGGTCCTGGAGAATAGGATCCGGAACGATCATGCTATGAAAAAGTATTGGTTCATCCATGTCATGTGCGCCGTGTGGGTTTTCACGCTACCGGGCTGTTTGTCGCCTCGAACGGATTCCCCGGAAATCCATATGTACCAGTTGAGCCTCGATGGCCTGCGTAGCGAAGCCCATCCCGACCGGATCGATGGTCCGGTGCTGCTCGTGAGTCCGCCTCAAGCGGAGCCGGGATTTGAGACGCAGCGTATGGTGTACGTCAGGCGGCCGTACCAATTGGAGTACTACGCCGTGAATCAATGGGCCGATACACCGGCGCGCATGTTCGCTCCATTGATGGTTCATGCGTTACATGACCGTGAAACGTGGCGGGCCGTGCTTCCACTTCCAAGCTCCATCCCCGGGGACTATCGCCTTGATACGTACGGATTTCTCGTGCAGCAGGAGTTTCTCCAACAACCCAGTCGTGTCCGGATCACGGCTCGTGCGCAACTTGTGGACTTGAAGGAATCGACGATTCTTGGCACCCGCGCTTTCGAAGCAGTGGAGATTGCTCCGAGCGAGAATGCCTATGGGGGTGTGTTGGCCGCCAACCGAGCAGTCGCCGGATTGCTCGACCAAATCGTGACATGGCTTCAGCAATGCGTCCGGCACTCGCCGGAGTGTGGCCGCTCGTAGAGTGTTTGCTGTACCCAATACCGCCATGAGTGCTTGGACATCCCGATTATCAGACGGGGCCATCCGCGATGTGCTCGACGATGCGTCAACTTTCCACGTTAATGAAGGGTGTGATGAAGCAGGATGAAAACATCCTGGAGAACAGGGATCAGTTTCGGATTAACATCGGGCGTCATCACGACGCTCGGTCTGATGGTGGGGCTGCATGCGGGCACCCACTCACGGGCGGCCGTGCTCGGAGGTATTCTGACGATCGCCATCGCCGACGCTATGGCGGATGCCTTCGGCATCCATGTGTCCGAAGAATCAAAGAACAGTGGCCCCACGAGCCACATCTGGGAAGCGACGCTCGCCACATTCGCCGCGAAATTTCTAGTTTCGGCAACCTTTATGATTCCAATCCTCTTCAGTCCGCTTGATCAGGCGATCGTGATCAGTGTGATCTGGGGGTTGTTCTTGCTGACGGTTCTGAGTATCTTCGTCGCTCGTGCGCAGGCGATTGCTCCCTGGAAGGTGATCGGGGAACACGTGTTCATCGCCCTGTGCGTGGTGGCAATCACGCATG
>JAHBWT010000139.1 GCA_019636815.1 Nitrospira sp.
AATAATGGCTCGGTGCCGGAGTACCGAATCACGACACGTCCGCTTCCATTCAGTCGTCGAGTACTTTCTTGGATTGCTCGATCAATATCAGGAATCGTCTCTAGGATCGGCTTCTGCTTGACCCGGATGTTGACCAATACTTGTGGAACGGCCGTCATTGCCTTCGCCGACTCTGACAAGGGTTTCTTGGTTCGTTTCAGCAAGGACAACATTTGAAGCGCTGAAATCAAGCCGTCTCCGGTCGTGTTGTGGTCCAGGAAAATAAAATGCCCGGATTGTTCTCCGCCGAAGTTATACCCCTCAGCCAACATGCGTTCGAGCAGATACCGATCACCGACCGGTGTTCGAATCAGCTTGACGCCTGCTTTAGCCATCGACAACTCTAGCCCAAAGTTGCTCATCACAGTTCCGACCAATGTCTGCTTGGCAAGAAGCCCGTTTTGATGAAGATCCAGGCCCAAGGCCGCCATCACATGGTCTCCATCGATGATCTTCCCCTGTTCACAGACAAAGACTGCTCGATCGGCGTCACCGTCCAAGGCTATCCCCAGATCTGCGTTGTGGCGGAGCACCGCCTCCTGAAGATGTTCGGGATGGACTGCGCCGCAGTCGGCATTGATGTTCATCCCGTCAGGTTTATTGCCGATGACTTCAACTGTGGCTCCCAATTCCCTGAGAACCATCGGAGCCACTTTATATGCCGCACCATTGGCGCAGTCTACGACAAGCTTAATCCCTTGGAAATCTAAGTCTTTGGGCAGTGATCGCTTTGCGAATTCTATATAACGTCCTTCTGCGTCGTCGATGCGGTAGGCTTTGCCGATAAGGTCTGCTGTCGGGCGGAGATGACGAATTTCATCGGATACGATCAGTTCTTCGATGCGAGCCTCCACCTCGTCCGGCAGCTTAAACCCATCGCTGGAAAAGAACTTAATGCCGTTATCTTGATAGGGATTGTGCGAGGCGGAAATGACCACGCCTGCATCTGCGCGGAGACTCCTCGTTAAAAAGGCAATTGCGGGAGTGGGCATCGGTCCGACCACTAACACATCCACACCCATGGAGCAGATTCCCGCCATGAGGGCAGATTCCAACATATAGCCAGAAATACGGGTATCCTTGCCAATGACGATCTGATGACGGCCGGCACGCCGCATGAAGATGTGAGCGGCTGCTCGACCCAACTGCATCGCCGTTTCGCTGGTCATGGGATCGAGATTCGCGACCCCTCGTACACCATCCGTGCCAAATAATTTACGCATCGTACTCCTGTCCGTTCATCGCCCAATGTGGGTTCAACGCAGCAGCTATTTTAACAACGTCGATTGCTATTGCAACGTCATGAACACGCACAATGTGAGCGCCATGATCAATAGCCAGTGCAATAGCCGCTGCGGTTCCCCATTCCCGATGGTCCACAGCCTTTCCCACAATGGTCCCAATGAAGCCTTTCCGCGATAACCCGACAAGCAAGGGGCAATTCAACACCGTGAAAGAAGACAGCCCCTTCAGTAAATCAAGGTTGTGAGATACGAGCTTACCAAATCCAAATCCGGGATCAAGGATGATGTTGGTTCGAGCGATCCCTGCCTGAAGGGCGGTTTGGACACGCTCGTCAAGGAATCGCAACACGTCTGCTCCGACATCCACGTACTGAGGCGACCGCTGCATGGTCTGCGGGGTACCTTGCATGTGCATCAAGACAACAGCAGCGCCTGATCGCGCGATCACAGAGGCCATGGCTGGGTCCTCCCGCAGGGCGCTCACATCGTTGATGATGGATGCTCCGCATTCTAACGCACGCGCGGCCACTCGGGATTTGGTGGTATCGATCGAGATGGGAATTGTTGCTTGGCGAGCTACCCCTTCAACCACCGGGATGACGCGGGCCAGTTCCTCATTCTCAGCGACCGGGTCCGCGCCAGGCCGCGTCGATTCTCCTCCTATATCGATGATATCGGCCCCTTGTTCGACGAGTTCCAGTGCATGGGCGATTGCCGTTTCTGGCAATGTATATCGTCCGCCATCATAGAACGAATCGGGGGTAACGTTCACGACGCCCATGATCAACGGACGCGTCACCCGGCATATCTTGCGCCCTTTGGCCAGAAACCAATTCCGCGTCTGCAAAGGCGGTAGCTGGGGTGAGATCTGTTCCAACTCTTCACCGGAAAAGGCGAAAGCCAGAATAATGGTTGGCTGATCCAGGACAGTATTTCATGGATCGAATGTAACAGCCATGTGCGTTGTCGTGTAAATAGGACGGCTCCCGAACCGCTGGGAGCCGTCGTTGAACATCGCTGTCAACTAGGCAGGAACAGTTTGAGAAGAGGATTGCAACAGAATCTGATCTATTTCCGGCGCGTCCAACACTTCCTTTTCAAGGAGCGCCTCTGCCAAAGCTTTGAGGCTCGTCATCTGCTCTGTCAGGACGCGTTTGGCGCGATCATAATTTTCAGTGACAAAGCGCTTGATCTCAAGGTCTATTTCAAGTGCCACCTGATCGCTGACATCCCGTTTGGTGGTAAAGTCCCGACCGAGGAATACCGAGTCTTCCTTTTGCCCAAATGTAAGAGGCCCCAACTTTTCGCTCATGCCCCATTCACAGACCATCTTTCGGGCAAGGTCGGTCGCACGCTCAAGGTCGTTGCCCGCTCCGGTCGTGACATGCTTAAACACGAGCTCTTCTGCAACCCGTCCACCCATGAGAATCGCCAACGTATTGTATAGAAACTCTTTGGAGTAGTTATGTCGGTCGTCGGTGGGCAGCTGCATGGTCACCCCTAACGCCCGACCTCTTGGAATAATCGTGACCTTATGAACCGGGTCTGTTCCGGGCAAGAGTTTCGCCATCAGCGCGTGGCCCGCTTCGTGGTAGGCCGTCACCCTCTTTTCTTCGTCGGTGAGAATCATGCTCTTGCGCTCGGCCCCCATCATGACCTTGTCCTTGGCCATCTCGAAGTCGATGTTTTCGACTTCTTTCTTATTTTGCCGAGCCGCCCACAGTGCCGCCTCATTCACCAAGTTTTCAAGGTCAGCTCCCGAAAATCCAGGTGTTCCTCTTGCGATTTTTTCGATTTCCACATTGGCCGCGACGGGCACCTTCTTGGTATGAACTTTCAAGATCTCAGAACGTCCACGGAGGTCCGGACGATTGACGACGACCTGTCGATCAAACCGGCCTGGTCTCAG
>JAHBWT010000014.1 GCA_019636815.1 Nitrospira sp.
CGTTGGTCCGCTCCCGTGAACGCGCCCCGCTCATGACCGAAGAGTTCGCTCTCCACCAGTCCCATCGGAATGGCCGCGCAGTTGACGCGGATGAAGGGCTTGTCTTTGCGCGGGCTCAACTCATGGATCGCCCGGGCAAGCAATTCTTTGCCGGTTCCTGTCTCTCCCGTGATCAGCACCGTCGCCGAGGTCGGACCGACGGCCTCAGCCTGAGCGAGGGTCTTCCGCAAAGCCGAACTCTCTCCCACCATCGTCCCGAAGTTGTGAGAGCGCTTGCTCGTCTCAACGGAGTCTTCGTGCTCCTGTGCCAACCGCTGTCGCAACGCGTCGATCTCGTCAGAGGCCTGCGCGTGTGCGATCGCATAGGCCATCTGGGCCGCAATCTGTCGCAAGAATTCCATCTCGTCGGGTTCCGGCTTGCCTGATTGGACGCTCCCGATGTTCAACGTACCCAGGCACTGCTCGCCGGCGAGCAGCGGCAGGTTGATCATCCGCCCTAGCTTCTCCTTCAGATAAAAGTGATCCTCGATGAAGGGTCGTTCCCGTCTCAGGTCGGGCCGGACGTGGAAACAATGATGCTCATAGACCCACCCGACGGCGCTGCCGGTTCGAGGAATGATGGCATCGCGCTGCAAGACACGGGTGGGCAGGCTGGTCTCCACCGCGTAGAAACGGAAGGAATCTGTGCCAGGACGATACAGGGTAATACCGGCCCGCTCCCACGGCACGACTCGTTTGATCTGTTCGGTAATGGCCCGCCAGAGGCTGTCCGTGTCCCGCTGCGAATTGAGGACATTCGTGACTTCAAGCACCGCTCGATAGTTGAGATCAGCGTGCTGCACGGGACACGCTCCCATAGCGGATTCGGTCATTTGTCGTCCGGTGCTGCCATGGCCCGATCATATAGCCACCGCCGGGTCCAACCTCTAGACGGAGCGGGCTTTATCGCTCACATGCCTCGCACGGCTCAACGACCCCGCGAGTTACAATACCTCCCACGCCACTCCGAATATGGTGACCTAAGGAGAATATGCCGAGAAGCATGAACACATGGGCGTTACCCTTCTCCCTTGTCTTTACCGTATACCACGAACATGAACTCTTCATGAAGAGAGCGTGAACAGTTCCTCATCGATCCCCCATGTCGGGAGAGCTGGTGAGTGAGGCGCAGCTTACCATCGAAGTCTGGCGCGTGGACGACAATACACGCCGCCCGCACCGCTCACTCGGCACCTGACGCCGAGCGAGTGCGTCAGCCAAAGTCAGGGACAACCGATCGCCGAAGAAGCCTTTTGCTCGGGTTAAGAGTTGTCTCGGAATGGGGCCAACGTCAGATGTACGGGCCAAGATTCTTGGCGTGGCGAGGGAGACCGTCATCAAGTTATGGATTGCCGAGCGCTGAAAGAAGAAGTAAAGAAAGCGATTTGACGTCTTGCACGCACCGAGGCCTCTGGCTTTTCTCGGTGTCGCCAGAGGCCTGTAGATCGATCACGCTGCAAGTCGAATAGGCGGTCGATTGCTCGTTGCTCCGACGTATGGTCCCACCTCACGTAACCCCTCGGCCTTAGCTTGCGATTTCATTTCGAGGGTGCCGTTAAACACGACGCCTTCCTCCATCGACAGCACGGGAGTCGTCAGGCTGCCCTGCACGACCGCCGGAGCACAGAGCACGATCTGGTTCGTCGCCTGAATGTCCCCCGTGATGGTTCCACGACAGACCACGGTTCCGGCCGTCACCTTGGCCTTCAGCACCGCCTCTGGCCCCACGAGCAAGCCGCCGTCGGTATGGATTTCGCCATCTAACGATCCGTCGATCCGGACGGTGCCGGAATACGTGATCACGCCCTTGAATTCAACATCCTTCCCGACGAAGGCCACCTCATCAGGAAGGGACGGACCACTCTTCGATGGACCACGCCTATCCTCTACCCACCGTTCTCGTTCCCTTTCCCGTTCCCGCTCTCGTTCTTCTTCTCCCCCTACCGCCTCATCTTGCTTCCACATAGCGAGACTCCCTCCTTGTCCGTATTGGTCCAGCCTAGTCGAACGGCCACGCCGAGTCCCTTATCTATCGGTTGAAACTGGTCTTTTATTGAGTATGTTGGGCCCGGCGGAAGAATCTCTACGGCTCCTGGACTAATTCATTCGATAATTCATTGGGATTGTCATCTGGACGACCCGGGCAGACTTCGGCAACCAGAGCGCCACATGCCTGAATACTCTGACATAATCCCCCAACAATATCGCCTGATCGTAGCCGGACGACTGCAACCTCGACGACCGAGGACCACCGCTCCACCGGAACTCGTTGGAACAAGGGTTGATCCGCCAATACGTAAATCTGATGCTCCAAGAGCGACACCATGATCAAGACCCCGGTGCGGTCACGAGTCTGAGCGACCCCATGCTGCGCGAAGGCACGTTCGGCTCTGAGCTTCACTTTGTGGAGCATCCGATCCGTCGATGTGAGTAGGCGAATGAACGGAGCCTGAGTCCCAAGCCCTACCCCCGCACCATAGGCCGCTAGAGTCGCCAGGATCAGCCACGCGGCGTTGGACGCATGCCACCCCCACGGAAGCCACAAGACCTCCGTCGTGAGCATGATCGTGAGCGCCGATAACGCGAGGAGTAATCCTGCGCGGTGTTGGGCATCTCGATAGAGCCCGGAACGGCTGACAATCATGGGCACAATCTCGGCATTGGTCGACTGTTCCGCCGCGTGCACGGCTAGGCTGATCCGTTCACGTTCCTCGGCCGTGAGTTTCAATTTTTTACCAGTTTCCACTGGCACCCCCTCCCCCGAAATTGCCGCCTCCCCCGCCGAACCCGCCTCCGAACGACCCGCCGCCCCATCCACCGCCACGGCTGTACCAAATCCAATCATCCATCCCTCGGTACCGGGTGGTTCTTCCTCCGGCACTCGATGCCCCTATGGCCAGCAGCAGAAGAAATGTCACACCGCATGCTATGAGCGCCGGTACAAGCCAGGGGGCCAGCAATGTCGAGAGCCCGGCACCGACCAGCGGTCCGACGAATTTATGGACGTTCATAAAAATGCGCCCGACGACCAGTCCGACCAGGACGGCCACGACAACTTGCCCCGTGATATCGTGCTCAGCCTGAGGGGTCGGTCGTTCCGACGCCTGGTAAGTCCCCTCAATGGTCATCAAAATAGCGTTGATCCCCTCCGTGACTCCGCCCGGCATATCACCGGCGCGGAAGCGAGGCACAATCTCATTTCTGATGATCTGCGCCGATCGAGCATCGGTCAACACTCCTTCCAACCCGTACCCGACTTCGATCCGAACTTTGCGTTCCCTAATCGTCACCAACAACAGCACGCCGTTGTCCCTGTCCTTCTGACCGAGTTTCCAGGTCGTCGCCACGCGATGAGAGAATTCTTCGAGCGAATCGCCTTCGAGGGAAGGAATGATCAAGACGGCAGCCTGGTTGCTCGATTGTGCCTCATGAGCCGCCAGTCGAGCCGTCAGTGACTCAACCGTGGATGCCGGTAAGACGTGAGCACGATCGACGACCCGTCCGGTCAACGGAGGAACGTCGAGCGCAGTGGCCAGGATGGCGGACGAGAACGTCGTTCCCGTCAGGCAACAGCAGAAAACGAGGCGGGTGATTCCACGTCGTATCAACTACTCCTCCGCCTCACCGTCGATTCAAAATTTCACTTCAGGCGGCTTGGCCACTGCGCTCTCATCGGCCACCGTAAAGTTGGGCCGCTCTTCCAAATGCAGCAGGAACTTGGCCGTGAGGTTGGTCGGGAAATATCGGACCATCTTGTTGTACTCTGCGACACGATCGATATACCGCTTCCGGGCCACCGTAATCCGATTTTCCGTCCCCTCCAGCTGACTCTGGAGATCCCTGAAGTTTTGATCCGCCTTGAGATTCGGGTAATTTTCGGCGATCGCGATCAGTCGCCCCAACGCCGACGTGAGGCCGGCTTGAGCCGCTTGAAATGTTTCGAATGCCGCGGGATCGCTCAGTACCTCGGGCGTCACGTGAATGCCCGTGGCTTTGGCTCGGGCGTTCACGACTCCTTCAAGGGTCTCTTTTTCGTGAGCTGCGTACCCTTTGACGGTCGCAACGAGGTTGGGGATGAGATCCGCACGGCGTTGGTACTGATTAATGACTTCACTCCACGCCGCCTTGGTATCCTCATCCAATCCTTGCAAGTCGTTGTAACCGCAGCCTGACACAGGCAGTAGATTGATCATCATGACGGCGATTGCCGTCGTTTTCCACCAGGTGCGCCCCATCGTTCCCTCCTTGAGCCATGCCGGATGCAATGTCTTCTCTTCGCACGGCCATGCTACCATGGGGATAATCATTTAGAGAATCTCTGATTTCTTCTCCTTGGAAGTTCTGCTTTCCCACTCCATGCGGCGCTTCGTGGGGATTGAATTGAGAATTCTCAACGCGTCGATTATCATCGCTGATACGTACGTTGTGACCGATGACTCTGACCGAATTACACTACATGGTCGCCGTGGCGCAGGAACGGCATTTTGGCCGTGCCGCGGCAAAGACCTTGGTGACGCAACCCGCGTTGAGCCTCGCGATCAAGAAGCTCGAGGACGAATTGGGGGTGACGATTTTCGAACGGCGCCGGAATCGGATTGAGCTGACCGTGCAGGGCGCGTCGCTGGTCCAGCAGGCGCAGCGCGTTCTAGAGGAAGTCGAGCACCTCGCTCTGCTCGCGGCACAGGGCAAGGATCAACTCAATGGGAGACTGCGGCTCGGCGTCATCGCCACCGTAGGGCCCTATATCCTTCCGGATTTGGTCCCGCAGCTACACGCCCGCGCGCCGAAGATGCCGCTGGCGCTGGAGGAAAACCTCACCCAGAACCTGGTCGGGATGTTGAAGAATGGGACGCTCGATGTGATCATGATCGCGCTTCCCTTCGACGAGGCGGGCATGCTCACCACCGCCTTATACGATGAACCGTTTCAGGTCCTGATTCCCGCCGGGCATCCGTGGCGCAAGAAGCGGGTGATCGAGTCCAGCCACTTGGCCTCCCAGAAGGTCCTGCTTCCCCATGCCGGCCATTGTTTCCGTCAACAAGTGCTGCAGACCTGCCCGGAACTGAGTCGATCGGACGCGGACGGGTGGCACGGGAACTCCCTGGAAACCATCCGCCAGATGGTCGTCTCCGGGTTGGGGATTACGGTGATGCCCTGTAGCGCGCTGACACCGAAATACCGGAATACGCGGTTGCTCGCGATCAAGATGGCGGATCCGGTGCCTGGTCGTCGCATCGGTCTCGCCTGGCGGCGCGGATTTACACGGCCCCAAGTCATCGACGTCATTCGCAGCGCCGTCCGTGCCTTGAAGATACCGGGACTCATCATGTCGGCCAAGTGATTGGGGCACCCCTACATCTCCGCAACTTGTTGCCTGAGGTCGCTTTTGATAGGATGCGCGGAATCTATCGAGCGACCTCCAGATGAAAATTGCGACCTTCAACGTCAATTCCTTGCGTAAGCGCCTGCCCATCGTGCTCGAATGGCTCGATCGACACAAGCCGGATGTCCTGTGCCTTCAAGAAACCAAAGTTCAAGATAGCGAGTTCCCATTGCTCGCCCTGGCTCCCAGCGGGTACGAAACGACCTTTCGAGGGATGAAATCCTACAATGGAGTGGCGGTTCTCAGCCGGAAAAAACCGGAAGCCGTTTCGTATGGATTCGACGATGGAGGCGACCCGGACGACTCTCGCTTGCTCCGCGTCGTCATTGACGGAATTCCGATTGTCAACACCTATGTCCCGCAGGGATTCGAGCTCGATTCGCCGAAATATGCGTACAAGCTCGCCTGGTACGAGCGATTACGCCGTTATTTTGACACCCATCTTTCGTCTCAGGGTCCGGCCATTTGGTGCGGCGATATGAATGTCGCTCCACGACCGATGGACGTCCATAGTCCGGAGAAACATCTCAATCACGTGTGCTACCATGAAGCGGCCCGCAAAGCTTATGAGCAGACGGTGGCCTGGGGATTCCAGGATGTGTTCGTGAAACTCTACCCGACGCGTCAGCAGTATACGTTTTGGGACTACCGTGCTCCAAGTTCACTGGCAGCCAACAAAGGTTGGCGGATCGATCACATGATGGCGACGGCACCGCTCGCGGACAAATGCATTCAGGCGGATGTGGATGTCGAGCCGCGGCGAGCGAAAGACCCTTCTGACCATACCTTTTTGTGGGCAGATTTTTCGGTCTGACCGCACGCGCGACATCCAATCCATCCGAGGGAAACGATCCGATACCTCGGCATCGAGCTGGAGAACCGCCCGCTTCCTAGGCCGCCTTGGCCCGCACATGGTTGCTCCGGTTCTGCTCGATCAATGGGTCGATAATCAGGCCGCAATTGAGACAACGAAGAACGATGGTACTGGACGATACCACCGGTTGTCGTTCTTGAATCATCAAGCCTTTGCATTTTCGACAGGTCATGGTACTCCTCCTGCTGAGATCGACGACGGTAATGATCTAACACCGCGACATTAACTTCGTGTTAACAGTCAGTTAAAACTCATTAATGTTCTTCCTGTCGTTCCGAGCCCACCACCCATGAGAGACAAGAACGTGCGTCCTCTTGCATCTCATTCGGCTACCTTTCTGTTACCAGCGGCGCGTCTGTTTCAGAAAGCAGGATAAGGGATGATCGAAGACCTCGTATCGGTCGCCGTTGTGGGAGCCGGAGCGGCGGGACTGACAGCGGCCATCGCTGCGGCTGATACCAAGGAGAGGTTGCCGGGACGCGTGGTGTTACTGGACGGAGCGAAGCGGTTAGGAGCCAAGATTCTTGTATCGGGTGGCGGCCGTTGCAACGTCACGCACGAGGCCGTCACGCCGAAGGACTTTTTCGGAAATCGCAACATCATCCGAAATGTGCTGGCGGCGTTTTCGGTTCAACAGACGATCGCGTGGTTTGCGTCGTTAGGGGTCGACCTGAAACGGGAACCGACCGGGAAGCTGTATCCCGCCACCGATCGTGCGAGGACCGTCCTCGATGCATTGCTCAATCGCGCACGACGCGCCGGAGTCATGGTATGTCCTGACCATCGAGTGCGCGAAATCTCTCGGGCGGGCTCAGAATTCCGCATAGATCACTGCCACGGTTCGGTCCGCGCAGCTCGCCTTATTCTCGCCACCGGCGGCCGGTCATTGCCGAAAACCGGGAGCGATGGGGACGGATATCGGCTGGTTCGCAACCTCGGCCATCGCGTGACCCCGACCGTGCCGGCGTTAGTCCCACTCGTGTTGGAACATTCCATGTTTCACGCAGCACTCTCAGGCCTCTCGCATGAGGCGGAACTGACCACAGTGGTGGAGGGTCGAGAGGCTGATCGCCGCACAGGATGCCTGCTCTGGACTCATTTTGGAATCAGCGGTCCCGTAGTCCTGGACGTCAGCCGTTTCTGGACCCTGGCGACACACCAAGGCATGCGCGTGGACCTCTACGCCAACTTCGCGCCGAGTCGAACACCTGACGAGGTGAAGGCTTGGTTGCTGGCTCAAGCGGCTGAACACCCAAAACGTTCCCTGTCAAGAAGCCTGACGCTGTTGGTCCCGGAACGATTTGCGCATTCCCTTTGTTTGTATTGTTCTTGTGACCCACAGAAGACCATTGCTCAGGTCTCACGCATTGACCGGAATCGATTACTCGACACACTCACCAGGTTCCGATTTCCCGTTGAACGAGACCGAGGGTGGAACTTCGCAGAAGTCACGGCCGGCGGCGTGCCGTTGGATGAAATCAACTACCGCACCATGGAATCAAAGGCGACTCCGGGACTGTATTTGACTGGGGAAATGCTCGATTGTGACGGTCGTATCGGAGGATTCAATTTTCAATGGGCGTGGGCGACGGGGTGGCTCGCGGGACGATCTGCCGCAGGAAGTCTTCGTACTCGGAGCAAGGCATCGCCCGATTTATGATGATGCATCAGTTAGAGCCGTTCTCGGATGAGCTTGGACAATCGGTATTCAAGGGTCACCACATGCCCGCTTCTGCTTCCGAACAGGCCTTCGCCCTCGGAAGGAGTTGATAGGTCCTTCCTCCTTCCTTCACATCCGGTTCATCGGAAGACAACAAGGTCAGCTGAATCTGTTCATCGCCGGAAACGTCGTTATCGGTCCGCAAGACTCCCTCACGATTCAGGATCTTGACCGCGTTTGTCCGCGAAACGATAGGCGGGTACTGCCTGAATTGATCGGCAGAGACATAAGGAACTTGAATCGTAACCGTGCGTTTCTTACCATAGATGAAATCGCGCATGTTGTCGTCAATGGGAGTTTTCAGACTGACCACCACTGAGCTCTCGGCTGGAAGAGTCTCCATCGAAATCACATAGAGCGGCCTTGTATCGGACGGCGCCTCGTGATTTCCTGCGGCTCCCAGCTCCGGGGCGGTCGCTATTCTCGTCGCCGGATTGATGGCGGGAGACCGAACCCCGACTCGTAGATTGGTAATGGCGCGATCGGACGTATTCTCCATCAATAGTTTGATCACCACCCACGCCTGTGAATCGAGGGCGATGGCGCGCCCGTTTAGCACAGATTGCTCGGTACGATGAATGCTGCAGCTGGATACGAGATTGCGTTTCTCAAAGAAATACAGTGTGTGCATTCCTTGCAGTTGCGAGGCTCGCTCATAAGTGTAAAAGGCAACCCCGACCTTAATCATCGTCGGTCTGAACCAGGCGACGACTGTGGGGAGCACGAAGGGCACAAAGGCGGCAAACAGGCCGATGATCACAATCTTGTTGAAGACGCTTTGCCCCCAGAACCAATCCCCGCCCCTTTTTAGGATACCCATGGACTCCCCATCACGGATCCGATCTTCCTCACCTCATAAAGATACGCCCTTCCAGGAACTCCGGACAACCATGTTTCTGCTGGCCAGTCGATCGACACCGAACAGCCCCCCCTTGGTCCAGATGTCGCCCGGGGCAACTATCTTCCCAAGCTGCCGTTCTAGATCATCAGACCTGGAAACCGGGGATGGCATTCCCAAAACGACCTCGGCCCAATCGGACCGCATAGCTTCGATCGGAATAGGAGTAGAGGTGTGCAATAGGGAGGTCGACCTCTGCGTCGACGACCTGCAAAAGGTCGAGCCGGATTATGGATTCCCGGCCTGAAGCTGAATTGCGCTCACGCCGTACGGACTGGTGAAGGCTACCACCTTGTCCCCAGGCTTGAACTGGGCACCCAGTTGCGTCTGTTGCGTGAGTTTCAGAATATGGAGTCCTCCTTTGTCATCCCGAATGACCATTGTTCCAGGAATACCGATCGTAACCGTGACCACTACCCCTTGAATTGGGGCCGAGGTCGATGAACGAGCGAAACCAGGAAGACCGACGAATGGGAGAATGAGAAGGGCAAGACCGCACAGCATGCCTCGTACGAGTCGGCTCATGGCACGGTTTCCTCTTTTCCTATGGGGGAGTCCATTCCCCACCCAAGCAAAATAGTCATGAATTGGTCTCGCGGAGCGGGCACGTCTATGCGATTCTACCAAGGTGGTCAGCAGTTATGCACCGTGCCGCGTAACGAAAATTTACCGTGGCCTCCTGTAGAATAATGCGACCGCTCCTCGTTCTACGGATTCGCCTTGACCGGAGCCACCCGCAACCACCATGCTTACGGTGGATCGGATCATAAAGGCTTATACTGGAAAAACAAAGGGAAGCGGCTCAGGACACAGAGCGGAAGATCTCGTTACGCTGGAAGGTGCTTCAGGTCCTGGGCGCCATCCTGATGGCGCTCGGTCTCTTTATCGACTGGCCTCCTCCACAGGAAGCCAATCTGCCGGACACAGCCTCCTTTTTCCTGATCGTTGGCGCACTCATTATGACCGCAGGGTTCTTGCTTGCACTTCGGCGGGAATAGCGATGCACACTTGGCGACCTCTCCACGAATGCCATGGATCCAGAAGCTACCAAGCGGAAATTAGAAGTCTTCAAACAATCGAAGCTGATTCGGACGTCCTGCGGCACTCATCCAAGCCGAAGCCTTTGGCTCTTTTTTTGGTTTGATAGAGGGCGGACCAGCTGCCAGCAGGGCTTGCGCGGAGAGCCATGTGCCGATCAGGTCAAAGCAAGCCAGATCCTTCTCTCGAAGATTCAAGCTCCATTCTGAAATGGCTCTTCTCCCCGCTCCTACCGGCCGTCCCAAGTACCGCAACTGGAAGAACCATTCGCCGGACAAGCTGGTACCGACTCGATGAACGACGGCAATAATACCCATACGGTCGCCGGTGGTTTGCCTGAGATAGACGCCGAGGGCAATGTCCTCACGGGTCACCATGGTTACCAATGGTTACACTTATAACACCCTAAGGGTCAAGCTAGGTGATTGCAGGAAGTGATTTCCCTGATCAGTGTCCTCGCGCCTTGTCCGGGATCCATGCGAAGCGAGTGAGAAAGGCTTTATGAACTTGCCGTATGATGGCTCGGCGTCGGGTCGCTCTTCTCTGAGAATGCGCCTCCTTGAGGATGCCGTGTGTGCCACGCCACCCTCGTCTCATACTTATAACCTTACCCACTGCTTAAGTTGCCCCCCTATTTGCCGATACAGGACAGCGGTTTCTGGTTATTGCTGTGCCTTGCAGACATCGAGCGAATCACTGGACCACCTGTGAACACCTCCTCAAAGACATCCGCTTCTGAAGGGAACCACGCCGGACTCACCCCGACAAAGCTCATCGAGCTTCGAATCGGTATGTACGTGGATTTAAATTGTTCTTGGTTTAAACATCCGTTTGCCAGCAAGACGTTCAAAATTACAACCGAGAAAGAATTAGCGATCATCCGCGGCCTCGGATTAAGCTCGGTGCTGGTCGACCCCGCCTTGTCCGATTGTGAGAAGTCGGAACAGGCTTCCTCCGATGTGGGGAAAACTGTTGCGCCAGATTTCTCTGACAAGTCTTCGCAGAATACCGAGTCTTCCCATAGTGCCCCTCATTCTCCGATGGTCATTCACTACCAAGAGAGTCTTCAGCAAGCCGATGCGCTCTACAAACAGGCCGTCGCTGAAAGCGCGAGAACGCTCGACGATATCAGAAACGGATCTCAAGCCGGCCTTGCCGCAGCGAAGCAGATGGTGGATGGCTTGACGGAATTGCTGGCCACTGACGATGCCTCCAGCGCCATGGGGAGTTTGTTAGGCACTCAAGAGTTGGATGATATCGGTGTGCTTCATGCGATGAACGTCGCGGTGCTGTCGATGCTCGTCGGGCGGCAGTTTGATCTGGGTCATGAAGCCATGCGCGCTCTCGGAATCGCCGGCTTCCTGCACGATATCGGGGATCGCGATCTCCCTTCTGATCTCCGACACAAGACCTGGGACAACTTGAAGAGCGGCGATCGAAGGCTCGTTCAACAACATGTCGACCTCGGCCTTCACAAGCTCGCCCAGTTTCCCGGCATTCCCGATGAGGTAACGGACATCATCCGTCATCACCACGAACGGGTGGATGGATCCGGTTATCCCTCTCAGCTGAAAGGGAGTCAACTTTCGCTGCCATTGAGAATTCTTATGGTGGTGGATGAATATGAAACCCTCGTGAATGCGCCGGATATTCAAAATACGATGACCCCCACGGAAACGTTGTCCAAGCTGTACTTGAGCGCCAAGACCAAATTCTCTGAAGAGGTCGTCGTTGGACTTATCCAAACCCTGAGCGTTTATCCACCGGGAACGGTTGTGGCACTGAACGATCATTCCATTGGATTGGTTGTCAGCATTAACCTGCATTCACGTATGCGTCCCCTCATTGTCCTATACGATCCGGCAATCGACCGAGCGAACCCGAACATTGCCGACCTCAGCAAGAACCGCGGTCTATCGATCGTCAGGAGTATTCCGAGGAGTGAGCTCCCCCAAGAAACATCGGACTACCTTAATCTGACGCGGTGGACCGGATTCTTCATCAGCTCCTCATTGAAAACGTTGGAGGAAGAGCGGGTCGCATAGACAATCAGCCGGCTTGTCCGTCCCTCCATGGACCAGGCGGACCTCCTCATATCGACCATCTGAAGAGGAAACGTGGGGCATCCAAATGGGTTGACCACGTCTCTGAATTTGCATTCCTGAATGAGCGGTCTGCCCTCTAATTCTCCTCGCTCCTTTTCCTAACCGACCTGCTTCATGAACACCTGCACATAAGCATCCTGCCCGATAGGGCGGGGTTCTTTCCTCCAAGGTAGGATGGTGCTCCGCAGCGCTGGCGAGCTAGCTTGTAACCTTGTTGGGCATTGAAGCGGATTCCCCACAAATGGAGGTGCGACATGAGACTTTTCTTAGTAGGCTGTATACTGATTCTCGGCGCCGGATTCTTGGGCTGTGCCAAGCGGCCCTACGTGGTTTGTCGTGGGGAGGTTTACTGTACGGCTCCCTTGACCCATGACGAAGCGATGCACGCCGCGCAACTCAAGAAAGCCTGGGAAGACGCTTCGTTATACGTCCGCCCCGGCCAATAAGAGGGGGAGAAGTCATCGAAGTAGTGTTGGAGGGCCGACACTTGCCTGAGAAATCAAGCGGCGCCACTTCCTTGCGGGTTAACGTGCCCAACCCTGGGAGGTTCGCCGCAAGCGTCTTAGTAAGGACCACCCCGACCCTGACCCTACAGCAATCGATACGTCCGCACTGCCGTCCGATTCACCTCGTCCGCTCAATAGCCTGCCGTCATCAGGGCGAACACCACGGCCGCTATCACGACGATCACGATAGCGATCAGCATGAGCGGAGGATGAGCACCAAACATTCCAGGCATGGCTTTCTCCCCTCGATAGGGATCATAAATTCAGCTTAGCCCCTATTATTGCCGTGTGTCCAGAGGTCGAAAAACTGGGGTCGGATCCTCTGCATTGTGCATAGCGCAATCATGAAGAGCCTGGCTTACGGGCTGACACCCTGGTATTGGTTACACTCACAGTCATTCTGAGATCAATGAACCTGATTCCGGGGTTGTAATAAATAAAATGGTGGCAGCGGCCAGCCTGCGGATCTCACGTGATAGGTTGGGCTCTCGATTGAGGACGGTTCGGCGGGAAACGCCGGTTGAGGTCGTGGCTCAAAAGTGAGGCCCATCTGGCCCCACTGACGTGAATATGAGGCATTTTTTCAAGGTGCGGCAGGATGGGTTTTTGTGCTTTTTGCCTGTGACTTTTCATGAGCGTTTCCCCTCTTCCCTCGTTTAGCCGGGAAAGTTCCTTGTCAGAAGCAAACAGCGACTCCCCTGCCATCGTATTGAAACTCCGCATCTAACAGGTTGTGGTTGTCTAGACTGCGGTATGAAGCAGAGGTTATTGGCTTTTCTTACTATTGGTCATGCCAATGGTTGCCCAGAGCCGACTCTAATCCTACTCTGCTCAATTCCTCATCTCTCCTCTTGGAGTACTGACTGCTAAAACCTTTAGAACCTTATGGGATACGTTCGCATCCTCAGTACGTTTTATCCATTGAGCCCCCAACCTGGAAGTGGAATGTCTCCTGCATTACTCCCATATCATGGCTCGTGCGGTAACAGGATTTATCGCCGCCGTACAGACGTAACTCTTCGTCATCGAGCGGCAACGCAGCTCGTTCGAGGACATTCGATTGACAATCACAATTCACTGACCAGGAGAATACATGAAAATCGCGCAGGTCGCACCGTTATGGGAAAGTGTGCCACCGCAGCGTTATGGAGGAACGGAACGGATCGTTTCTTACATCACGGAGGAGCTGGTTCGTCAGGGCCACGATGTGACCTTGTTCGCCAGTGGTGAATCCGTGACCGCGGCGCGGCTGGAAGCGGTTTGCCCCCAGGCACTGCGTCTGAATACCGGGATCTTCAATCGTGATGCCCCCCAGGTGTTGTTGCAGGAACGAGCATTCGGAGTCATGGCCACAGAGTTCGACCTGATTCATTCGCACTTGGATTTTCTCGGATTCCCGACTTCGCGACGGTGTGAGGCGCCGGTAGTGACGACCTTGCACGGGCGGCTGGACCTGCCAGAGCTCGTGCCCGTTTTTCATGAGTTTGCCGAGATGCCGTTGGTCTCGATCTCTGAATCCCAGCGCCGCCCGTTTCCCCTCTCCAACTGGGTGGGAACCGTGCACCACGGCTTGCCGGACCTCTACCGCCCGCATTACGAACCTGGCCAATACCTGGCCTATCTCGGCCGTATTGCTCCGGAAAAGCGCCCGGATCATGCCATCACCCTTGCCAAGTGCGTGGGGATTCCACTCAAGATGGCGGCAAAGGTCGATCCAGCCGACGAGGCATACTTCCGTGCCGAGATCGAGCCGATGATGCGCCATCCCTTGATCGAGTTCGTGGGTGAAATTACGGATGACGAAAAAGATGAGTTTATCGGGAACGCGATTGCGCTGGTGTGTCCGTACGATTGGCCTGAACCCTTCGGCATCGTGCTGATCGAAGCGCTGGCGTGCGCCACGCCGGTGCTCGCGTATTGTCGCGGATCGATCCCTGAAATTATCGAGTCCGGAGTCACCGGATTCATCAGTGAGACACTCGAGGAGATGATCTCCTCGGTGACCGACTTGGGGACGATCGACCGTCGTGCCTGCCGCGAGTCATTTGACCGCCGTTTCACCGCGGAACGGATGGTGCGCGACTACTTGAAGATATACGAGGAAGTGGTAGGCGAGAACCCCATCGTCTCCTCCTCTCAACTGCGCACAGACGCGCGAGGTTCCATGCCTCTGTAGAAGTGATGGTGATGCATGCGCGGTTCGCCATGATCGAGAACAAAGGGGGTCGTATCGGCACCCTGAGAGAAGTCGCTTTTTACAGCAATTCCTGGATGAGTGACTGTTATGGCTTGCATTGTATGGCAGGCATCTTCCACACGCGACCAAGATGAACTGATATGAGCTGGATAGTGAGAGAGAGGCGAAACCTTCACCAGTAAAACCATTCGTCCCCTGCTCGAATCATGCAACGTGCCACATCGACGCGGCCCAACTCGGTTCTAGTTTTCTCTTGCGTGTTACTACGGTCTGAAAGTCGCGGCCAGCCTACCTTTAACTTGTAGTTGTGGCGCAGCTTCTCATCCCTCACAGTGAACGTGTGATACAGACTCGGGTTCGATTCTTCCGTGATGACGCAGCTAGGAAACTTGTTCTTGAGATAGGCTCTAATGACAGCAAGATTCTTCTTAATAAACTGTTGCTCTGTCATGAGCTCTAGAGTCGAGTCACTTTGTAGCATGCGGCTATGCCGAGCAAAAAGAACGCGTCACGGTATGGCGTCGAAGGTGTACGGTCAAGGTCATTATTGCCGTCATCATAGCGATGACGGGTTCTATCATCGCATGATCGGCAATGCTAAGCAAGACGAACAACTTTTACATCTTCAACAAGACCGAGGCAATTATGGTGTTACCCACGCATCGAACGAACAGACCATGTGGAGAACATGGAGGCGAATCTTGTATGCGCATGCGGACTGATAACGGCTTGGGAGTATTTCTACGCCGCATTGAAGTCGGTCAGGACGATCCTGCACCACACATGTCCTGATTCCTGGAATATCGAGACGAACGTAGGATGGCTGCCCAGGGAAGAAGGCTGATGGGACCAGCGGGCTTCGAGGCCTGCCCGATTCTGCAGCCACAATGGAGGAGAAGGTATGGGGTGGATGACGGGTTTCGAACCCGCGACCTCCGGATCCACAATCCGGCGCTCTAACCAACTGAGCTACACCCACCATGCAGGCTGGAGGAAACTGATATTAGCAAAGGGCTGATTCCTGTCGCAACCGACTAGCGTTCCCCCCTGCCATCGAAGGCGGCCTGCATTTCTGCAAGAATGGCGGTGACCGTTGCTGCCGGATCGGCAGCATCACGAATGGGCCGACCGATCACGAGATAGTCCGCGCCGGACGCGATCGTTTGTGTAGGGGTGGTAGCCCTGGCATGGTCGTCGACTCCTTTGCCGGTCGGTCGGACGCCCGGCGTCACGATGGTGAAACGCGGCCCGACTTTTTGCCGGATGGCCGAAGCTTCTTCACCGGACGCCACGACGCCGTCGCAGCCCACCTCTGAGGCCAGAAGCGCCCTGGCGGTGACGAGGTCTTGGATGGTCCGTTGGATCCCCATTTCCCGGAGATCCTGACCGTCGAAATTCGTGAGCACGGTCACCGCAAGTAACTTCAGCGGTGAGCCCTCCCGCCCTTGCACAGCGGCTGTAAGGGCCTTGCGATTGGCGTGAACGGTCAAGAACTCGACTCCCATCGAGGCGACTCGATTCGTCGCTCGGCGGACCGTTTCCTCGATATCAAGAAACTTCAGGTCGAGAAACACCCGCATGCCCCGCTCGACAATCCGCTTGACGACCTCGGGACCTGCCGCGGTGTAGAGCTCAAGGCCAACCTTGACGAAGGAGATGTGTCCTTGGAGCCGGTCTAATAACCCATCCGCTTCTGCCATGGAAGGCACATCCAATGCAAGGATCAGTCTGTCCCGTGCCGAAATTTTCACCATGCCCATGTCCCTTCCTCAGAGCCGATCCTTGACGATCGGCGAGGCCTTATGATACAAGTCAGCCTCTTTTTTACAGGAGTACTCCATGCCTCAGATCCACAAATCAACCATTCGACGAGCTCGCCAAGCCGAGCGACGGCATGAGCGGAATCGCGCGACCGTCAACGCGGTGAAGACACTGATCAAGAAGGTCCAATCGGCCGTGGCCGGGAACAATGCGGATGAGGCCAGGACCAGCCTGCAAGAAGCTGCATCGGCAATCGGGAAAGCCGTCTCGAAAGGCGTGCTTCATCGGAATACCGCATCTCGCCGGATTTCTCGCCTGTCTCATCGCGTCAACGCGCTGTCCGGTTCCGGCTCTTAATCGTTCGAACGTTCGACACCACCCGAGTGAGCGCTCGTTTCGGTGGAGCCGGGGGTCGCGCCGCCAGTTCACCTTGCTTACCTGCGCTCTCTTCACAGAGTTTCAACAGTACGCCTTCCAGCACCATTCGTGGACGACTCCCGCTCCCTCCTTTGAGCTTCGCATCAGCGTCCAGAAAGAGCCGTAGCGCGTTCTGAAGATGCGCCTCGGAAAACCGCTCGAGAAAGGGACGCACCTTCCGTGGATCCATACGCAAACTCCTGGCTACCTCCCCCTCCCGACCTCCCTTGGCCAGCAAATCTTTGACTTTCCAAAGCCGGCGATATTGCCATGCGAGGGATCCCAGGATGCGAAGCGGGGCTTCTCCGGCTTCAAGATTACGGGCCAAGATCGAGAGGACTCGTCCCCGGTCGCCCTGGGCAATCGCCTGCGTCAGGTCAAACACGGACGCGCCCGGATCTATCCCACGGAGCAAGTGGACATCGGCAGCTGTCGCCGAACGATCGGACAGCACGTATGAGGCGAGCTTCTCCAATTCGCGTCGTAGTGTGTAGAGGGATGTTCCGCACACTTCCCGTAGTACGTGAACCGCGTGTTCCTCAAGTCGTACTCCAACCCGTTCTGCTTCTTGCATAATCCATGGGAGGAGCTGAGCATCACGGAGCGGCGAACACTCAACGACCACCGCCGCCCGCGTGAGGGTTTGAGAGAATTTCAGGCGACCATCCAGCTTCGGGCTCATAAAGACCAGCGTCGTGGACTCTACCGGATTCTGGAGGCAATCGAGCAGCAGATCGCCCTCCCGAGCAGGCAGTTTCTCCGCCGACTTCACCACGACCAGCCGACGCGGGGCAAAAACAGGTACAGCCGCCACGCTGTTTCGAATATCGCTGCCGCTCGCTTCATCGCCATAAAACAGTTCGTAATTGAATTCATCTCCGCCACTCCCAAGAGCGACGCGCTTGAGAATCGCAATCGCATGATCTCTGAGCAGGTCCTCTTCTCCGACGACAAGATAGAGCGGTCCCGGCTGCTGCTGGTTGAGTGCCGTCTCCAGCTGCGCATAATTCATAGCCGAGGCCATCGGTGAGATCCTCAATCCTACTGCGACTCGGAGTCTGAGTCCGGCACGGACGCGTGCTTCGTCAGAGCACCGGTCTCCAGCTGTAACAGAAATCGCGCCGCCAAGTCAGCCGCCACAAAACGCCCCGCCTGCTCGATCGCCCGGTTTTGCAGCGCGCGATTGAATTGGAGGTCGGGCGTCACAAAGAACTCCGAAGCTCCTTTTGCCAGCTGTCTCCAGACCACTTTTCTGGACCGGACGTCTTCGACCACAACCTGGACGACCACCTCGGTTCGACTTTCTAACGTCGCCGTCTGAGAAAAACTCAGCGTCGGCACGATGACCGACAGGATCTGCCCGGTCAGCACGAGATCGGTGGCTTCGGACTCTGGGACAACCTGCGCGCCGCTGCCGGCGGAAAATTCATCGCGGAAGTAATCGGTGTATCGCATTTCGAGATTCGGCTCGAAGCTGTTGTTGACCAACGTCCGGATGACGAGACGTGGCGGTGGTTCGGTCAATGTCGAGGCGGCGGCTCCTCCGATGGTCGGGCCGGCTCCATCCACCCGAAACTGATAGCCGCAGGCGACAAGCGTCGAAGCGATGAGTGCTGAGATGACCGTGCCGAGGAGAAAAGCAAACGGCTTTCTTCTCTCTTGATTCCCGCTCTTCTCAGATTCACCATTCAGCACTCACCACTCCTAGACGACGAAATTGAGCAATTTCTTGTCGACGTAGATCACCTTCTTCAGCTCTTTTCCCTGGAGCCACTCGGCCGCTTCCATACGGGCCAGCCGTTCAATGTCTTCGCGAACCGCATCAATCGGCACCTGGATTTTGGCCCTCAGCCTGCCGTTGACTTGAATAGGAATGCTCACACGCTCGCTTACCGTCATCGCCGGATCGAACGCCGGCCACGGCCGCTGCGAGACACTGGGGTGATGCCCGAGCACACTCCAGAGCTCCTCGGCGAGGTGCGGCGCAAATGGAGAGAGCAGCAAGACAAACGGCTCAATCACGGATCGAGGCCGCTGATGAGCTTTCGTCATCTCGTTGGTAAAAATCATCATTTGTGAGATCGCCGTGTTGAAATGCAGAGCCTCGATATCTTCCGTCACTTTCTTAATCGTCTGATGGAGCAGACGCTCGTGGCCGAGACTGGGGGCGGTCGAGACGACGGAACCGGACAGTCGACCTTGCTCATCAACCATCAATCGCCAGACTCGCTCCAAGAACCTCGTCACCCCTTCCACACCTCTCGTGCTCCACGGCTTCATCGCTTCGAGCGGTCCCATGAACATTTCGTAGAGCCGCACGGCATCCGCGCCGAATTGATCGATCATCTCATCCGGATTGACCACATTCCCGCGCGATTTCGACATCTTCTGGTTGTCTTCGCCCAAGACAATACCTTGATGCACCAACTTCATGAATGGTTCCGGCGTGCTGACCACCCCGATATCGAACAAGACCTTGTGCCAGAATCTCGCGTAGAGAAGATGCAGAACCGCATGCTCGCTGCCCCCGATGTACAGGTCCACGGGCATCCAGTACCTTTCCTTCCCGGGATCGACGAGCTGCGTTGCGTTCGCAGGATCGATGAATCGCAGGTAATACCAGCAGGAGCCGGCCCACTGCGGCATCGTGTTGGTTTCTCGTCTGGCCGGTTTATTCGTGACAGGATCGGCCGTCGCCAGCCATTCACTCAAGTTCGCCAACGGGCTCTCGCCAGTCCCCGACGGCTTAAAGTTGTGCGTCTCAGGTAACACCAGAGGCAGCCGTTCTTCTGGAAGTGGGCGCGCCTCCCCATCCACCCACACGATCGGGAACGGTTCACCCCAATACCGTTGTCGGGCAAACAGCCAATCGCGCAGCTTGTAGTTGACCGCTCGTGTGCCTCTACCCTGTTTCGCCAGCCAATCGGTGATCTTCGGAATCGCCTCGGACGGCGCAAGCCCGTTGATCGAAAAGGTGTCATCACTCGTCGCCGAATTCACGACCGTCCCGCAATTCGTATCGGTGAAGGCCGCCTCCCGGACGTTTCCTCCGGCAATGACCTCTCGAACAGGGAGCCCGTACTGTCGCGCGAACACCCAGTCTCGCTCGTCATGAGCCGGCACGGCCATGATCGCGCCGGTCCCATAGCTCATCAGGACATAATCCGCGATCCAGATCGGCAACCGCTCATTGTTCACAGGATTGACGGCATAGCCACCGGTAAATACGCCGGTCTTCTCTTTTTCCAATTCTTGCCGTTGTAAATCACTTTTCTTGGCCGATGCCTCACGGTAGGCCTGAACGGCGGCTTTCTGTGTGTCGCTCACAATCGCATCGACAAGCGGGTGCTCCGGCGCAAGGACCATATAGGTCGCCCCGAACAGCGTATCAGGCCTGGTCGTGAATACCCGGATCGCGCCCTTCCGATCGGCCAGCGCGAAATCAACCTCCGCGCCGATCGACCGGCCGATCCAATTCTTCTGCACTTCCAGCGTGCTGGTGGGCCAATCAACGAGCGTTAAATCCTCCAGCAATCGATCGGCATAGGCGGTGATCTTCAACACCCATTGACGCATCGGCTTGCGAACCACGTCGAAGCCGCCGACTTCACTCTTGCCATCGACGATTTCTTCATTCGCCAGCACGGTGCCGAGCGCCGGGCACCAGTTCACGGGAACTTCCGCCACATAGGCCAACCCACGCTCGAAGAGTTTCAGAAAAATCCATTGCGTCCAACGATAGTACTGCGGATCGGTCGTACTGAGCTCTCGCTCCCAGTCGTACGAGAGTCCCACCCGTTGCATCTGGCGCTTGAAGGTGGCGATGTTTTCTGCCGTCGTCTTTGCCGGATGGATTCCGGTTTTTACGGCGTACTGCTCAGCCGGCAGACCAAAGGCATCCCAGCCCATCGGATGCAGCACATTGAACCCCCGCATCCGTTTATACCGAGAGACGATATCGGTGGCGGTGTACCCTTCAAGATGGCCGACGTGGAGTCCGGAACCAGACGGATAGGGAAACATGTCGAGACAGTAGAACTTCGGTTTGGCGAGATCGTCCGTGACACGGAACGTCCGGTGTGCGTCCCAGTACTGCTGCCATTTCGACTCAATTGTGCGGTGGTCGTATCCTTTGCTCATGGTCGTGAGGCCCTAAAAAGACTGAGGACTCTAACATAGCCCCCCTAGGGTCACAAGTTCCGAAACTGAAGCGTTGCACCTCTTTGTTATACTACCCGCGCCATGGGATTCTACGCCTCCTATATTTTCCCCCGGCTCATGGACCGCTTCATGCGCGGGGAAGAGTTTCAGCGATTGAGGGGAGAGCTGCTGCAACAGGTGGCTGGCGAGGTGTTGGAGATTGGGATTGGAACCGGGCTCAATCTTCCTCACTACGGCTCCAACGTATCGCGAGTGCAGGCCGTCGATCCTGCCTCCATGCTCCCCACACGTGTTGCGGAACGGCGTGCGGTCGTACACTTTCCGGTCGAGATTACCCATCACAGCGCCGAACAGCTTCCCGACAAAGATCAGACATTCGATTATGTCGTCAGCACCTGGACGCTTTGCACGATTCCCGATCCGGTGCTCGCGCTGCAAGAAGTGAGGCGTGTCCTCAAACCGGGAGGCAGGTTTCTCTTCTTGGAACATGGCCGAAGCGACGACCACACGATCGCTACGTGGCAGGACCGTTTGAACCCCATTCAGAATGTCGTCGGCTGCGGATGCAACCTTAACCGGCAGATTGATCGGCTGATCACCCAATCCGGCCTCACGATCACGCACCTTGATCGATTCAGCATGCAGAGTGTGCCAAGATTGGTCGGCGAGATGTATCAAGGCGCGGCGGTCGCACAGCACTAGTTCGTCGGCCGACCGTTCATAAGCGGCGAAAACCCCGTGATGGAAAGAAACTGAGGCAGCGTCGACGGCGGCAGTTGCGAACTCGACTTGGCGCTGTGAATGAGGTATGCCACACCAAATTCTTTCGCAGCCATCAGACAACCTTCATCGTCATCCATGAACAACGAGTGCGCCGGATCAAAGCTCAACAATCGTCGGCAGTTCGGCCAATACTCTGGTCGCATCTTGAGATAGCCGACCTCAAAGGCATCCACAATCCGATCGACATATCGATCCAAGCCCGTCTTGGCGACCTTGACCGACACCCCGGCTTCATGGGCATTCGTCACAATGGTCACCCGCTTCCCCAACCTCCGGAGGTACCGTAGAAACTCCTCGGCGCCGGGCAGAAAGCCAATCATATGATCGAGTTCCTTGTGCATCGCGACCACATCGATGCCGACCTGCTTCGTCCAGTAATGGAGATCCGTCCAGGCCAGCTCGCCTTCGACCGACCGGTACATCGACATCAGTCGATCGCGGGATTCCTCAAACGAGATGGCGTGGAGCGTCGCATATCGGCGCGGTAGTTCCTCTTCAAAAAAGACGTTGTCGAAATGGCGGTCCAGCAACGTGCCGTCCATATCGAGCAGCACATCGTCGATTTTGGACCAGTCGAGAGCGTGCTGAGTCATAGGACAGAGTATAGCCGAACGACCAGCGAGAAGACGAGGCGAGTTGTGTTTGAGAAAAATCCTATGGTACGGTCCGGCCAATCATGGCGCGCGCGAAATCCGACCCCCAACAAGAGCCGACTCTTCCGGTGCTGCCGCAACAGGGCGGCCCGCCTCCGCTCATCGCCATCATCGGCAGGCCGAACGTCGGCAAGTCGACGTTGTTCAACAAGATCCTAGGCGCGAAGATCGCCATTGTGGACGATGTCCCAGGGGTGACACGCGACCGTAACTATGCCGACGCCACCTACCGCAATCGAAAGTTCCGACTCGTCGATACCGGGGGACTGGATCTCTCCGCGTCGGACAGTATGTTGACCTTGATCCGCCGGCAATCGGAACTGGCGATTGCCGAGGCGGATATCCTCATCGCGCTCCTGGACGGGCGTTCAGGATTGACTCCCCCGGACCATGAAGTGGTGAAGCTCCTGCGTGGCGTGACCAAGCCGCTGTTCTATGCCATCAACAAAATCGATACACCAAAATCGGAACCCTTACTCGCCGACTTCTACCGATTGGGAACCGACCAACTCTATCCCGTATCGGCCGAACATGGCCTCGGGGTTGCCGAGCTGTTGGACGCCATCTATCCGCTGCTTCCTTCCGCTGATGAGTCCGATGAACTGCAGCAACTGCCCCGCATTGCCGTAGTGGGACGCCCGAACGTCGGCAAATCCACGCTCGTGAACGCACTGTTGGGAGAAGAGCGTGTCGTCGTCAGCAATGTTCCGGGAACGACACGTGATCCCATCGACTCACTGGTCACGTACCAGAATCAACGCTATGTCTTCACCGACACGGCAGGCATCAGGCGGCGTGGCAAGGTCGATCGCGGCGTGGAAGGGTACAGTGTGCTCCGATCGCTCCGTGCCATCGGTCGGTCAGACATTGCGGTCCTGCTTTTGGATGGCCTGGAAGGCGTGACGGAACAAGATACCAAGATTGCCGGGGCTATTCTCAAGCAAGGGCGCGGCTGCATTCTTTTGGTCAACAAATGGGACTTGCGCGCCGGAGATGAGAAGGCACGGCAAGAGTATGAGCTTGAACTCCGCCGTCGTTTTCCGTTTCTGGTATGGGCTCCGATCCTCTATGGTTCAGCCATCAAACCCGAATCCCTCCGCCGCCTCTTCCCGCTTCTCAACGACGTGCATACCATGTTTACGAAACGTGTCCCCACCGGAACATTGAATACCTGGCTGCAGAAGATCCTCGCCATCCACCCATTGCCGGTGCGTAAACACAAGCCGTCGGCGATGACGAAAGCGGCCTTTATCACGCAGGTGGCCACCAAACCACCGGTCTTCGCGCTGTTTGTCGGTCATCCGGATGACATGACGCCCGCATACCTCAGGTACTTGGAGAATCAACTGCGCGAGACCTACCAATTCACCGGCACACCGCTCCGCCTCATGGTCAGGAAGAAGTAAGCATTCCCTTTGAAATTTCCTGTCTTTCCCGCGTAATCCTCTTTTTTCTTCCAACGGCGCACGATTCGTTCGTGCAGGAACCGACCATTTTGTACGCCATCGGCCTTGACCGTGTTACCGTCCCCCTTATGGGCATCCGGGAACACAAGAGCATCGGAGGCGATGGCTAGTGAAAAGGGGACCACAACCGCCATCGCGATAAATAGCGGATACGCACTCTACAACAGGTCCCACAGTTTCCCTGTCTCAAGTGGGAGTGGGTTTGGTCTCCAGCATAAGGTAAAGGCACGCACATGGCGCTCGAGGCTCCTGAAGACCTCACGAGGCAGATTGTCGGTCACATGGTGTTCGTGGTTCTCCTTGGGTCGTTCTGCGCGTACATGCTGTACCACTCAGAACGAGAGGCGAAACGGCTGTTGATCATCAAGAAGGTATGGTCACCGAACAAACCGATTACCGATGAATCTGCCGCACTCGCGCGATTCCGACTGAGGCTGATCATCTTGTATGGCGGGATCCTCGCGCTCTGCCTGTTTCTGTTCCAGCTGAGTGCCAGGATGTTATGGGACCGGAGCCAGCAGGAGGAGCAGGTGGTCGTGACAGAGGAGGCGAGTCCCAGCGGGCACGAAACGGGTGCTGGTGCAGGAGCCACGGCTCCGGCGAAGCTCGGCGGCAACGAGGGGGCAGCGCGATCAGCTCACTCGGAGGTGTCCCCAAAAGACGAGGCGCCTGTCCAGCCCTCCAAGCAGCCTCCACCACGCTCCCAGGCACGCACGGGCCCAGACGAGGCCCCGATGGTCCTGGTGCCAGGCGGAACATTCTGGATGGGGATCAGCGACGACGAGAGGGATCGGGCCATTGAGGAATGCACGACGCAGTTCAAGAAGGAGGCCGCGTCCTGCAAAGGCCTGGTCCTGTCGGCGCAGCCTCGTCATCGAGTGACGCTCGATCCATTCTCCCTAGATCCCTACGAAGTCACGAACCGGCAGTTCGAGCAGTTCGTGCAGGCTACCGGCTATGAGACCACGGCCGAGAAGGAGGGCACGGCTTCCGTTCGGATCGCCGGCCAGGGGTGGCAGGAGACGAAGGGGGCCACCGGCAGCAACCGGAAGCGGGACCGGAGGTCTTTGCGAGCGACCGAGCCGATCATCCCGTCGTCAATGTGTCATGGCATGATGCCGAGGCCTATTGCCGCTGGGCAGGCAAGCGGTTGCCGACGGAGGCCGAGTTTGAATATGCCACTCGGGCTGGAACGCAGACGACCTATTGGTGGGGGAATTTCTCGCCCAGTACCCGTCGGGTCGCCAACGTCGCGGACGAAAGCGGCAGGAACCGTCTGTCGGTCATCATCGCCGGATACGACGATGGATATCTCACCACCGCGCCAGTGGGGTCGTATGAGGCCAATCCGTTCGGGTTGTTCGATATGACGGGCAATGTGACCGAATGGGTAGCGGACCGGTATGACGGCCTGTATTACCGCAAGAGCCCGGAGCAGAATCCGATGGGCCCGTCGAGCGGAGACTATCGGATGATCCGTGGTGGGAGCTGGAACGATACTTTGTTTGCGCTTCGACCCACAGTTCGAGACGGGGGTGCGCCGACAAAGCGGGACACGAGAACCGGGTTCCGTTGCGCGCAGAACCGGCCCAAATAACCCGGCGGCCTGGGTGAGCACCACGAACGAGGCGGGAGTCAGCACGAAGCGCGGAGGACCGGCAGCATGAGTTTTTTCGTATGGGTTGCGGAGCGCGTGAATCTCTTTACTGCTGGTGTGTTCGTCGCGTCGATCCCTGTGTGGCTCTGGCGTCTGTCTCGAGAGGACGAAGCCACGCGAGTGGAGGTGGAATTTACACGAGACAAGTGGGAGGCGACGTCGACGTATGAGCGTGAATACCAGAAGGTTCGATCCAAATGGCGTCGAATCAGTTGGGCATTCATCGCCGTACTTGCCACAAGCGCCCTGGTGATTGTGTGTGCCCATGTCCTGGTTCGGCCGTGAAGGGGGATTGGTCGCTGCAGAACACCGTTTCACGCTTCTCCCCGGTGGGTCCTAACCCAATGTCCACGAGATCCGGGCCGGCTCATGAACAGCAATGTCATTCTTCATTCTCTTCGTCGTACCACTTCTCGCGATAGATCGGGCAGAGGCCTTTCGAGCGGAGAAAGTCGGTGACGTCCTTAATCATGCCGCCGTTTCCGCAGAGATACACGGCGAGGTTGTCCACCGTCTTGACACGCTCCTGCGCCAGCGCGGTGACGCGACCGGTCGGACCGGTCCAGTCCGGATCAGGACGAGACAATGTCATGGTGCTGTGAAACATGGGATGCCGGGCCGCCAGTTCGTGCAGCTCGTCCTGATAGTACAGATCCTGCTGGGCTCGGAGACCCCATAGCAAGGACACGACCTGTGGGGTGGCGTGCGAGAAGAAATGAAGGAAGAAGCGGTACTGATGAGGAATCGGTGAGTCCCGCTGGGTTCACCCTCAGGGCAGACTAGCGGATTCAATCGTCAACCCCTCGATGAGCTCGAAGTGGCGACGATTGTTCGTGAGGACCGTCAGTTCATAACGCAAGCCCGTTGCCCCAATCAAAAGATCGAAATCCCCCACCGCTTTGCCCATCCTTCGTAGGCGTCCTCGCTGCTGACCAAATATCTTGCATGTATCTTCATCGATGCCAAGCACCGTCACCCCACGAAGAAAATCATGAAGAGCAGACTCATTGCCTGACGGATTCGAAGAGAAATAGACACCCTCGTACAGCTCTGCGAGGGAAATGGTCGACAGCGCGAGCCCCTGCTCATTCAAGGCGTGAACTCGTTTGACGATGTCATGACGGCCATGAAGATAATGGATGACCCAGTCCGTGTCGAGGAGGTAACGGAGGGTCATAGAGCTGGAGCGGAACGAGTCGACACCAACCGATCTGCATAGATTGCGTCAATCAGCGTCTGGGGATCAAACGTGCCGTGCCATCTTCCAGCACTGCGCCGAAAGACTTCTCGGTCCGTTGTCGATGGTGGGGTGAGGATGGTGATCATCATGTCCTGCCCTTCCGGCAAGTCAATGCGGTCGAGCGGTTCGATAATCCCACCTTTCATTCGAGCCCGTATCGTGGTCGTCATCTTGCTGCTCCTTCAGTCAGGCGAGACGGATCGTACATCGACAGCATAGGGCCATGTAACTGGCTCATATTAGGAATGAAGTGTAGCAGAGAGTCTTCTGGAATCCAATATGAAGCAGGTGCGCGCGTATGGGCCGTCCGTTTAGCGTCGCTCCGGAGCGGATCTTTTCCTGGTCTCCACGAAATCCGGGCCGACGCATGAACAGCAATGTCATTCTTCATTCTCTTCGTCGTACCACTTCTCGCGATAGATCGGGCAGAGGCCTTTCGAGCGGAGAAAGTCGGTGACGTCCTTAATCATGCCGCCGTTTCCGCAGAGATACACGGCGAGGTTGTCCACCGTCTTGACACGCTCCTGCACCAGCGCGGTGACGCGACCGGTCGGACCGGTCCATCCCGGATCAGGACGAGACAATGTCATGGTGCTGTGAAACATGGGATGTCGGGCCGCCAGTTCGTGTAGCTCTTCCTGATAGTACAGATCCCGCTGGGCTCGGAGACCCCATAGCAAGGACACGACCTGCGGGGTTGCTTTGGACAATAGGGTATGGAGCATAGACCAGATCGGGGCAATCCCCGTGCCGGTCGCGACAAACAGGAGATCGCGTGGCGCATCGTCGTGCAAACGAAAACTTCCCGCCGGCCCTTTGAAATGGACCTGATCGCCGGGTTTGAGACCGAAGAGAAATCTCGACCCTGGTCCGTGGTCCACTCGGTTGAAGACCAATGTAAGGATGCTCCGTTGACTGGGCGGCGAGGCAATCGAATAGGCACGTGTCATCGGATGCGGTCTCCTTATGACGGGAATCTCAAAAGAAATGAATTGCCCCGGCTGGAAATCCAGTGTCGCAGGCGAGATCACTCGCAAGTCAAGCTCACGGACATCGTGTGTGAGATCATGCACTCGGACGACCTCGGCGGCATTCGTCTGCATCCTTTAGTCCTCCTCTCCATTCGGACAGAGTCCGCTGCGGACTCTTGATATCTTATTTGAGCCATTGAACACGAAAATATACCGATGAGCGACAAGCTGGATTTCCGATAATCGCCTCATCACCGTCACTACAAATAGTTCGAGAAGGCTAAACTAAGGGGGAAAAGACCCAACAGTATCCCATTCGAGCTCCTGGCCGAGACACAAACTGTTCCCTTCAATACCACGGTGACGGCGGTGATAGTGCTCTTCACGGAGTCGGTTTACTTCATCTGGATCACACAGCAGACAGTGGCACTTTCAACTGACGACACGCCGATGGACACACGGTTCATGCCAGAGCGCAACAACACAGTGCTACGCATCAAGCCGGCTAATCTGCTGTCACTGCAAGCGAACAAGTTTTGTGAGCTAACCGTGACGCCTGGGGTGTTGGACGACTATCGGGATCAGCTGCCTGTATCAGATAAACTCGCTTTCCGGTTGACTCCACTGTACGCACATGTTATTCGCATAATCGATCGGACGTTAGAGGTATGCCACGCCGCCGATGGTAAACTCTAACAACCAAGTTTTGAACCGCTGATTCAATGATTCGACCGTTACCGATCTTCCGAATATTCAGCACGCTCCTCCTCGTGGGAACACTGAATATCGACACCACGAGCTTGGCGGAGCAGAGAGTCTTTCCGGATCCATTCAACCCATCACCCGGCCAAGCCGGGACCTCCGCCGAACCTCAGATGCCATCTGATCCAGAACTCCCTGCCCGTCCCGACTCATCTTCCGATGAATCGGAGATCCTTGATCACGCAGAGGAGTTGGCTGAGCCGGATTCCTCCATTCTGCCCGAAGAGGAGACCGCTGAGCTTGAGTCCGAGGTTTCCGCTCCCTCCCCTGAGCCTAACCCATCGATCATGCTGACGGGCCGTGTCTGGCGAGCAAAGCCGGGGATCGTTTTCCTCAAGACCCCGGTCGGACTCTTGTCATTGAGTTCGAAAACCACGCTCAAGACCATCCCGGCGTCGCAGGAAGTCTCCTTTGTAATACATGACGACCATCTCGTGGTCGATATTGTGAAACGAACCGATGGGACACTCGTTCACCGCTACCTGAGCGGGCCGTTCAGGCGAAGCGAGGAAGATGACACGCAGCTGATAGGATGGACACCTGAGGGCGAGCAGGCCTTCCACATGGGCAACCATGCACGGGCTCTCTCAAGCCGGAAGGAGGGTGACTCCGTCACCGTCGAGGTTGATGATAGCCATACCGTCATCGGTGTCCATGATCTTCAATTCGACCTTCAGGTCGGGCAGATCGCAACCCGCGGATCCAACGCCCACCTCTTGCTGACCGGCACCATCTCAAAACTCAAGTCCAATTTTATTTTCTTTCGGACTCCGATCGGTATCGTCAACGTCAACACCAAGATCGGCATCAAGAATGCCAAAGTCGGACAGATGATGAGATTGCACATGCATGACCACCACGTCGTCGCGGATCTCGCCCCATCCGCCGATTCTGCTCCCACCCGGCGATTCGTCACCGGACCATTGGAATTCGTCACCCCGGATCGGACGAGTGTCAGGCTCTGGACTCCAGAAGGAGAACGGACCTACCCGGCCGATCAAGGGAAAAGCGCACTGAATGGCGCGAGAGAAGGGACTCCTATCACCGTCGAACTCAACGGGCAAGGCGACGTCGTCGACTTCCACCGGGTGAAGTAGCTTCCGACCCCATCTTCGTCTTGACTCTCTTTTCAATCCCCCCGTAGACTGCCCAACATATGGGCACATCCGCTGGGAGTCATCCGCCAGGGTCACCATCAATTCCTTCACAAACCGCTAAGGTGTTTGATACTCTATTTCGTGATCATGTGGACCTGGTCTATCGCTTTGCGCATCGATTATGCGGCGAGCCGGAGACCGCACAAGACTTGGTACAGGAGACGTTTCTGAATGCCTATCGTGGATTCGATAAATTCCGCGGTGACGCCCAAGTTTCGACATGGCTGTATACCATCGCCTCTCGGGCCTGCCTGCGTATGCGGCGCAGACGAAAAGGTGCCCCGGAACGGGAACTATCTCTCGAAGAGTTCATCCCCACATCCGAGGGCGAGTTTCGTCTGCAGATTCCGATCGACGGCCTCAGCCCCGAAGAAGCGCTCCAGAACAAGCAATTGCGTGACGCGCTCGATACAGCGATCAATCAGCTGCCGAAGAAGTACAAGATGGTCTTGGTTCTTCGAGACATGGAAGGCTTGAGCGCGAAGGAAGTCGGAACCATCATGGGGTTGAATGAGCGAGCGGTGAAATCACGTCTGCACCGCGCCCGACTGTTTGTCCGTCGTCAACTCAGTGCCCAAGGACATGGCCAGACGATGCCCGATCACGAACACGCGGTACTTGAATAGCGGAAGGAACGGTTCCATGACAAAGCGCCAGGCTTCCGGACAGCGACCACGCGCTTCTATGACTCGGCATCAGCATAACCATGAAAAGAGCAAGTGCCTGGGTATTCTCCGACAGCTGTCCGCCTATATCGATGATGAACTAGCAGGAGACATTTGCCATGAAATTCGCCGGCACTTGGGCGCCTGTCCCAACTGTGAAATCTTCGTCTTCTCCCTGCGTCAGACCGTCTCACTTTGTCGCCATAGTCCGGTTCCGAGCCTGTCGACTGTCGACCGGTCTTTGATGCGCCGGAAGATCCTGAAAGCCGCGCAGACTCGATAAACCACAACACATCGACGCCATGTCATGACGACTGTGAACCCATTGTTTGGAATTCTCATTCTTTCCGTATTGTTTGCGATTCTTGATGCACCGGTGCTGACCCTCGCTGCCTCGCCATCCAAAACCCCTCACCAGACGAAACTGGGCGGAGCCGCGCGTCAGGCTGCCGTCGATACGGCCATTCGCTATGCCGAAGCCATCGCGCATGGCGACAAAGTCGCCGCCGGACAACTGGACTTTGCGTGTCAGTACAAGCTTGTGACCGTTCCCCTTGCGGAACCAGCACAATCTGCGACAGCCGATTCCTCGTACAACGATTGTTGGCAGGCATTGACTGCGGGCCATACACCACTGTTGAAACGGTCTGATACTGGGATGAACGTCCTCTGGCCAAGCGCCGGTCCGCTCGTGTTTTACGGCGATGACCTGTCCCGCGCTTCTGCCTCCGCCTTTGTGATGGATGCTCTCGGGCTCACACCTCCCGGAACGGGCCTGCATCTCGCCGTCACAAACAGCCGTTCGATTCCAAATGGATCCTTCCGACTTGCGCCGAACGGGAAAGTCATCGGAGTCCCGACCACACTGGTCGATCTCACCGTCCACTACCACGACCCACTCACCGCACCTCTGACGTATGGGCCAAACACTGTCCAGTGGACGAGCACGATCAAGCGTGAACGGCGTGCAGTAAAATCCATCACCACCCAATGGGTGGTCTTCAGCGGACTCAGACGGCATGGTTTTCCACGCGACACCGCCGTGTTCCATCTCCCCGTGGAAACCACGCCTGAAGCGCCGGGCATGGTCGCAGAGAGGATCCCGTTCACGACCGAGACAAGCCGCGCCCTTCTCGACTCGCTTGTCTGGTGGGGCCCCGATGATCAGCCTGGTATGCTGACTGTTGCAGCAGCTCGCGCCGCTGCTTTTCCTGAATTACGCGATCGAGTCGCGATGCTCAATCGCATCTTGATCATCGACCCGAATCAAGCGGACGCTCTAACCGTCCTGACCAGAAATCTGTACGGTGTCTTGCTACGGGAGGCGGCTCAGAACCACAAACTGATGGTCAAAGATCCGGCGCTCTCCCTCACGGTCAACGAGTTTTATTGGACGACCGCTGCCGCTTCCGATCGCCTGGATCTCTCCTTAGTGATGGAAGTGGGCGGATTCTCACAACCGACGCCAGCGGACCTGCTCTATCGGTTGTTGCCCGCGTTACAGACTCTTGCGAAAATCTACCCAGAACGGCTGGATAATCGTTTCCGGCTGGGGATGGCCTATCGTTGGAACAATGATCAAGGTCCGATGGTTGAAACATTTGAGGCATTGGTCAAAGACATTCCGGCTGACCGAAAGACACCCAAGGCCGAAGCACTCCTACAGCTTGCGTGGTCCCGCATCAACAAAGTGGCCTGGAACCGAATTTTGCATGATCCCGATAGTTTCCGCGCGTATGAGGACGCCAAGGCCGCTTTGGCTCTCGCCGAGTTGCCCCTCGACAAGTTTCTGGCGGAGTACACCATGGCCTACAGCATGATCTTCATGCCTGACTACGGAGATAAAAAGGAGATGATGAAACATCTGACCGAGGCAAAACGCTGGTTCGACGACATACCGGGAAAAAACGAGGAAGTCTGGCGCTATTTCCTCCACAGCGAATCGCTGAAAGCCGTGCTCGACGGCGATCCGATGTTTCAGCCAATCCTAGCCGAAACGAAATTGCCAAATGGATAATCTCCTCATCAGGCTCCTGCCGGGCTCGTCTTTTCCTTTCCCTTCACGTATCGTACAGAGTGATGTTTCGCTTACACCGGCACGATCTTCGCTTTCCTCCGGTTGAGCGGGCGTCTCCCGAAGGTTTACTGGCAGTCGGCGGAGATCTCCGACCTGAGCGGCTTCTCGAAGCCTATCGGAATGGTATTTTCCCCTGGTACAACGACAATCAACCGATTCTCTGGTGGTCGCCCGACCCTCGAGCCGTACTGTTCCCCGAAAACCTTCATGTATCCCGCAGCTTGAAACGGCGCCTTCGGTCGAATGCGTTCACCGTCACACTCGATACCAGCTTTCGCGATGTCATGGAACAATGCGCAGGACCACGTCCGCAATATCCGGAGGGAGGAACCTGGATCACAGGAGATATGCTGGACGCATATACGCGGCTGTATGAGCTCGGCTACGCCCATTCTGTTGAAACCTGGCAGGATGGTCGTTTGGTAGGTGGACTCTATGGCGTGGCACTCGGTGGCGCCTTCTTTGCCGAGTCTATGTTTACCAAGGTTGATGATGCATCGAAGGTGGCACTGGTCAGGCTTGTGCGACAGCTCCAGGTCTGGGGCTTTCGTCTGATCGATTGCCAACAGCCCTCCCCCCATGTCAGGCGGTTCGGAGCGCAAGAGATTCCACGATCAGATTTCACCATACGTCTCGCTGCGGCCCTGAAGCTCCGCCACCGACAGGGACGGTGGAAGTTCGACGGGGATATCGCGCAGAAAGAGTAAGAAGTGAAATAACAGGTTGCGATGTGCCAGGCAAACCCCCATTGACAGCCTTTTCCATAGTCGCTTATGATTTCCTCTCCCTACGAGGAGGATTCCATATGAGCTTTGTGATTACACCAAAAGAATTGAAGGCCCGAATCGATAAAGGAGATAAGCTGGTACTCTTGGATGTACGCGAACCGTGGGAGAATCAACTCGCCAAACTGAACAACTCTATCCTCATTCCACTCGGTACTTTGCCTAACTCACTTTCCAAGTTGGACAGGGATGCCGAAATTATCGCGTACTGTCACCACGGTATGCGAAGCGGAGACGCAACGGAGTTTCTCCTTCAGCAAGGATTTGCGAATGTAAAAAATTTGATCGGTGGGATCGATGCCTGGTCTGTCCAGGTCGATGGAAGTGTGCCTCGATACTGATACAACCACACGTTGTTGGTCTCCCGCCCTCGGCTACTTCTGAGGGGCGTACCATCTAGTTCTAAGTCAGTGTGACCATTCTTGTTTCAGATCGCTTTACCTACCTATTTCCCCCTGGAAGAATTCAACGGTTTGCTTGAGTCCCTCGGCGAGATCGACTTTCACATCCCATCCCAACTCCTGTTTGATCCTGGACGGATCGATCACGCTCCTAAGCTGCTCGCCGAGTTTGGCCGGCCCATGGACCTCCTTAGCCGGAGAACCGGTCAGACCAGCAAGCATTCTGAACAGCTCGTTCACTGACGTCTCAATTCCTGTTCCGACATTGTAGACCCCATGCGCATCTTGTCCCATGGCGACAAGGTTGGCTTGGGCCACATCATCAACGAACACGAAGTCGCGTGTTTGTCGGCCGTTTCCGTTAATGATGGGCTGCTCATTATTCAACATTTTCTGGATAAAAATGGCGACAACCCCGGCTTCTCCCTCGGGGTCTTGTCGTGGTCCATAAACGTTGGCGTACCGTAGGCTGACGACCGGAATTCCGCTCGTGCGTTGGAAGTAGGAAAGGTAATGCTCACCGCATAGTTTACTGATGCCATAGGGTGACAGCGGGTTATTCCTATGGGATTCCGCGGCCGGGAAAGTCTCTTGCTCGCCATAGATCGCCCCTCCGGACGAGGAGAACACAACCTTTCGGCATCCGTACCGCACCGCCTGCTGCAACACGTTCATCGTTCCCAGGACGTTGACCTGCGCATCGAACACCGGGTCCTCCACCGAATTGCGGACGCTGATCTGAGCGGCGAGGTGAAGGACCACATTGGGCCGTTCGTTGCGAAACACCCGCTCCAATCGCCCGCTGGTCACATCGGTCTTATAGAGACTCGCCGCACGGTTGACGTTTTTTCGCTTCCCGGTGACCAGATTGTCGACGACGACAACCTGATGCCCTTCTTCTACGAGTCGGTCCACGACGTGAGACCCGATAAACCCTGCGCCGCCCGTCACCAGTACTTTCATTGGCCCTCCTCATTGAGCTGTCTGCCGTACCTTTTTCTACATACCATGAAACGGGGTGCTGTACTCAAGAATCGCCAATATTTCTTCATTGCCTTTTTTTTTCCCTTTGATGGGTGAAGCGACAACCTGATTCAGCTGTAGTCCCATGTCGGCCGCAAAGCGTAAGATTCGCTGCACCGCCTGCTCTCGTTGTCCTTCGTCACGCACGACACCTCCCCGACCCACTTGTCCCTTGCCCACTTCGAACTGAGGTTTAATCAAGGCGATGATGTGGGCGTGAGATCGCAGAAATTGAAGAATGGGCTGGAGCACCTTTGTCAGCGAAATAAAAGAGACATCGATGACGACAAGATCGATCGGCTCAGGGATGGCGGAAGGTGCTATATAACGGATGTTGGTCCGCTCAATCAACACAACACGTGGGTCTTGTCGAAGTCGCCAGTCGAACTGTCCATAACCAACATCAACGGCGTAGACCTTAGCCGCCCCTCGTTGTAACAAGCAGTCCGTGAATCCTCCCGTTGAACACCCAACATCGAGGCAGACTCGTCCCTGAGGCATGATTGACGAAACGTCGAGCGCCGCCGCCAGCTTTTCACCACCTCGGCTGACAAACGGCTGACGATCTTCGGTCATCTCAATGAGTGCATCGACGGGAATCACTCTGGACGGTTTGTCGACAACGACCCCATCATTTTTGACTTTTCCAGCCAGAATCATGCGGACTGCAGTATCTCTGCTCTGCACCAAACCCCGCGCTACCAGTACGTGATCACACCGATCTTTCTCGCGGCGTCCTTTTGTACCCATGCGGAATAAAAAGAAGGAAGCGAATGAGACACAACCTGCGCTCTAACGGGTGCTTATTATGGCTCCCCGCGGGAGTCCTTCAGGTCGAGATCCTCGGACGTGAAGGCGCGCAGCTGTTTCTTTCCGTTCTTGTCCTGAACAAGAACTTCCACTTTTTTTTCGGCTTCTTCCAGCACTTTCAAACAATTCTTCGAGAGACGGATGCCTTCCTCGAAAATCTTTAACGATTCATCGAGCGGCAGATCTCCCTTCTCTAATTCACCGACAATGGCTTCCAGCCTAGCCATCGCTTGCTCAAATTTGACTCCAGCCACGACGCTCTCCTTTGAGTGACAACGAAGACGTATTATATCGAAATCCAGGCGCGCATTTATACCGACGAATCCGGCGACACTTCCTTCACGGTGCAGCATAGCTCGCCGTCGGCAAGTCGAGCCCGGATCGTGTCATCGATAGAAACCTGCGCGACACTTCGAATGGTCTTGTGATGGGGCAACGTTTCGAGGATTCCATAGCCCCGATCTAGTATGGCAAGCGGACTCAGACTGTTCAATCTGCCGAGATAGGTATAAATGCGCTGCTCATAGCGAGCGAGGTCGTGGCGAACGGCCCCGGTCAAACGCGACTTTAATTGCGGAACAATAGTCATCCCGTGACGGACTCGAACCTCAGGGCTTGCCGACTCCAACGCTTGTCTCCATTCCTGCGTACTTGCCGTCACCTGTTTCAACGTGGTGCGTATGGCTTCGCGCATAGAAACCACGGCGCTGTCCACGCGCTGGGCTTCTCTGAGAATCCGAAACCGGATATTCGCCATATGGGCCACCATGAGATCGAGTCGTTGTCGGTGTTCACGGCATGGCGCCATCGTCGCTTGCCGACACCGAGCCGCGAACAATTCAAGACGCTCCACGACCTCCGTTAGAACCGGAGCAACTATTTCTCCCGCAGCCGAAGGTGTCGGGGCCCGCACGTCGGCCGCAAAGTCGGCGAGAGTGACATCCGTCTCATGTCCAACAGCTGATACAATAGGAATCCGTGATGCGGCAATCGCTCGCACGACCGCTTCTTCGTTGAAACTCCACAGGTCCTCCATCGAACCACCACCTCGTCCGACGATGACCACATCGATAGAACCAAGCGTGTTGAACGCGTGAATGGCCGATGCAATCTGCCCGACGGCTCCAGCTCCTTGGACTTGGACAGGTGCGATAATAATCCTCAGGATGGGACAGCGACGATGCAAGACGGTGATCAGATCCCGAACCGCCGCTCCAGTCGGTGAGGTCACGATTCCGACTGTCCAAGGGAACACCGGCAACAATCGTTTGCGCCGCGCAGTGAAGAGCCCCTCTGCCTCAAGACGACGCTTGAGCTGCTCGAACGCCAACTGGAGGGCACCCCTGCCTTTAGGCTCAAGATGATCCAGAATAAGCTGGTACTCTCCTCGAGGCTCATAGACTGAGAGCCGTCCACGCACAACGACATGCAGCCCATCCTCCAGGTCGAATCGCAGCCGCAGGGCAGCCGCGCGAAAGATGACCGCTCGAATCTGACTCGATCCGTCTTTCAACGTACAATAGAGATGCCCCGAGCCTGGCGCGCGGAGATTCGAAATTTCCCCTTCGAGCCAGACCTCGGCAAAGCCAGCTTCAAGGGAAGCCCGAACCATGGCGGTGAATTCGGAGACGGTCAGTACCGGCCTTGATGGCCCATCAGGAACAGGATGAAAAAGGGGCGAGGGAGAGTAGGTATTCGTGGGGCCTCTCCTTCCTCATCGTTCGTGAGGATTGATGCGCAGCAGCCAACGGTCATCCGGCTTGGGCATTCCCCGTTAATCGACGAGGCGAATTCGTTCAAATGCGATGGCCTTACCCAAGCGGGGATCGAGTTCGAGCAAGACCGCGCAGAACACTGACGGTCCTGATGCCACTTCAAACCGGCGCGGCATCCCAGTCAAAAATTTCTCGATCGCCAATTCCTTCTTGACTCCGATGACCGAATGAAGCGGTCCCGTCATCCCGATATCCGTAATGTATGCGGTCCCTTTGGGAAGGATCTGATCATCTGCCGTTTGCACGTGCGTGTGCGTCCCGACGACCGCCACCACTTCCCCGTCTAAGAAATGTCCCATGGCCATTTTTTCAGAGGTGGCTTCCGCATGCATGTCGACGATAATCGCGGATGTCTCCCGCTTCAAGCGAGACAATTCTCGCTTCGCCGTCTGAAATGGGCAATCGATCGTCGGCATGTATACCCGCCCCATCAACTGTAGAACCGCCAGCCGCTCTCCACCCGCGGTCTCCATGACGACGCTCCCATTTCCTGGAACCCCGGCCGGATAGTTCGCCGGTCTGAGCAAGCGAGGCTCACGAGAAAAATACTCGACGGCTTCTTTCTTATCCCAAGCATGGTTGCCGGTCGTAATCACCGAGACTCCCATTTCGAAGAGCTCCTCGGCCAGTTCCTGCGTTACCCCGAAACCTCCTGCAACATTCTCCCCATTGGCGATCACGGCATCGATCTGACGCTGTGCGATCAAGCGAGGGACGATCCGAGCGACAACTCGGCGACCAGGTTCCCCCATGATGTCACCGATACAAAGGACCTTCATTTGGCATACTCCACGTATCGACTTTCTCTAATGACGGTCACCTTGATTTGCCCAGGGTACGTCAACTCCTGTTCGATCTTCTTTGCCAATTCGCGAGAGAGCTGAAAAGACTCGGCATCGGTAATGTCCTCTTGTCTGACAATGACCCGAATTTCACGCCCAGCCTGGATGGCGTACGCCTTCTGGACCCCCTTGTGTCCGGTCGCCAGCGACTCGAGCTTTTCTAGCCGTTTGACGTAAGACTCCAGCGCTTCGCGTCGTGCACCGGGACGTGCGGCCGACAAGGCTTCGGCAGCCGCGACCAACACACTCTCCGGACAAATTGGCTCAACCTGTTCATGATGCGCGGCGATCGCATTGACGATCTTTGGTGATTCACCGTATTTCTTGGCGATCTCAGCCCCCAGCATGGCGTGCGGTCCCTCCTCTTCATGGCTGACCGCCTTACCGATATCATGCAGCAGCGCACCGCGACGAGCCAATCTGACATCCAGCCCCAGCTCCGATGCCATGATGCCGCAAATGTAGGAGGCTTCGCGGGCATGGTAGAGATTATTCTGTCCGTAGCTCGTTCGATACTTGAGGCGCCCCAACACTTTGATCAATTCCGGATGAAAATCGGAAAGCTCCAGCTCAAAGATGATCTTCTCTGCCTCTTCGTACATCAGCTTGTCGATGTCCACCTTCACTTTTTCGACGATCTCCTCAATGCGCGTGGGATGGATCCGTCCATCATGCATCAGGCGTTCCAACGACACTTTGGCGATCTCGCGTCGTAATGGATCAAATCCTGAGATGATCACCGCCTCTGGAGTTTCATCAATGATGAGATCAATGCCCGTGGCCGCCTCCAGCGCGCGGATATTTCGCCCTTCTCGACCGATGATTCGCCCTTTCATGGCATCGTTCGGAATAGGAACCACCGAAATCGTGGATTCCGAGACATAGTCACGAACGACACGCTGGATCGACGCGGTAATGATTTCCCGAGCTTCCCGCTCCGCGTTTTCCCGAGCTTCTTCAATCGTTCGCTTGGCGATCCCGACGGCATCCAACCGAGCCTGCGACTCCATCTCCATGATTAACTGTTTCTTGGCTTCATCCGCCGTCATGCCCGCCACGCGCTCCAGCGCCTCACGGTGCTCACGCTCGGCTTTTGCGCAAGCAGATTCCTTAGCCAAAAGCCCCTCTTCTCGTTTCGTAAAATCGACTTCGCGCTTGCGCGCCTCGTTCTCTCGCCTTTCCAACGCGGTGACTTTTTGGTCGAACCCTTCTTCTCGCTGGATAAGACGCTTTTCCAGCACCAACAGTTCGCCAAGCTTGGCTTTCTGTTCTTGCTCAAACTCGGATTTTGCCTTATACGCCAGATCCTTCGCCTCTAGTCTCGCTTCCTTCAGAACATTCTCAGCCTCGCGTTGCGCATTCTGCACAACCCGCTTAGCCAATTCTTCCGCTTCAGCTTGTTTGGCACCTGTCATCCGGCGACGCAGAAGCTCAAATATCCCAGCTCCCACCACGGCGCCGAGGACCCCAGAGAGCAAGATGTACACGACAATTGAGGTTGAAATGGAAGTCACCCCCCTCCCTTAAAACCCATCAGGTGGCTGTGCGAAACCTGACGGAACGCCTACGCAAAGATCGAGCACAGCAAGCATGACCTCGATGTAGGATGAAGACAGAAGGAGGCGTAGGGACCGCGAGTTTACTCAGTCTGGAAACAGAAGAGAGCTTTGGGGTACATCACCACAGTGAACTCGTTTCCGGCCCGGCCCCTCCACCGCCGCTCCTGACCATTGCTTAGCAGGCGATTAAGAGAGTCGGTTGTCGAAGCCGGCGCGGATGATCGATACTTACCGCTTCCGGCTGGCGCCTTCTTGATACCTTCGGGTCGGGCAACTAGCCGATTCGCAGCGCACTGAACCAGCTGACCAACCAAGGCTTTTATCATCAGTAGCCACCGGAGTATTTCTTCGTATCCCCTCAACAATGTAAATTCTCTCTTCTCTTGACTACACTCGTTTCCAATACATAGAGTTTCGCGATGTTATCCTTCCCTCTGGCTGTCACCACACTCACTTATCTGCACGATAACAAAGGGACTCTTTGAAAGCAAGGCGAATCCCGCTATCGAAAGAGCGATGTCGGCATTTGTTCGTCGATGGATTCCATCAAGGTCGCCATCCGTCGCTCAACATCGGCCTCTCCTTGCGCTCGTTTTTTCTCGGACTCAAACAGCTTATGGGCAAGGTTGATAGCCGTCAGCACCGCCAACTTCGATGGTGTTGTCGTTTTCATCCCCTCTGCCAAATTTTTCATATGATCATCCACAAAATGGGCCAACCTCCGGATATAGGCATCGTCACCATCTCCCGCGATCGCGTACCGTTGACCATAAATCTCAACATCGATAATCCTAGTCAATGGCCACCTCCTTGGGATCTTCGACGCATTCGAGCAGTTCGATCTCGCTCAAGACCTTCTCGATTCGGGCCCTGATATCGATCCGCTCCTTTTCCCATCGGGTATTCGCATCATCCTGTGCCGCCAATCGTTGACGGGCCGTCCTGATCTCGTCTTCCAAGACCGCGTTCTTTTGCTTGAGCTCCTGAACCAGCTTGACCAGGTCACGAATTCGAGTCTCCAGTGCATCAAGTCGATCTAGCGACATGGCAGCTCCTCTTGGTTGTATCCTTAGGATAGAGACGCACTATAAAAACTTCGTAACACCTTGTCAAGAAACGGTTTTTTGTCTGCCATCCAGACGAAGGTATTCCTTGTAACTCCGGAGCACCCGTTTGACGTATTGCCTGGTTTCTTGATACTGGATGAGCTCAACAAACTCATCTTCGCTCCGCCCGCTGTACGCGTCCGCCCAATTCCTGACGACCATCGGCCCCGCATTGTAGGCGGCGATAGTCTGTACCAGGTTGCCGGAAAACTGCGTGAGTAGTTGCTCCACATACCGGACACCGATTCGGATGTTCATCTCCTGATCGAATAGATCTTCCCTGGAGACAGGAGGAAGCCGATGCTGTTGAGCCACGGCATTAGCGGTGGCCGGCATTACCTGCATGAGTCCGATCGCCCCGACCCGAGAAACGGCTTTCCAATCGTACTGACTCTCCTCCCGAATAATGGCCGCCACAAGAAATGGATCCACACCCTTCACCGCCGACATTTGAATCGTGGGAATCAACCCGGTTGGGTAGGCGACACGCCAGAGACCATCGGCTATCTCTCCACCGGTCCGCTCCAACTTCTCCCGAAATCGAGATCGCACGAGACGCAAGGCATGATGGTACGCACCGACTTCGTTCAACATGATCGATAAAGCCGCCAACGCCTCAGGGTCACGACCGTACCGATCCGTCAAGGCCGCGAGTTCTCTGACAGCATCCTGCTCGAGACCGAGCGCCCGTAGCTCCACCGCGCGCCGATAGGCTGACTGCTGCTCGATATCCGCCCGATTTCTAGCGTGATTATCCTGAGCCGAGGCCGCGACTGACTCCGCAACCGGCTGCTGATTCGAGAAGGTGGAAACGGTGACGCTTTCCTGCTCCGTCTGCCTCGGGCTCAACACGCCCCCCTGATCCCTCACGAGTTGGCAGTAGTACGTGTGGGGGAACTGCTGGCAAAGTCGTGCAAACACTTCTTGAGACTTCGGAGCTTCGACATGACTGTAGGAACGGGCGATCCAGTAGAGTGCTTGCGGTTCAAGCTCGCTACCCTTCTGGTCGACGATCTGCTGCCACGCGTTGATCGCCTCTCGATAGCGAGCCGTTCGGTAGAAAACCCACCCTTCCCGCCATCGCGCCTCCGCTCGTTGGAAAGCCGGCTCTCCCGATTTGGCCGCGCGTCGATACTTGACAATCGCTTCGTCGAACCGTGCTTGATCCTCAAGCCAAACCCCGCCAAACACGTTGATTTGACCTTTTTGCTCCGGACTCAACTTTCGTTTGTGTAATGTCCGACAGAGCTCTAAGAGTTTTTCTCCAAGCCCTTGCCTGAGATAGACCCTCGCCAGCCAAACAGTGGCCTCGTCGGCCCGCGTTCCTTGCTCTGCCGCTAGCTCATGGAAGGTGTCACGCGCTTGGTCGTAGAGTTTGAGGCGAACCTGGGCAACCCCCAGCTTCAGTCTGGCATCCCTGCGATGCGGAGAAGAGGGGGCTCGCGCCAAGAACTTCTTCAACTCTTCAATCGCTTCTACGTGAAGCGACTGCCCGAGGAAGGCCTGGGCCCTGGCATAATGCTCGTCCGGCGATGATACCCAGGTCTCACCTCCTATATTGCCCGCAAGCAGCACCTCAGCTTCCTTTGCCTCCTTGGTATAGGGGAACTTCGCCCAGAGCTGCCTGAGCATTTCTCTACCCTCATTCAGTTGATTTTGTCGAAGGTAACAAGAGGCCAACCGGAACTGAGCTTGCGCAACTTGCGGGCCCTTACCATTCAAGTCGGTGGCCTTTACCAGCCAAGAAATAGCTTCAAGGCACCTGGAAGCCTGATACCAGGCTTCCCCGACACGAAGCGTCACTTGATTGACCAAATTGGAATCAGGAATGGTTTGAAGCACTCCCTCGAACACGGTGGCCGCTTCCTTGGGATCACCCAAATGCAGCAAGGCTTCTCCGATCCAAAGTCGGACATAGTCGTCGAGCGCGGGAAAGTCCCGTTGGGCAACTCGAAGATAGGAAATCGCAGCCGCAGGATTCTGGTCGATCAAGATTACGCCAGCTAGTAACCCAGCACGCTTCGCCGAGAGTGAAGCCGGAAATTCTTCCATCACCTTCCGGAGGCGCTCAAGTTTCAACGCCGCAACTTGATCCTTTGACAGAGCACTAACCCGCTGCTCCTTTGGAAAGGCCGCCGCTGCGAAACACTCCTCCGCCGAAACACAGCTTTTGGCGGGTGACGGTTGAGGCTTGGCACCTTGGGATATATAGGCATCCCGTGAAAACACACCACCAAACACGGGCGCCACCCCAGACGTGAACGCCAGCGTACAGCCGATGATCAGGTAATACGTGGTCGAGATTTTCACAGGATCTTGCCGACTCTCATCCGCCTTCATTCATTATATACAGGGCTGCCCACAATGGAAGAAGTTTCGGGCCATGTGATCAAGATAGCTCCAATAGGCGGGCAGGTTCCCGCTATGATAGGCTCTATGTTCTCAGAAATTGAAATTCCGGTTTGACTCATGTCGGATCCAACTACGCAGACACTCCTCTTGGCTTTCACCGAATCTCAGATGGTGAAATTTGTCCGTGCCCAGTCCTGGCCGGACTATCGGGCAACGCAAATCATGCGCTGGCTTTACCAGCGGCGAGTCCGGATGATCACCGACATGACGGATCTTCCCTTGCGCACTCGTTCGATGTTATCTCGATCCACCAAAGTCGGTCGCTCTCTCAATACGACGGTCTTACCCTCACAGGATGGAACGCGTAAATTGCTCTTAACACTCGATGACGGCATGACGATTGAATCCGTACTGATCCCGGATGACGAACGACTGACGCTCTGCGTGTCAACACAAGTCGGGTGTCAGTTGGATTGCAGCTTTTGCCTGACGGGAAGAATGGGGCTAAAACGCAACCTCAAGCTCCATGAAATCATCGACCAAGTCTTGACTGCGCAAGATCTGCTGAGTGCCGGAGAACGTCTGACCAACCTTGTGTTTATGGGGATGGGAGAACCGTTGGCCAATCTGGACACGTTGAAAGCTGCGGTGACGGGACTGACGAACAAACCGTGGGGCCTCGGATGGTCGCGTCGGCGCATTACGGTTTCGACAGCGGGACTGGCATCTCGCCTGCGGGAAATCGCCGACCTTGGTGTGAATCTCGCTGTTTCCCTCAATGCAACGACCGAAGAGCAACGCCGCAAGTTAATGCCTGCTGCGAGCGAACTGGCTTCCCTAAAAGCGCTCCTAGCGGCCTGCCGCCGCTATCCGCTCGCTTCCCATCAACGACTGACATTCGAATATGTCCTGTTGGCCGGCGTGAATGATCAGCCAAGTGACGCCCAGCGACTTGTTCAGTTACTGAAAGGCATGCGATGTAAGGTCAATCTGATTCCGTTCAACGAATTTCCGGGCAGTGATTTTCGTCGCCCGTCGCCACAGAGCACTCTTCTGTTTCAATCGCTCCTTCGCGACGCCAATCTCGATGTGTTCGTGAGAAAGAGCCGCGGGCGGGACGTGTTGGGCGCCTGTGGTCAACTAGGCAACCTCTCCGCCGGTCTCCTTCACCAATCTTGACACCCATCGAACCTCATTGCTAGCATGATTAATTCTCCCATCATGAACAAGTCGATCTCTCAATTGTCCTGGCCTACCTATCTTATCGAAACGCTTCTTATCGGAACGCTGTTCATCTCAAGCCTTCCCGCATTTTCCCTTGGAGCAGAACCAAGCGAATACATTCTTTCCAACGGGATGAAGGTGCTGCTTGTTGAAGTCCCCAAGGCGCCGGTGGCCACGGTACAGGTGTGGTACAAGGTGGGTTCCCGAAACGAAGTAATGGGCCGGGCCGGACTCTCGCACATGCTCGAGCACATGATGTTCAAAGGCACGGTGAAATATCCGAAAGGTTCATTTTCCAGGATCATCCGGAAGAACGGCGGGATCGATAACGCATTTACCGGGCAAGACTTCACGGCCTATTTCGAAAATGTGGCTGCTGATCGTGTCCCGCTGGCTTTGGAACTGGAAGCCGACCGTATGCAAGGTCTGACTTTCGATAGCGCCGAATTCCAGACGGAACGCGAGGTCGTGAAAGAAGAACGCCGGCTACGTTCTGAAGACGATCCTCAAGGTGCACTGGTTGAAGCGCTGTTTGCGCAAGCGTACATGAGTCATCCCTACCATTGGCCCGTCATCGGTTGGTTCGCCGATCTCGATGCGATGACGCTCGAGGACTTACAGCGACACTACGACACGTTTTACTCCCCCAATAATGCGACGCTGGTCGTCGTGGGCGATATCAAAGCCGACCAGTTGCTTCCTACGATCAAACGGCTGTTTGAGCCGATACCGAGAGGGCCATCCCCCAAACAGTCTCTCCGGCCGGAACCGGAACAACGAGGCGAGCGTCGATTTCTGTTGAAGCGCGAAGCCCAAGTGCCGTTTGTCATGATGGGGTTTCGCGTGCCCAACTATTCGAGTGAAGATTCGTACGCACTTGATGTCCTCGAGTCGATCCTTTCTCGAGGGAAAAGTTCCCGACTGTACCAAAGGCTGGTGTATGCGCAGAAGAATTCGTTGTCCGTCGGTGCCGAGTATAGCTTGATGCAGACAGATCCCGGCCTGTTCTACTTCTACTCCTTGGTGAATCCCAGCGCGAAGGTCGAGACAGTGGAGGTTGCCTTGCAGCATGAGATTACACGCCTTCACAACGAGCCGCCATCCGATGAGGAGCTCCAGCGGGCTAAGAACCAGATTGAGGCCTCGCGAACGTTCGAACAGGATTCGAATTTTCGCCGTGCCATGTTGCTGGGGCAAGCGGAAATGGTGGGGGCCGGCTGGCAACGAATTGATCAATTCGTCGAGCACATACGGGCCGTCACCGCAAAGGACATTCAGCGCGTCGCCAGACAATATCTGACTGAGGACAATCGCACCCTTGGCATTTTAGTTCCTTTGCCGCCGAAGTCTCCCGAAGACTCAAGTCCCGCAGCAATGCACGAAGGAAAATCCTAAGTGACCACGGGGTGTGAGTTACAAAATGCGAGGCACCGCTGTTTCAATGTGCCATCCGCTCGCCCTGTAGTAAGGACTGGCATGTTTCAATGGCTGCTGTGCGCCAGCTTGCTGCTGGACCTGACGACGGCAGCGCTGGCAGCGGATATTTCCCCGGCGAGATTGACAACCCCCAATGGAATGACCGTTCTAGTACTGGAACAACATTTCTTACCCATCGTCGAAATCCACGCACTCGTCAAAGTCGGCTCGGCCCAAGACCCTCCCGAAAAGGCAGGCCTGTCAAACCTCGTGGCCAGTCTCCTGGACGAAGGCACCACAACCAGAACATCTAAACAGTTGGCTGAACAAATCGACTTTGTCGGTGGTTCGCTGGGAACCCATGCGGGCGAAGATTTCAGCACTGCCTCCGCGCGGGTTCTTCAGAAGGACATCGATCTTGGATTTATTCTCCTGGCTGATATTCTTCAGCACCCCATTTTCCCTAAACAGGAGTTCGAGCGAGTCCGTTCACAGATCCAAGGGGAATTATCCAGCGACAACGACGATCCTGGGCACGTCGCCATGAAAGCTTTTAACCAGCTGATCTTCCAGAATCATCCCTATCGTTGGCCGGTGAACGGAACCGAGGAGACGCTCAAAAAGATTACCTTAGCGGATGTGCAGAACTTCTATGCCAAGGAGTATCTCCCTAACCAAGTCATTCTCACGATCGTCGGTGACGTGACAGTAGAACAGGCAACAGCATTGGTTCAGACTCATTTTGGATCATGGAAGAAAGGACCGGTACAACCTAGACCGGTCAAGAAGCCGGCTGCTATCGATAAAAAAGTCGTACAGCTTATCGAGAAGGACCTTACACAATCAACTATTCTGGTAGGCCATCTCGGAATCAGCCGAACGAATCCTGACTTTTACGCCGTGACCGTTATGAACCATATCTTGGGTGCCGGAGGCTTTTCATCACGTTTGATGGATTCGATTCGGGACAAACAGGGGCTTGCCTACGGCATTACGAGTCATTATGACACCCGTGCGATGCCCGGTTCGTTTTGGATCAATCTCCAGACCCGCACCGAAACGACCAACCAGGCCATCGCGAACGTGTTGTCTGAAATGACCGCTATTCGCGAGGCCCCGGTCACCGACCAGGAATTGGCTGAAGCCAAATCCTTCCTGATGGGTAGCTTCCCTCTACGGCTGGATTCCACGGCGAAAATGGCACAGGTCTTATCTCAAGTCGAATTTTATGGGCTTGGATTCAGCTACTTCAGTCAGTACACGAAATGGATCGAACGGGTGACGAAAGAAGATGTGCAGCGCGTTGCAAGACAGTACCTCGATCCACAGCATTACGCGCTTGTTGTGGTCGGCAATATCGTAAAGGCGAAAGTTCGCCATTAGGAATGGCTGATGGGACTGGGAGCGGCCGAGCAGGGAATGGTAAGGAAGTTGGGGTTTATATTCGTGCCGGTCGACTTGGAAGGGTATCGACCTGGTGGAGTCACCCTGTGATGACTCCACCATGATGCACTACCGTTGGTAGGACTTTGAAAGCGCTTCCAGTGCTTCGTCTGCAAACTTTCGCTGATCAGCTTCCGTCAAACTCCTCTGTACGACTTTCTCCGCTACCATGAGTGCCAATTCTGTTGTCTGGGACCGGATGTCTTGTACGGCCTTGCGGCGTTCTTGCTCGATCTCACGCGTCGCATCGCCCTTGATTCGCTCGGCCTCTGCGGTCAATCGCTGCTCGTTTTCATCGAGAAGCCTTTGGGCGCGTTCTTTTGCAGCCGCAAGAATGGCTTCCGCTTCTTTGCCTGCCGCGCTGAGCTTGGCTTCGTATTCCTTTAATCGGCGTTCAGCATCCGATCGATGATGCTCGGCCTGCTCTAGGCTGTCCTTGATTTTCTTTTCTCGCTCTTCGAGCACGCTCAGGATACCGGGGAACGCATACTTATAGAGGATAAACAACAGAATCCCAAAGGACACGATCTCCCAAAAGATGAGAGAGGAAAAAAAATGTGATTCAAACTGCGGCATGTCAACTCCCTAGAAGATAGAAGGGTAACAGGGTAGGCCTAGTGGGAACACCCTGTTGCCCCGCTGCTATTCCCCTTCCCTTACCCCTTCCGAAAGCCCATGATGATGAAGGCAATGACCAAGCCGTAGAGCGCAATGGCTTCCACCAACGCAAACCCGATCCACATGTACTTCGTGACTCGAGCTTCAGCCTCAGGCTGGCGTGCGACTACTTCAATCATCTTTCCGAAGATGAACCCGATCCCGACGCCGGCTCCGGCAAACCCTGCCGCAGCACATCCCATCCCGATCAACCCTGCTGCTGCTGAATCCATTATGTCTTACTCCTCCCTTGTCTAAACTCGCATGCGCTAATGCGCGTGCTCGTCATGGCCGTGCAAATGAAATGCGTCCCCCAGATAGACACACGTCAAGATGCTGAAAATATAGGCTTGAATGAATGCGATACCGAATTCTAATCCGTATATCGCTACCGTGAACGCAAAAGGCAACCATCCGATCAACAATCCACCGCCTATCGTGAGGCTGAACAGAACGGCGAGCATCACATGGCCGGCCGTCATATTGGCAAATAACCGAACAGCCAGCGAAACAGGACGTGCCACTTGGCTAATGATCTCGATCGGAATCATCAAAGGCACGAGCCATCCCGGCGTACCCGGCGGAACAAGAATGCCCAGAAACTTCGCCCCATGCAACATAAACCCAAGGACTACGCTGATCCCGTAGACCACAAAGGAAAACACAGCCGTCACGATAATTTGGCTCGTCACGGTGTAACTACCAGGAATTAAGCCAATGAGGTTACTGAACAGAATAAAAAGGAATAGGGTGGCGATGAGGGGAAAGAAGCGCATCCCCTCCTTCCCCATCGTATCCAGGATCATGCTGCGAATGAAATCCACCATCATCTCCGCCAAGCTCTGTAGCTTCCCGGGCACCAGCTTGCGCGACGACCCTGCCATGATCATCAGGACCGCCGCTACGGTGACGACAACCCACATAAAAATCACGGCCTTATTGATGGAAATATCTAATCCGCCGATGGAAATCGGAATCCAATTTTCTAGTTCGAATTGATGAAGCGGGCTCTCTTCCACGATACTCCTGTGTTATCTCTGTCGACAGTTATGTATTCGTCCACCGTTGGACCGACCGATACGCATTCCTCATACCTGCTACGAGGCCTAATACCAGGCCACCGATCATTCCCCACGGAGTTGAATCAAACAGATATGCATCGCAGACCCACCCCAACCCTCCCCCGACAATCAGCGCAGCGAGCAGATCGGTTGCTATCCGAACCGCTTGACCGAGCCCCGCGTATAAGGGATCTTGTGAGGGGGCCATCTGAGACCCATGGGTGGCGAGAGCACGTGCGCACAACCCTGCCCTTGATGGGTTCGCAATTTAAGCAAAACTCTGCTTTGAATGTCAAGCCGTTAGGGCCTACCCCCACTGGAAATCCCTGCGGTATAGTGGGTTCGCGCTTTTTACGGAAGAAGTGACCGTCCATGCGGCTAACCGTCTCCTCGTCGTTTTTATTCTTGCATGGGCCCCCTTCGCCTCTCATCATGGCAGGCTTCTGCCCTTCTGCGAATCCCTTCGAGTTGTATTCGAGAATCGCCTCGGCTCGATCCCCTTCCTTTCTCTTGGAAAGCGGCAGCGGTGACGGAACCATGGGACGATATTCGTACTTTGGCAGCGATCCCTATCAAACATTGACTGGAACAGCCGATCAGTTCGTCCAACGCTGGACGCTGGGTCACACAGAATCGGGACTCGGTCCTTATCAACGGTTGATGCATCTGGTGAGCAGCCAGCGGATCGATCGTCCTCTCGGAAGCCCGCCATTTTTTGGCGGGGCTGTCGGGTATTTCAGCTATGACCTCACCCGACAATTCGAAAGACTCCCATCGCTGGCCCTTCATGACACGATTTGTCCGGATCTGGAATTCGCGTTTTTTGACGTCGTGGGAACCGTCGATCATGAGCTGGGTGATCTTGTGCTGATGTTCTGCCCTCCACTCGAACGATTCTTGGGCGAGCCTCGGGACAAACTGTTTCGCGAGGGAACGGATCGTCTTGCCGCCTTCGAGGCTCAGTTAACCAGGTCTGTCGCGGCTGAAGCTCGATCTGAAGAGCTGGGACGTCTCACCTTCACACCGGAACAATCCCGACCGACGTATATGCAAAGCGTCCGGCGTTGCCAGGAGTACATCGCATCAGGCGACATCTACCAAGCCAACCTCTCACACCGTTTTGCGGTGAGCTGTGATGCACTGACCCAGGAATCACTTCAAACCGACTTAGCAGTCTATCGTCGCCTGCGGACGCTGAATCCTTCCCCTTTCTCGGGGTTACTGCGGTTCGATACAATTCGCCTCATCAGCTCATCGCCCGAACGGCTTGTTCGCCTCGATGGCCGTCGAGCTGACACCAGACCGATCGCCGGAACCAGACCACGCGGGAAAACGGTGACGGCCGATCAGCAGCTGGTTACGGAACTGCGCGCGAATACAAAAGAGCAAGCCGAACACATCATGTTGGTAGACCTCGAGCGCAATGACCTCGGCCGTGTCTGCCGGTATGGCAGCGTTCGCGTGGAAGAGCTCATGACGTTGGAACAATATTCGCACGTCAACCACTTGGTCTCCCAGATATCAGGCACCCTACGGCCCCATGTAACCGGTTTCGACCTACTGAAAGCCATGTTCCCAGGGGGAACGATTACCGGCGTCCCCAAAATTCGCTGCATGGAAATCATCGAGGAATTAGAACCGGTCCGACGCGGTCCGTACACCGGATCGATGGGATACCTCAGCTGGAGCGGGGACATGGATTTCAATATTTTGATCCGGACGCTCGTGATGATGAACGGCGTGGCCTCTCTTCAGGTCGGAGCAGGGGTTGTGGCCGATTCAGACCCGGCACGCGAATACGAAGAAACCATCCATAAAGCCCAGGCCTTTTTCAGCGCATTTTCATAACACCAAGATGTGGATCTACCTGAATAACCGGTTTGTACAAGAACAAGATGCGGTGATCTCCGTCTTCGATCATGGCTTTCTGTATGGAGACGGAGTGTATGAAACGATCCGTTCCTACGGCCCCCGCCTCTTCATGCGTGATCAACACCTGTTACGGTTATTCCGCTCCGCCGAAGCCATCGGATTGACGATCCCAATTCCCTTGAAGGAGTGGGCCGGCATTCTCCATGAAGCCTTGGCTCGCAACGAGGTTGGGACCGATCAGCAAGATGCCTACCTCCGCATTACGGTTTCGCGGGGAGCAGGGGACATCGGTCTGAATCCGGCGCTGTGCCCCTCGCCGACCGTTGTCGTGATGGTCAAACCGCTTGTGCCTCCGCCCTCTGATCTCTATGAGAACGGCGCCAATATCATCGTCGCCTCGACCAGACGGAACCTGCCAAGCGCATTGTCGCCGCAGATAAAGGCCATTACTTTTTTGAACAACATCCTGGCCAAACGCGAGGCCATTGCCGCAGGCGCATTCGAGAGTGTCCTGCTCAATTGGGAACACCACCTGACCGAGTGCACGATCAGCAACTTATTCTTCGTAACGGACGGAAACCTACGAACCCCCGCCCTCGAATGCGGCTTGCTTGACGGCATCACCAGAGGAATCGTGATTCGGCTGGCTGAGGAGCTCCACATCCGAGTAAACGAGGGACACTTTACCGTCGACCAGTTGTATCAAGCGGACGAATGTTTTCTCACGAACACCAGCATGGAAATCATGCCCGTGTCCATGGTCGACACGAAGAGAATCGCGAGAGGAAAACCAGGTCCAGTGACATTGAAACTAAAAGCGCGATTTATGGAGGCGCGAGAGCGATTTTGCGAAACGACCGGCTTGCCATAAGCCGTCGATCTTCCTTTGTCCCCTTCACACCATCCGGTTTTTTGCAAAGGCATTAAGACCGGCTTTCCTTGACAGCCTGTTCCAGGCTGCTATCGTTTGACCATGCTGAAACACGGATACCTCCCCCGCTCCTCTCGGATGAGATGGACCCGCATGGTAGTCCCCATGGTGTTCGGCTCTGTCTTGATGAGTGTCGTCCCAGGTTCTCACGCAGAAATCTATCAATACGTCGATTCCAAGGGGACGATATCATTAACAAACGTCCCATCTGACGCTCGGTACCGACGGGTTGACCTTCACCCCAACCGTCTGCGCCCGGTCATGTCGGAACAAGAGTTAGAACCGATGATCAGCCGATTTTCGCAGGAGCACCGACTTCACCCCGCTCTTATCCGCGCCGTCATCAAAGCCGAATCGGACTTTAATCCGCGCGCGGTATCTCGAGCTGGAGCTGTCGGATTGATGCAGTTGATGCCGCAGACGGCAGTCCGACTGGATGTGCGAGACCTCTATAACCCCGAAGATAATATCGGAGGAGGAACTAAGTATTTACGGCAACTACTCGATCGATTTCAAGGAAATCTTCCCCTGGCTCTTGCCGCCTATAACGCCGGAGAGCGTGTGGTCGATCGCTACCAGACCCTTCCACCGATCAACGAAACTCGCCAATATGTACGCAAGGTCTTACGATACTATCGAACGTTTCTTGCGAACGACCTCGCCTCGGCTGGTCACGTTATCCCGTCTTCGGAGGACGTAGCAAGGCGACCTTCCCCCCCTTCCTCGATCCCCCCCGGTCGGTAACCTGTTCGGACAGGCGGAGTCGGCTGTGTAGTTTCCAGCCAGGGCGTTGAGGTTTCGGATAGTCAGCGCGGTAATGTGCTCCGACGCTGTTCTCTCGCCAGAGCGCGGCTTCCGCCACACAGTGGGCCACTTGAACCATGTTTTTGACTTCCAGATCGGTCCGTGTCGCAAACGATTGAGAGACCATCTGTTCCCACCGGGCAAGTTGAGCGGTGGCTCGGATCAACGACTCTCGAGAACGGACAAGTCCCACTTGGCCCCACATCGTTCGGCGCAACGAGCTTCGTAGCTTTTCAGCATCGTCCAATCGATCGGCTCCACCGCACCTCAACCGCTCGCGGTGAAGAGTCAAGTCCGGCATCGAACAGCGTGAGGCCCAGGCTATCGCCGCAGCACCGGCCCGCATCCCGAATACCAATCCTTCCAACAAAGAGTTACTGGCCAATCGATTGGCGCCATGCACACCGCTGCAGGCAACCTCCCCGGCCGCAAAAAGACCCGGCAGAGTCGTGGCCCCGTTAATGTCGGTCGCAACCCCGCCCATCATGTAGTGTGCACTCGGCGAAACCGGGATCCATTCCTCAGTAATATCGATATCGTGACGTAAGCAGGTTGCATAGATCGTCGGAAAACGACGTTTCACAAAATTCGACCCCAAATGCGTCACATCAAGATAGACATGCCGCGCTCGCGTCGCCGCCATCTCCGCCCAAATGGCTCGCGCCACAATATCTCTCGGCGCCAGGACCCCAAGCGGATGATAGCGTTGCATGAACGCTTCGCCCTTGTTGTTGCGCAGCTGCCCTCCCTCTCCTCGCATCGCCTCGGACAACAAGAACGGAGGGCTCGACGGCAAGTACAGCGCCGTCGGGTGAAACTGCACAAATTCCATATCCTGAAGCTCTGCTCCCGCGCGAAATGCCATGGCCATGCCATCGCCCGTCGCATTGGGTGGATTCGTGGTTCGGGCGAAAATCTGACCGGCTCCACCGCTTGAGAGAAGGACCGCTTTCGCAGGAAGAATGAACTGTTCTCCCGAATTTTCATCGAGCACCACCGCTCCACAACAGCGACCTTCTTCCACCACAAGATCGACGGTGAAATGGTAATCCAACCGGATAATTTGTTTCTGCCGAATAACCTGTGACAGCAGCGCACGTACCATTTCGTTTCCCGTTGCATCGCCTCGAGCCCTGAGTATTCGGCTGCGGCTGTGTGCGGCTTCTCTCGCAAAAGCAAACTTCCCGCCGGTTTTGTCGAACCTGGCTCCCCACCGGATGAGCTCCTGAATCCGACTCGGCCCTTCCTCAACCAACACACGCACCGCTTCACGACGACAGAGCCCACACCCGGCTTTCAGCGTATCCGTCAGGTGAATCGCGACGTCATCTTCTTCGCTCAACGCCACGGCGACCCCGCCTTGGGCAAAAATGGAGTTGCTCTGCAGGGGGTGTCCTTTGGTGAGAACAATCACTCGACCGACGTGGCACAGTTCCAATGCGGCTCGGAGCCCGGCGACTCCGCTCCCGATCACAAGATACTCCGCTTCTGGGATGGCTCGAGACATCGCTATGGCGGTGAGGCTTCCGGTGAAAGAGGCTCGGACAGCTGCTGCTTCGTCTTCATACCGAATGGCAAATCCCCCTCGACCGCGCGCAGAAGGATCGAGGGTGTCCCGGCCCATTGCAATCGTGCGTGGCCACGCTGTCGCATCCCAGCATCATCGGCATCTTTCTTCCAGGTCCCTTGCCAATTGACGAAGACATCGATGTCATCCTTTTCGAGCATGACTCGTTCGATCTTGAACTCAAGCGTGATGGCATGAAACGTTTCAAAATCCATCTCAGCCTGTCGTTGAAGTTCCTCCATCTGATCCAGCGGCAACAGCAGGGAACGGAACGCGGACCGATCTTGTCGCTGATACGCGCTCCGTAACGATTCCAACGCCTGGTCAAGGCGAAGAAGACGGTCGTGCTCCTCGGGATACTGGATCGTCTTGGAAGAACAACCGGTACTCACAAGAGTGAGCAACACAAGCCACGCGAGGAACGAAACTGGGAAAAGGCCGCATTTGTGAGTATCCATGGGGCGTCAGTATACCATACGGATAAAAAACACCGTGAGCTTGCATTTTCGACGAAAAGCTTTTAGACTCTGCCCCCTTAGGAGATACGAAGCATGTCAAGCGTTCTGAAGAAGCGCCGAAAGAAAATGCGCAAGCACAAATACAAGAAGCTGCGCCAGCGACAGAAGTTTCTTCGCCGAAAAAGCTAAACTCAGCCTGCGTGGCGGGAGGAGGGCATTGTGGCCGAGGGCAAGAAAGTCCGCATCCGTGTACGGACGGTCAATTGCACCTATGTCGGAGACTTCCTGGTTCCTCCGATGCGGAATCGTGTCTCCGACGCGATCAACGAAGAAACACGCCTCTTTATCAGCCTGACTGACGTCCTCATCGACGACAAAGATCGGTCGGATTTCATCGCGATCAATAAAAACTTGATCGAGTCGATTGCTCAGCTCTAACCGTTCCCTCCCACCTCCCGTCAATCTAGCATCTCTCAATAGACCTGTGAGTCGGCACAATTTCGCGATCGATCGTACCGTCTGAGCGATCATGTTGATCTTCAAGCGATTCCTTCCATTCGTACGACCATACCTGGGACGCCTGATGCTCGCCGGCCTCCTGGTGTCTGGGGTTGCAGCCATTAATCTCGCATTGGTCCGACTAGCCGGCTCCCTCTGGGATATTGTGACGGTCCAGCATGATGCCGAACAAATGACGCAATCGATCGGTGTGTTCTTGGCGTTGGTCGTTCTCCAAGGACTGTGCTCCATGGGTCATAGTTATCTGACGGCCTGGGTTTCTCAGAACGTCATTGCTGATTTTCGGAAACATCTCTTCGCCCACCTCCAGACGCTGACGGTCAGCTTTTTTTCTCGTCGTCGCACGGGAGAATTGCTCTCTCGATTGATGTCCGATGTGACGGTCATTCAATCCCTCGTTACAGAAACTCCCATTGATGCAGTGAAACAACTGGTGACCTTCGTCGGCGGCATTACGTTCTTGCTTCTCATGAATTGGCAGCTTTGTCTCCTTATCCTCATTCTGCTTCCATTACTCGTCGTGGTCTCAAAGCTGTTTGGGCGCAGATTGAAATCACTTTCAACATCGATTCAGGACCATACCGCCACGCTCAGCACCCTGGCCGAAGAAGTGATTTCCGGCATCCGCATCGTCAAATCGTTCGTTCAAGCACAACGGGAAAAAGACCGCTTCGCCGACCAGGTCGATCAGACGCTTCGTCTCACACTCAGCCGAGCGGGAATCATGGCTGTCTTCATTCCGGTGATCAGCCTCATGACCTTTTCGTCGGCGACCGCCGTGCTGTGGTACGGAGGCCGGCAGGTCATCGACGGCACCGTAACGCCGGGCGATCTGTTCGCCTTCGTTTTGTTCGCCGGCATTCTGATCGGGCCCTTCAGCGCAGCCGCGCGCGTCTTTACGCAGATCAAGGAGGCCCAGGGAGCCACGGAACGCGTCTTCGAAATACTGGATGCACAGCCGGACATTGACGATCGCCCAGGCGCGCAACCACTGGTCACAGTCCAGGGTCATGTGCGGATGGAGAACGTCACGTTTGGTTATGATCCTCGCCGCTCGGTACTGTCTAATCTCTCCTTTGATGCCAAGCCCGGCGAACTCGTTGCGTTGGTCGGACCAACCGGCGCCGGCAAGACTACGGTGATCAATCTCTTGCACCGCTTCTACGATCCAATAGAAGGTCGTCTCACCATCGACGGAAGAGACCTCCGAGACGTAACCCTTGAGAGCTGGTACCGACAGATCGCGCTGGTCCCGCAGGAAACCATCCTGTTCGGCGGCACGATTCTCGACAATATTCGGTATGGGAAGATGGAGGCGGAAGAACCCGCTGTCTTGGAAGCCAGTCAAGCCGCTCATGCCCACAATTTCATCACGAACCTCCCGGACGGGTATCACACCCTGGTCGGTGAGAAGGGAGTCAACCTCTCGGGAGGGCAACGACAACGAATCGCGATCGCTCGGGCGATTCTGAAAAATCCTCGGACTCTATTACTGGACGAAGCGACGTCATCGCTCGATACCGATTCGGAGCGCCTCGTCCAAGAGGCGCTCCAACGCCTCATGGTAGGGCGCACCACCTTCGTCGTCGCTCACCGACTATCGACGATTCAACGTGCCGACCGAATTCTTGTGCTTGATAAGGGACAACTAGTTGAGCAAGGCACCCATGTGCAACTGCTGGAACGCAAGGGGCTCTACCACTATCTTTACACCATCCGCTTGAACGAACCACCCCAATCATACTGACGGCGAAAAAGGAAGAGTCCGATACCATCCTGAATGTTCCAGTTCTCACGTGAGAACGTTCGGAAACGCACTGGCATCGCTCTGCAAGTCTTTACCCTGTCGTAATCTTGACTTTACTGCTCTGCAACCGATTTGTAACACGCCATCTCTACACTTCCACAAGCGGTCGCTGGAGACCTCACTACCCCACAAGTAGGCCATGCATACGAGTATGAGACGCGGCTTCTGGATCACGCTGAAGGAAAAAGGAGTTTCTCTATGAGTTGCGCCGGCATCCTGAAACGATTTGCTTCATTTGCCCTGATCCACTTGCTCGGTATCAATGATCTTCGTGGACAACTCTCACAAAACCCGCACGGAGTGAAACGCCCACCGGGAGGGGTAGCTATACTAGCAGCTCATCTCCGTGCTGCAAAGCAATGTCCTAATGGCTTGGATCTGCCTAACGGCACGCGATCTGGCTTTGCCCCGTGAGGCCACTCACGACGCAGAAGCTGCACTCGTTTCCCTCAAAGCCGCTCAGCGTCGACTTGAGGTCGAGTTGATCATCAAGGGGATTCGCCTGCATCGGGGGAACTTGACCCGTGTGGCTCGTGATCTTGATGTGAGTCGCACGACGTTGTATCGCAAGTTGCGAACGTACCACCTCGATGAGTTCCTCCCTACTGCGACTTCGTTCGTAAACCGACCTGTGATCGAGTGAATTCCATCGTCGATCCTGATCGTCGGCAGGCTGCCATAGCCTTGACACAGCAATAATATCCCCTTCGCGCCGTGATTTTTACTCATTACCGACCACATCGTCTCTTCACACACAATTCGCACCATCCTAACCTCCAGGAAACATTCGCTGGATATACTTGTCCCATGCCAATCGCGATCGACAACAGTCCACGCTGGAACAGTCATGCGAAGAAAGGAGGGGAAAAGCAATGATGACCTGGATGGTCGAAGGGATCCTGGTAATCGCTATTGTGACGATCATGTATTCGATGGTCGCTGCATGGAGAGAATAAGTACGAAGCTCGTACTGACTTTGGATAAGGAGGGCGCTTCGACAGCGCGCGACAAGGGACAGGCGGGAGCTGGAACAGGGGAAGAAATGCCCTACCAGCTCTCGCCCGGCATCCGAATCCATCGTCCGCGATTCGCGGCAATTCGTTTCAGACACCGCGATCGGAACTCCGGGCTCAAGCCTGTCCGTTAGGGTGGCAGCAACGGCGACCGCGACTCATCCCTCACTCACCCCGCTGGCGCCATTCGTATAGCCTTGCTTCAGCACCCGTCCAAGTCGTGACCATGGACCCGCTTTATGCCGTAATCGCGCAAGGGTTGGTGCGTCCTGCTTATCCCGCAAAGCACGGTTACTTCATCGAGCCAGCCTGAGTCTGACGAACATGCCACAGACACGTATCACGATGAGGGCCAACCGGACCAGGAGGGATCTAACGTGTGAAAGCTCGACTTGTAGTTCGGTAACCAGCATGGCTTACCTCCTTCGTGTTTCAAGACATGGGAATGCCGATTCATCAGTTAAGAAGTATTTTCCTGAACTCAATGGTGAAGGGATCATCTTGCTGCATTGAAGAGAGATGTAGCTTGTGTAAGTCACTGTCCAATTGCCGAATCGTTAATACTGTGTGACATGTCTCCCTCCTGACAAAGTTTTACCGACCTGTAATAACCGCCTAACACCGGTGCAACGGGCACTTGGTAGCTTGAGGCCAACACAAATATTAAAAGGAGGATCTCATGGTGACAGTCGGCAATTTGATGCAGAAGGAAATGGTGACGGTGGACGTCGGTACCTCGGTCGTCGAGGCGGCAAAGTTAATGAGAGCCTGCAATGTAGAGAGCGTGCTCGTCGCGTATCAAGCTCAGATCATCGGTATCGTGACCGAGTCGGATATCGTCAAGAAGTTCGTCGGCGCGGAGAGAGCCGCGTACTTCGTGCCTGTTGAAGAGATTATGAGCAGCCCGGTACCAGGCATCGAAGAGCGGCGGCCATTGACGGAAGCCGCAGACCTCATGGACAAGCATCGTACGCTCCATCTTGGCGTCACCAAAGGAGGTGCGCTCGTGGGTCTGGTATCTGTCAGGGACTTTCTCCGACCGGTCTCCATCGACGACTTCTAGGGTCGCTTCGTTCCTTGTTTCCGCCGCCGTCTTGTTGAGATTGTTCCTTCCTCCTTTCCCCCTCGCCCATCTCGTGAGCGAGCACCTCTCGAACTCCTCTCGACTCAACAGCGGTTGCAATCCCCGCCCTTATGCGCTTAGAAATAGCACCTGTCCTTTCGTCATAGAGGTCCTACGATGGCTCGATCCCACGGGGTATCCTCTCAGCGGTCTTCAGTCATCGCAGCTCACGCCGAACGGGAGATCAAGTTAGCGGTTGAAGCCGATTTCCATCTGCCGCGGCTGCCCGGCACTCCGCTCCCTCGACGGCTGCTGATCTCGACCTATTACGACACAGCTGCCTATGACTTAGCCCATGCTCGGATTACGCTTCGCCATCGTGTCGAGCAG
>JAHBWT010000140.1 GCA_019636815.1 Nitrospira sp.
TCTTCTCTGGCAGGGAAAAGTTGAAGTCCTGGAAGTGTACGACCGGGAAATCCACGGGATTTCGCTGTCGATCAAGTTGCCGGCGGTAATGCGGTTGCTGAAACTGGTCAAGTTGAAGGACAGCCATCGCGCCGTCAAGTTTTCTCGCATCAATATTTTTACGCGAGATGGGTACTGTTGCCAATACTGTAATCGCAGGTTTCGGACCGAAGAACTCACGTTCGATCATGTTGTGCCCATCGCCAAGGGGGGGAAGAAGACGTGGGAGAATATCGTGACCGCCTGTTGGCGCTGCAACAACCGCAAAAGTGGACGGACTCCCGAAGAAGCCGGCATGAAGCTGAAGAAGCGTCCTATGAAGCCTCGCTGGAGCCCCGTCATTACTATCACCATTGGCATTCGCAATACACCGGAAAGCTGGCGCGACTATCTCTATTGGAATATGGAGTTGGACGCGGATCCCCCCGAGACGTAACGCTCTTCCCTCACAGTCGCATATCAGTCACAACCGAGGGCTCGTTCAATATGATTCCAATTTCAGCCACATTCGCTCACCGACTCTCCCTAGAACGAGAGCTGCAGTATATCCTTTCGTTGATCAAAAGGGGATATGTTGCGTTCATCTGAAATCCCTCTTGCATGATGGCGCTCATTCTCAGATACTGAAGACTTCGATTGAGAAAGGGAAGTACCGTTCATGGCTGCCAATCCTGGTTTTCCGCTCGTCTTGGACGTCAAGGGCTGGCCTGTTGCTGTAATCGGTGGTGATGAGGAGGCAGCAGAGAAATCCCAACGTCTCCTTGAATCCGGAGCACGAGTCACGGTCATCAGTCCAACGCTGAATGAACCCCTACGCCGCCTCGCAGCATCGGGGAAGATCATCCATCGCAGTCGCTTTTTCCGCGAAGCAGACCTCGAACACACCATTCTCATTCTCAACACGATTCGAGGCGATCGCGACTTTGCTCAGATGCTCCTGGCTCAATCACGGGCGAAAGGGGTCTTGCTCTGGTCTGTGGACTACCCAGAGGCAAGCAGCGTCACGATGCCGGCGGTGGTGGCCGTGGGTCATGTGCGCATCGCCATCAGCACAAGCGGGATGGCGCCGGCTCTTTCCGGGTTCATGAAGGAGGATCTGGAGCACATCTTGAATGGGGAATTCATCGAGTTTGTGGAATGGCTTGGACAGCTGCGCGAGCAGGCGAAAGCCAATGAACCGGATGTCGAGAAGCGCCGCGCACTTCTCCATGAGGCCTTAGACGGGTTTCGATTCCTCGGTCGGGTACAATATCCAAAAGTCTGGCTGGACAAACGATCCCAGCCCATGTCAGACATACAATCTCATACAGACAACCGATAGGAGTACCGATGGTTCTACTGGAATTCAGCATGTCACCCTTGGGAAAGAGCGAGAGTGTCGGAAAGTATGTGGCCCGTTCACTCGACATTATCGATAAGAGCGGAATCTCCTATCGATTGAATCCCATGGGAACCGTCTTGGAAGGGGATTGGGAACAGGTATTCGCGGTGGTCCAGAAATGCTACGAGCGGATGAAAAAGGACTGTCCCCGTATCTCATGCACGATCAAAGTCGACTACCGCAAAGGCCATTCCGGACGTCTTCAGAGTAAGGTTGCCAGTATTGAAAGGACGCTGAAACGAAGGGTTAAACAGTAGGTGCCGCTGCCCTTTTCGACAGACCTCACACTTTAGCAGCACGTTACAAAGAATTGAGCTCAAGAGTTAAACGGACCGATCCTCGCTCTGGTCTTATCGGGTTTTTTGCGTACGCTTTCGCCGGCACCTATCCCATCTTTTGGGCAATGTTCCCCCTCTGACGCAAGGGGAGAATGCTTCGTATTGAAAAGCACATGTAGCGCCTATATACTCGCCGAGCGTGTTTGGTATTCCTGTACGTGAACTGCGCAGATGTTCTCTCTGTGGCACTGTGCGGTTCCCGATCCATCGGCATGACCGACCGCGCTCCGCACCACGCCCAGCTCCGCTCATGGAATAGGTTGATTCAAGGGGATGATGTCGTGACCAGCAGCACGCTCGACGCCATCGAAGCGAAATCTCTACCGAACATCGAACTGCTACCGAAGAATCGTACCATTCTTGAGCAAGGCGCGATGGTATTTCGCCCGTTCGGTTTGGATGAACACGGACACACCATCAGAGATCTTAGCGGTGTCAGCATCAGAGCTGTGACGGTCTTTCTGGAAAAACTGGTCGCATCCGAACGCGGAGCACCAGCCGGTAAAGAAGCAGTCGACAACTTATGCCGTCTCCTGAACGATCAGATCAAGGATGCAGTCTATCATGTCACGCCTGAGTTTCTGAAAAATCCATGGAACAGCTATTCGTACGAATTCAGCTGCTACCTGTACGAGTTTTG
>JAHBWT010000141.1 GCA_019636815.1 Nitrospira sp.
GGTGCCATCTGCGCCCCAGCTTGCGCCCTGCTCATGTGTTCCACCACTGCAACCGAACGTACACAAACCGCTGCTCGGATTGCCACGGCATGATGTGCGTCTCCCGGCGAACTTCTTAAAACTCAAACTCGTCGCCCACCTTCGCTGAGCCATGCCGTTTTGGTCGCTTTGATTTACTGACGCCGCGCGTGATGATCGGTCAAGATCGACATTCGCCGTTGTTGCATCATACGCTTGTCTTTGTGACTAGTCTTGACTATCATGTGACCATGACTGGCGTACGGGTGGCAGACTTAAAAAGCAGGCTGAGCGAGCATCTGCGGAAGGTGCGGGCCGGACGATCGGTGACGGTGTTGGACCGGAATACTCCGATTGCGCGGATCGTCCCTTATGAAGAAGGGGCGTCGCTGAGCGTGCGACATCCTCTGCCCGGCACACCGCCTCTCAGACAGATTCCGCTGCCGCCGCCGTTACGACTCCACCGGGATATTGTCGCCCTGCTTCTCGAAGAACGGCAGAACGAGCAGTGATCGCTTATCTCGACTCTTCGACGATTTTACGCATCATCCTGGGTCAAGCCGATGCCCTGAAGGAGTGGCGGTCGATCACGCAAGGAGTGGCTTCGGCTTTGGTCGAAGTGGAATGCTTGCGTACGCTCGATCGATTGCGGCTGGCTGAAGGATTGGAAGACGCCGAGATCGCCCTCAGGCGGGAAGCCGTCTTCCGATTGCTGGAAGCAATGGAAGTCGTTGAGCTGACGAGGCCGATTCTGGCAAGAGCGTCACAACCGCTGCCGACCGCGTTGGGCACGCTGGATGCCATACATTTGGCGACCGCTCTACTCTGGAAAGACCGGAGTGGCGCCGACCTCATCATGGCAACACATGACGACGCGCTGGCGACGGCCGCGCGAGCCAGCGGGTTGCGAGTGCTCGGTGTATCCCGCTGATGCGAGACGCGTCCATGACAGTCTCTTTCCCCATCTGCCCCTGAGTCAATGTTCTAAATCTTCTTGGCAACGATGTACACGTGATTCTCAGGATGCTGATCCTACTCGGCATGTTGGATCGCGCAGCCTGCATGCCAGAGGAGGCGGACAAATCCTGGCACTGGGAGTTCAACTGGTCAGTGCAACACTTGCCTGGAGTTGTTCTGCTGGGGACATATCCCAAGGTCTTTCTGGGCCGCTGATTCCACTGGTGCGCCACCTGTTCAGCTGGGGTCGCGAATGGACGGAAAGATCTGTTCCTCTCGGAAAGTATTGCCGAAGCAGCCGATTCGACGAGGTGGGAATGATCATCAGCGGCGAGGGATCAGATGTTGGAGTGCAAGTTTTCTTGGAAGGAGATTCTCCGATGGCTTATACTGATGCTGTCGCTTCCTACGGAGGGCTGCTATGGATATCGTCACCACACAGCACATCGAAGGTTCACCGGAAGTTGCAGGCGGCAAGCCTCGGATAACCGGACATCGCATTACCGTACAAAACGTCGTGGTCTGGCATGAGCGCATGGGCCTGAGCGCGGATGAGATCGCCTCCCAGCATGGATTGTCCTTGGCCGACGTGTATGCCGCCCTGGCGTATTACTACGATCACCGCCGAGCAATAGACGAGGCCATCCTGGCCGACGAATCCTATGTCGCCGAATTGCGGAGTCGGACCAAGTCCAAGCTGAGCGAAAAAATCGGTGGCTGACCGACTCAGATTCTACATGGACGAGCATGTCCCGAAAGCCGTGACGGAAGGATTGCGTAGGCGAGGCGTGGATGTCATCACGGTCCAAGAACTCGGTTTGCAGGCAGCCGAGGATACGCACCATCTGGAACGCGCTGCCCAAGATGGCCGCGTAATGTTTACCTAGGATGCGGATTTTCTTCGACTCCTCCGTCCGACCTCCCGCATCGAGGCATTGTGTACGCGCATCAACAGACACCGATGTCCCACATGCTGCGATCCCTTATGCTGCTCCACGATGTATTGTCCCCTGACGACATGGTTCGCCACGTCGAATTCCTTTGACCGCACCCTGGACGAATTCGTCATCGCCAAGAGCCATTGAACAGCTCCGGGTCGAACAAATTCTGTTTGGCGGTGCTCGCTTAGGAGAACAGTACGTCTCGGCGTGCCGATGGGGTGGGCTGGTGAAAATGTTGCGCGCACGGTTGAGGCGAATCGGGCCACCCCACCCTTGGTATTAGCGAGAACGTGCAGTGTTTGCCGTCATGAAACACGACCTTATCTGCTCGACAAGTACAGGACCTCGCTTCGGCAGGAGTCGCGCAACTGGCATTTCAGCCTTTTCTGCCGAATGGTATCAGAAAAGACTCCCGGTGCATTATTTTCGACTCGATGAAAAGGCGCAGGAGTTGTGGGATGCCTACACCCGCACCAAGGAA
>JAHBWT010000142.1 GCA_019636815.1 Nitrospira sp.
GGGAATCACCACCGATGTCTGTGTCCACACCACGATGCGGGAAGCCAACGATCGGGGCTTCGAATGTCTCCTGCTGGAAGACTGTTGCGGGGCAACCGATTATACGAACCATCAGGCCGCTCTCAAGATGGTCAAGATGCAGGGCGGTGTGTTCGGCGCCGTAGCAAAATCGGATGCTCTGTTAGAGGCGCTTTGATGACGGATGGAGTTCCTCCGGATTTGCAAGCGTTGGGGATTACCAAGCGCTTTGGACCGCTCACCGCCTTGAAGGACGTGCATCTTCAATTGCGGTCCGGCCAGTTTCATGCCCTGCTCGGTGAAAACGGCGCGGGCAAGAGCACCCTCGTCAAATGCATCATGGGGTATTACCACCCTGATGAGGGGACAATTTCGTTGAATCAGGAGCAGGTCACGATTCGCAGCCCGCGCGACGCGCAAACGTTCGGCATCGGGATGGTCTATCAGCAATTTACATTGATCCCCAACATGACGGTGCTGGAGAACCTGGTCATCTCCAAGGCGAGATTGGACTCGCTCATCGACTGGAAAAAAGAGGCGCGTCAATTGTCGGAGTTCATGGAGAAAATGCCGTTCAAGGTGCCGCTTACCGCTCGGGTCAGCTCGCTCGCCGCGGGTGAAAAACAAAAGGTGGAAATCCTCAAGCAACTCGCGCTGCAGAACCGCATCCTTATTCTGGACGAACCGACTTCGGTTCTGACCCCGCAAGAAGCCGACGAAATGCTGGGACATCTCAGAGCGATGACGCTGGCGCAGCAATTGAGTGTCTTGATCATCACGCATAAGCTTCGAGAAGTCGCGGCCTTCGCGGACGAAGTGACGGTGCTGCGCAAGGGACAATTCGTAGGTTCCGGAAAAGTCTCGGAGTTGAAGGTCTCACAGATGGCGGAAATGATGGTGGGATCAAAAGTGACGGCGAAACCGAAGCAACGGACCGTCCTGTCAAAGAAAGTTCCAAAGCTGGTCCTGCAAGATATCCACGTCAAGGATGATATCGGTGTGGAAGTCGTGCGAGGCGTCCACCTGATTATCCACGAAAGCGAGATTGTGGGGGTGGCAGGAGTCTCGGGCAATGGCCAACGAGAATTGGTCGAGGTCCTGGCGGGGCAGCGCCAAGCCACAGCGGGCATGATCCGCGTACAGGATCAGCCTTTTCAGCCGACTCGCGAGAAGATCATGCAGCACAAAATGTTTTGTCTGCCCGAAGAACCGCTTCAGAACACGTGCGTGGGACGTATGACCCTCGCGGAGAACCTGGCGTTTCGTAATTTCGACCTTGAACCTCACGCGGTGGGCGGCTGGCTCATCAGTCGCCCCGCACTGCGCCAAAGTGCGTTTGGGCTGATTGAACGCTACAACATCAAACCTCCCTATCCCGACACACCTATCCAGTCACTTTCGGGAGGGAATGTGCAACGCGCGGTCTTGGCGCGTGAGCTGTCGGCGGAGGTAGAGGTTCTGATCATCGCCAACCCCTGTTTCGGGCTGGACTTTCTGGCCATGGAGGAAATTCGCCTGCAGATTGTCGCCGCGCGCAATCGCGGGGCGGCAGTGCTGCTGATCAGCGAAGATCTCGATGAGATCTTGGAGCTGTCCGACCGCACGGTCGTGATGTTCAACGGCCAACTCGTCTATGAAACCACGTCGTCCGGTGCCGACCTGGCGATCATTGGACGGCACATGACAGGACATGCGACATGAATACGGTCATCGCCTCTCCCTATCCGTATCCCTTGCCGCCGCGAAACTCCGGTGAGCAAGTGGCGCTGGTCATCATCGATATGCAGCGCGATTTCGTGGAGCCGGGCGGCTTCGGCGCCGCGCTGGGTAACAAGGTTGAGCGCTTGCAAAAGATCGTGCCGACTGTCTCGAAACTCCTCAAGACGTTTCGGGAATTGGGATTGCCCGTGATTCATACACGCGAAGGCCACCGACCCGACCTATCGGACTGCCCGCCGGCCAAGAGAAGGCGCGGCGATTCCACACTCCGCATCGGCGACCCAGGCCCCATGGGACGCATCTTGGTATTGAGCGAACCGGGGAACGATATCATCCCAGAGTTACGCCCCGAGGCAGGTGAACTCGTCATCGACAAGCCCGGTAAAGGGGCCTTTTACGCCACCAATCTGCATGAACGGCTGAAAGCTCTCTCTATCAGTCATTTGATTTTCACAGGCGTCACGACCGAGGTCTGCGTCCAAACCAGTATGAGAGAAGCCAACGATCGCGGATACGAATGTCTGTTGGTCGAGGATGGTACCGAAAGTTATTTCCCCGATTTTAAGCAGGCGACGATTCACATGATCCAATCGCAGGGCGGAATCGTCGGCTGGGTGACGACGGCGGAT
>JAHBWT010000143.1 GCA_019636815.1 Nitrospira sp.
ACCATTTACCGCACGCTGAACCTCTTTTGTGAAGCGGGTCTCGCCCAGGCCCGGCATTTCGGGACCCAGACACAGTACGACAATGTTTCGCACAAGGGCCACCACGATCATCTCATCTGCACCGGTTGCGGGAAAATCGTGGAATTCGAAAACTGCGATATCGAGCGTCTTCAGGAAGAAGTTGCGTCAAAAAACGGCTTCACGATCCAAACTCACCGTCTTGAGCTCTACGGGCTGTGCTCTCGCTGCCGCCATTGACCCCCGAAATCCTTTCTGGTATCTTTTTTTGAGACGAGTTATCAATTTCAACCATCCTCCGTAACGTTACCATAACAGGATCCTTATGCACACACGGCACTCCCTTCATACGATTGGTGTCCTTATACGATTCGTCTGTGCCACATGGCTTGTTCCGATCTTGTGGCTTGCACCTCCTGCCGATGCCTCTGCCGCTGATAAATTAACCGTCTATTCCGGTCGGGCTGAACGATTGATCAAACCGGTCCTGGGCGCGTTCACCGCGAAGACCGGCATTCACATCGACTTGCTGTCCTCCGGCACGACCGAGCTCGTGAATCGGATGAAGGCGGAAGGCGACCGGAGCCCAGCCGATGTGTTCATCGCCAACGATGCCGGAAACCTGGAGACCGCCCGCACCGCAGGGCTCCTTCGCCCCTTGAGCATGCGGGAGGTCGAACAGGCTATTCCGTCTCAATTTCGCGCGGGAGACAACAGCTGGATCGGCCTGTCCGGAAGATTTTGGATCATCGTGTACAACACCACCATGATCAAGCCTGATCAGATCAAGTCGCTGCTGGACCTGGCCGATCCGGCCTGGAAGGGCAAGCTCGCGATTCCGAACGCCGGCAGCGAATATCTGCAAGCAGGTGTGTCGGTCATTCGTGCGAGCCTGGGCGACGCTGTCACGAAAACATTCCTCGAAAGACTCCGAGAGAACGCCGGCACGCAGGTCTACCAAAAGAGTTCGCAAATCGTCGATGCGGTGGCCAAGGGGCAAGTCGCGTTAGGTATCGTGAATCACTACTACGTCTATCGGCATCTCGCGGCACAACCGACGGCTCTACTCGGAGTCTTGATGCCCGACCAACAGGAAGGCGGGATGGGGACCATCATGAACGTAGCCGGCATCGGTGTCCTGAAGCACACACCTCGCATCGAAAACGCCAAACTGCTCGTGGGATTCCTCGTCGCGCAGGCCGGCCAAAAAATGTTTGCCGACCTCGACAAGGAATACCCGCTCCATCCTGGGGCGAAGGCTGATCCGGTTCTCCCCGAACGGAATAGTTTCCGGGCGGCGTTGGTACCCTTAACCAAGCTCGCCGAACTACGAGAGCCCACGATGCTGCTCATCGAACAAGTCGGGATGCGATAAATCTACGGGCAGACTCGTGATTACCGTACGTCGATCATCCGTCTCGGCATTGCAATTGATGGTACTGGCCAGTGCCGCGCTGATCCTGTTGCCGTTGGGCTACGTCACCACGCTGGCGCTGTCGGCCGATCTGGCGGTTTGGCAGCGACTCTGGGCGACTCGTGTCCCTGAACTCCTGCTCAACACGGTTTCATTGGCCGGTGCGGTGGCAGCGCTCACCCTCGTGCTGGGCGTACCGACGGCATGGATGGTCACCCGATTTGAGTTTCCCGGACGCCGCCTCTGGGAAGTCGCTCTTGTGCTTCCCTTGGCCATGCCGACCTATGTCCTGGCCTATGTGTACAACTACCTGTTGGGGTTTAACGGTCCCATCGAGCAGCTGTGGCAGATGATGGCGGGACCGCAGGCAAGAATCTTCTCCCCTCAAAGTTTTTGGGGAGTCACCCTTGTGATGGCACTCGATACCTTTCCGTTCGTGTATCTTCTCACACGCAGCGCGCTCTT
>JAHBWT010000015.1 GCA_019636815.1 Nitrospira sp.
GCGATCGCTTTTTGCCAATGCACGACCCGCAGGGGTTCATAGGTCGCGTTGAGCAGGAGGGTCATTTCCATGCAGGAACCTCATCCCCAATCGGGCCTCCATGGCAGTCACGGAGTGTTTCCGCAGGGTAGGACTACAGGCTGATGATTCTATGCCATAAGGTGGTGTTGAAATCAAGCAACCGCGCCTTCTGGCGCCGCCTCGAGCAAGTCAAGGGAGAGATGATCATCATGAAGGATTTTGTCAAAGTCGCCTTCGCGCACGAGGTTCCACCCGGAACCGGGCGAACCGTCGAGGTCGACGGCATCTGGATAGCCATCTTCAACGTGGAGGGAGTTTTTTACGCGATCGATAACAGCTGCCCCCATGCGGGTGGTCCACTCGGAGAAGGCGCATTGTGCGAAGGGGTGGTCGAGTGTCCCTGGCACGGCTGGAAATTCGACGTCACTTCAGGAGAACGAGTCGGGAATCCAAATTTCCAGGTCACGTGTTGTGAGGTCTGCGTTCAAGGGGACGAGGTACAGATTGCCATCCCACCATCTCTTCGAGAACCGGCTTAACCTGTTGATGGGCTGGGTGGTATGGGCACAGCGGGAGGTTCGGGATCGGGTGCTTTTGGAGTCACTCCATCAGCCGGCAACGAGGCGGCATTGACCTTTTTGAGTTGAAGATGGGCATGCCAAATAAACTCCCGCTCGAACCACTGCCCTCGAACCCCTTGGTCACGAAGTTGGACACGGATTTCGAAAATATCTCCCTCGACGTGTTTCACTCGCCATTCTCCCAGACGGACCCCCTGCCCGCGTGCTTTCATCGCGCGGACATGATCCTCCATGGCCCGCGCGATCGTCGGATATCCGATCGCAGGGTGATTTTGCACCAAGGCCAGGGCTTCGGCTTCCTGTGGTTCTCCTGACAGAGTCACAGAGGGCAATGTTGTCCACGCATAGTAGAGCGCACCTAATACGACAACACCCACAACCGCGTAGTGGATGATGCGACTGAGGAATGGTCTTGGGAGTGTCTCGTGTTCTGCCATGCAGGACGCGGTTGTCGTTGCGAAAAGTCAGGCCTTAGATCCTTATAGACACTGCGGCATCTTAGGAAGGCTCGGATGCCATGTCAATGTAGGTGCCGTAGGAGTCATGGATCTCCGAGAGGTGTGGCGCTTGTCTGGTGAAAAGCCGGTGTGTTACAAGTAGCTACGCGTGTGTACCGCGTTCGGTTATAGATGAGTCACAGGCATGAAGTTCTTTTTGTACGGCGATCTTCTGAATCCCTCACAACTCACACGACGAGCCCCGGAACATCGGTTCTTGCACCTTGCGACCTTGGCCGACCATACGGTGCAATTTTGCCGGTGGTCGTCGCAATGGCGGTGTGGGCTCGCCAGTGTCGTCCATTCGATGGGTGAAAAGACCTGGGGTGGCGTGTTCGAACTGACGGATGAAGACGTAGCGATCATGGATCAGTTCGAGGAGGATGTGCCGCAAGGAGCCTACCGCCACCTTCAAGTAACCGTCTCGACCGAGACTGGAGAAAAGGAACTGGTGACCACCTATGCGGCAAAGCCGATCGGCAAATTCAAGCCTAAAGACCATTACCTGGACTGGGTGATTAAAGGACTCAAAGAGTGGAAGTTTCCGGAAGAAGTGATCCAGCAATGGGAATCGTATCGCCCACGATAAACATATCGTAGGCGGATGTTTCATACCGATTGTTATTGAGGAGACCATGCCAAAACCTAAATATCATATTCTCGTCTGCACGAATTCCCGTCCCCCCGGGCACCCCAAGCCGTCATGCGGCTCGGCCGGTGCCGCGCAGTTGCTCATGGCCTTCAACATGGGATTGATGCAACGTGCTGTTCCGCCTGGAGAAGTTTTAGTCAGTGCCACAGGATGCCTTGGACCATGCGAGCAAGGTCCCACGGTTGTGGTGTATCCTGACAACACGTGGTACTCTAAAGTGAGTGAAGCTGATGTTGCCACGATCCTCGATGAACATGTGGCGAAGGGGACGCCGGCCATGAAGTTAAATCCAGATGCCGTATGGAAATAGCAACAGGCATTTGCGCGTTCATCGAGATCAAGATATGACGATCAACCACGAACCACACCTTTACATTCGAACATGACAACCCAAACTCATCATGAACATAAAAGCCAGGCACCCGAATCAATCGGGTGCATGGTCATCACCTGTAGCGATACCCGCACGCCAGAAACCGACACGAGCGGTCAGCTGATTCGCAAGCTCCTGGAAGAGCGAAACCATAAGGTCGTTGGGTATCATCTCGTGAAAGACGACCCGGGACAGATCCAGCTGTGGATCGCTCGAGGCACGGTCAACGACGCGGTGCAGGCCATCATCCTCAATGGTGGCACCGGTATTTCCCGGCGGGATTCCACGTTCGAAGCAGTGGATGCCATGCTGGAAAAGCGACTCGCGGGATTCGGAGAAATCTTTCGGTTGCTGACCTATCAAGACATTGGCTCACCGGCGATCATGAGCCGGGCGACTGCCGGTGTGATCAAAGGCCGCGTACTTTTTTCCACTCCAGGCTCAGAAACCGCAGTTCGCCTCGCCATGGAGAAGTTGATCCTCCCCGAACTGGGACATCTCGTGCAGCAACTTTCCACATAAGCCTGCGCAACTCCTGGGGGTCACCATTTCAATAACCATTGGGGAGTGCGTGTGCCTATCCGAATCTTACCCGGCATCGTTCGACCTTCACGGTACAACACGTAGACCTTCACCTGAAGAGGTACGCACACAGCGGTGGAGCGGGGGAGGAGGGCTCTGTTGTGCGCCCGGGGGGAGAAGATGCCCGCGGACGTGCTCACTAAGAACTTTCGGCTTCATGAGGCCCGGAAGACGGGAGCGGATCAAATAGATCTCTGCGAACCGGCTGCGGGAAGCCGGGTCCCCCTCCTTGAGACTCCACGCATAGAATTTCGCCCCAGTGGTATCGACCAAAGTCCACATGAATAGTGCGCTTTATGGCCACCTCAATGGCATCGACGATCTGGCTATTTCCACAAAGAAAACGCTGTGGGGATCCGAAGCGCTAGTTGAGATCGGGCGCTTCCCGTGTTGACCCAACACCGACAACAAAGCTCACAAAGCTGCGATCGCTCCATTGAGAGGTGCCGCCGATGAGCAAGCCTCCAATATGAGTGGCTTGCGGCGCGGTGGTAAGGAGCAGATTGGAGGCAGAAGCGGGCCTTGAAAAGATCGTATGTCATATCCCAGCATCAACGATAGCTTTTCGTTAAGCGAAACGCCGAGACCCAGGTTGGCGTTGCCTCCACTTCCTGGGGCAACACGTCCGATGCCGTCGCCTACATCGCGAGGAATATTTTATAAATGAAGCTCGCACTGCCAAGGACGACAGGGTCGCTGGGAAAGAGAAATGTAAGGCCCAGCTGAAAAATGTAAAACTCTGACCCGTCGGTAATTCTGTCTGCAACCCGGTGACCAAGTCTATCCGTACTTCAAACGGACTGGTTCCGCTGATGCTCTGAAGCTGGCAAACCGATGAAATACGGTTTATCGGGCCCTCCTTGATTGATTTGAAACCGCCGGTTGTTTCAACATCTCCGAGACCCGAGCCATTGAAGGTCGAGAGAGTATCAGCCTGCGATGGGATGGCGACGGCCGCCGACTCTCATGCCCTGTCTCGCACCCGCTGCATACGTCCCCAGGATATACCCCATGCCGGCTCCATGGCTCTAGGCGAAATACCTGAAACATTCTGCCTATTACGTAGAATTTCAGAGCGCTCCGATGCAGCATCCTGCAGGGATGCTGTTATTATCTCCATAACTGAATCTGATTGAATTTAGTCGAATGGATAGCGCTAAATGGCACTACCTGTGATCATTCATGATATGTCGTGGCTCTATCCCCATGCCTGATCCACTGTACGTAGTTTGGAGAATCACATGTTCGATTGGGTGACCGACTCAGAGATGTGGATGGCGTTTGCTACACTCACCGCCCTTGAGATCGTTCTGGGGATTGATAACATTATTTTCATTTCGGTTCTCGTCGGCCGTCTTCCTGAGCATCGGCGGAACCTGGCGCGTCGGATGGGATTGGGCCTTGCGATGGTCGCACGGCTGGGGCTGCTCTTTTCTATCTCCCTCATGATGGGCCTCACGGCTCCCATCTTCACCGTGATGAATCACGCTCTTTCGGGACGCGATCTCATACTCATCGTGGGTGGTCTCTTTCTCCTGGTCAAGGCGACCCACGAGATCCATGAAAGCTTGGAAGGAGTTGCCGAGCACAAAGCTTCCGTGGCCACGATCAGCTTCGGTATGATGATGTTTCAAATCGCGCTGCTGGACATCGTGTTTTCCTTGGATTCCGTCATCACGGCTGTCGGACTCGTGGACGATGTTTCCGTCATGGCGACCGCGATCATCGCCGCCGTGCTCGTGATGCTATTCGCATCTCGCGCCATCGGAGAATTTGTCGACACCCATCCGACGATCAAGATTCTTGCGCTCTCATTTCTGATTCTTGTTGGAGTCACCCTCATGATCGAGGGCTTCGATGTGCATGTGCCTAAAGGATATATCTACTTCGCCATGGCCTTTTCGGTGGCCGTGGAGATGATCAATCTCCGAATTCGTCCGCGCACTGCTCCACCTCGCAAACTCTACAACCGGTACTCAGCTGAGAAGACGGAATGTGCTGCGCAAGAACATTGACAGCGACGACTCACGAGCCGTTAGCGTTCTTCCGAGATCGCTTCCCTGGAGTCTTGCCACCCGGGTTGCCACCGTCGTCCATCCTGTTCCGCAGGACATCTGTTTCTGCATGCCAGTGGAGGTCGATCCGTAATGATACACAGGCCTGAACAAGCAAACGTGCTATTCTTCAGGCTCCTCGATCGGACCGGCCCATTCACCATGCGCCAGCGTGACTTCCTGAAATCCTCCATCCGGCCATTGAAACTGTCCTGCGCCATCGACGAGCACGATAAACGGCTCGGTTTCGCGCGCTTCTCCGCGGAACCAGTACCATCCAGACCGACTCGGTGTTTCGATCGTCCAACGATAGGTCGACATCGTTTCTCTCCCCATGCCGCGGTACCTCGGCATTCCGTCACGTCTATATTTTTTGATACAGTCTGACCAACCGATTTCCGACCCTATCACGCCATGCGCCCACTTCCAATAGACGAGATCCTGCCGTCGATCCGCCGAGCACTCGAAACCTGTCCAAACGCCCTGCTTACTGCTGCGCCCGGCGCCGGGAAAACGACCCGAGTCCCGCTGGCGCTCCTGGAGGCATCCTGGCTATCGGGACGGAAAATCGTGTTGCTGGAACCGAGGCGGCTCGCCGCGCGAGCCGCCGCATCGCGTATGGCGGATGAGCTTGATGAGCGCGTCGGGGAGACCGTCGGATACCGGATGAGGCTCGACACAAAGGTCGGACCGAAGACAAGAATCGAGGTTGTCACGGAGGGGATTCTGACCAGGATGCTCCACCAGGATCCGTCACTCGAGGCCTATGGCATGGTGCTGTTCGACGAATTCCACGAGCGCAGTTTGCAGGCCGACATGGGGCTCACCTTGTGCCTCGAAGCACAGCGACTGTTTCGCCCTGATCTTCGTCTGCTCGTCATGTCCGCGACCTTGGATTGTGGCTCAGTCAGCGACCTCTTAGGACACGCCCCGATCATCACCTGCGAAGGTCGGATGTTTCCGGTAGAAATCCGATATCTGGATCAGCCGCTCGCCGGACCGCTCGACCGCGCCGTGACTCAGACGATCAAGCGCTCCCTCATACAGAACCACGGCAGTGTGCTGGCTTTCCTGCCTGGCATGGCCGCCATCCGCCGAGTCGAACGGATGCTGCTGGATGCCGAACTGGGATCATCCATACACATCGCGCCGCTCCACGGGGAGCTTCCCCAAGCGATGCAAGACGCGGCCATTCGACCGGCGGCTCCCGGATCAAGGAAGATCGTACTCGCCACATCGATCGCCGAAACCAGTTTGACGATCGACGGAGTCCGCGTGGTGATCGATTCAGGATGGCTGCGCCTTCCCCGTTTCGACCCCCGCTCCGGCCTCACTCGATTGGAGACCATCCGAGTCACCAAAGACGCTGCTGATCAGCGTCGTGGCCGAGCAGGACGCCTCGAACCAGGCGTCTGTTACCGGTTGTGGACCGAGAAGGAACAAGCCGCGCTGGCGACTCATCGTCCGCCGGAGATTTTGGAGGCTGACCTGGCGCCACTGACGCTTGATCTCGCCAACTGGGGCACAGAGGATCCGGACGCATTATCGTGGCTCACTCCACCACCTCCAGGAGGGATCAGCCAATCCAAGGAGTTGCTCACACGGCTCGCAGCGTTTTCCACTGACGGACGCCTAACTGAACATGGTCGCCAAATGGCCGCGTTTCCTCTCCATCCTCGCCTGTCTCACATGCTGCTCCAATCCAGACCACTGAGGTTGACCGATCTCGCGTGCAAGGTGGCGGCGCTGTTGAGCGAGCGCGACGTCCTGCAGAGTCCGCGCGACCACCAGAACCCCGATCTCCGCGTTAGGGTCGATCTTCTTCATGGAGAAGACGACTCTGTCGGACTGGCGCCGAATCGAGCCACAGTTGAACGGGTGAAACGGACAGCACAACTCTGGCATCGTCAAATCAGTAAACCATTCGAGGAGAGGAACAACAACGGTCACGACCCTTCGCAGACGATCGGGATATTACTTGCGCTGGCTTATCCGGATCGGATTGCGCAGCGACAGGCCGGTGAGGACTCCCGCTATCGACTCGTCAATGGACGAGGTGCACGGTTCACCGAACCGAATCCTATGGATGGCGAACCCTTCCTGGTTGTGGCAGATCTTGATGGAGGGACGCCGTGGGCAAGAATTAATCTTGCGGCTCCGATTACTCGAGAGGAAATTGAATCGCTTTACCACGACCAACTCGTTGAGGAAGAATCAGTGGCCTGGGATGAGACGTGTGGTGCCGTTCGAGCGTCCCGCCGACAAAAACTTGGTTCGGTGGTGACCAGGGACGAAGTCATCTCTCAACCGGACGCAGGCCATTTGACTGAGGCTCTGTTGCAAGGTATTCGTTACGCAGGGTTTGAATGTTTACCTTTTACCAGAGAGCTTCGAGAGTGGCAGGCTCGAGTCATGTGGGTGCGACGCGTAGAGGGCCCTTGCTCGGATTGGCCGGATCTGTCTAACGAGGCACTGCTGAAGACATTGAACAGGTGGCTCAGTCCATACTTGACTGGAATCACCACCCTCGATCGGGTGAAACGCCTGAATCTCACCGCTCCGCTCCATGCTCTTCTCACGTACGAACAACACAGGCGTCTTGATCAGCTCGCTCCGACTCACCTCGTTGTCCCAAGCGGATCCCGCCTCCAAATCGATTACGAACAGCGCGAATATCCTGTTTTGGCGGTGCGCCTACAAGAAATGTTCGGATGTAAAGAGACTCCGCGGGTAGCGAATGGGAAAATACCCGTGATGTTGCATCTACTCTCTCCTGCCGGACGGCCGGTGCAAGTCACGCAGGATTTAGCGGGGTTCTGGAAGCGGGCCTACCATGAGGTCCGGAAAGAGCTACGCGGTCGCTACCCGAAACACCACTGGCCGGAAGATCCGCTTCATTCCGTTCCGACCGCGAAACCGAAACGCCGACGTTAACTGTCGACTCATTTGCTCACACAGACACGGTATGCCTTGAGCAAGGCCCAAGAAGAGGCTTCTCGATATTCTGGTTCGCTCGACTTGCCGCGAAATGCAGGGTTGTGGAGTCGTCACATGCTCGTGCGGCTCTGTTCCCACACCCGAAATGCGGCGAGATCCTGCGCGACGCTATGGAGTAACAATGCCAACACTGCTGCGTCGTCGATCAGTCCGATTCCAGGAATAAAGTCCGGCAGCAAGTCCATCGGACTGACGATATAGAGCAGAGCGGCGGCGAGAGACACGATCGTGCGCACCGAGAGGCCTCTGTAGCTGCCGCTCTTCCACGCCTTGAGTAACCGAACCAGCAGCGGAAGGTCGGACCAGAGACGGCTGATCATTCGTAGGATCTCGAGGAATCTCGTGGACATTCTCATCTTCACCTCCCTCATGGCGTTCCTGTCTCTCCACAGGAACAGCACAGCAAAGACGACAGACAGAATACCAAACATCTTGCCCTTTAGAAAGATGGCACGGAGTATCTCTACCGACGAGTCAGAAACGAACTCAGCGAGTTCGGCCTGATGGCCGCAGTCATCGATATCTACGATGCGATCACGAGTGACCGCTGCTACCACAGAGTCGCGCGGCCCAAGAAGCCTTTCAGTTTCCCTATCCCTGGCGTTGGAAGGACATTTTGGACGCCACCATGGTTCAGCGATTCATCCACAAGGTGGCATGAGCCCTTCATCGCAACAGCACATTCGTCAATCTAACCACGCAGCTATCAACACCCGCCTTCCTTCTCACACTCTCAAGCCGACACAATATTGACGGACCGAACTCTCCCGGACCGTCAATTTTCTGAAAACTCTTGCCCCGTATAACTACGTACCTATCAAATCATTGCAATACTGACACATGACATGTTGGCGCAGTTCTTGCTGAGTGCATTGTCAGCTGTGTACATACTCACCCTGGGAGGGATCAATGGACTGTCCGAAGTGTACGGGCATGATGATGTTAGAGCGATTCTCGGATTTCTTTCTCGTGTTTTACGCCTGGAAATGCATCAATTGCGGCGCCATTATCGATCGCACCATTTCCAACAATCGCCGAAAGAGTTTGGCTGCTCGAAGATCCCAGGCCGTTGTCGCGCATTAAGAAGATCGATCCTACCTCGAGCTCGAAGTTCGAGCCCAAAGTAGGACAGCAGTTGGGTCTGCTGCCATCTCACTGCTTTCGTCTGTTCAGAGCCAGGACTTGACGGCGGCCCCACTATACAAGGGGAGGAGGATACCCACATCGACTCGACCTTCTATCTAGACAAGACAGGTATTCAATATTGATCCTGTCTTGCTCTCTCCCTGCCGGGGCGATCGCTCCGAGTTGTAGCTCCTGCATATTCTTCTCACGGATCCAACCTTCACAGGTTTGCGCGATCAGCGAATTGATCTGCTATAGCGGCAAAGACTCGTTTAATTCGGTACCATTTAATAAGACTCCGCTCTTGCGTCTCCCTTCCATCCATGCCGTTAAAGCTTCTTCCTTACCTCCTTCCAATCCTTCGCCACCTTCGCCTTTCGCGGCACGTCGCCCTTCGTCGGTTCTGGCACCATGATTGCCGCGAGACGCCGTTGGAGAAATGCCTCGACGAAGGCTTTTGATCGACCGATTCCAATTTTTACGGTTTTCCAACCTGTCTCATGCAACTCGTCAATCTTGTCCCCCAAAACTTTTGTTTCAGCCGAGAGAGGCAGCACATAGCCAGCCGGAAACTTATGCGTCTTGAGCCATTCCCCCACCTCGGTGCTCACCCGAAACCCATCCCTCCCTGGTGGCAACTGTGCGACATAGATGATTTGGTAATAAAACCGCGTGAGTTTTTCGAGTTCGTCCACCGCCTCCGGCAACGGCTTTCGCACCGATTCAGAGCCGAGTCGGACATCAGGCACTCGACTGGGCGGGGGCATGTCCATGAGGGAAGAGAGTTCGATCATGAGAATGGGCTGTCGTTTCTCCCAGACCGCGAGATGGGCCTGACCTTCTGCGGGATCGACCCGTGAGCTCTTGCCGACCCGCACCTGAACCGACCTGACACCTTTCGCCGTAGGAGTATAGGTCAGGAATGCCCTTCCATCGCCGCCGGTCATGGCAGTGGCCAGGACATTCCCATCCACCACCAATTCGACCGGCTCCCCGCCCAGCGCGGTGCTGGCCACAAGACCTTTTCCGATCAGCTTGGCTTCAATGGCGGCCGGTTGATTTGGCGAGGTGAGTGCATCCTTCACAAGTACCGTTGCAACGGTCCTGTCGGCTGCTGCGAGCACAGCGCCGTTGAGGACAAGAGTGATGAAACCAACAAGGGAAAAAGAAATTTTAATGACGAGGACCCTGGCCGGTAACCACACAGCCAATCAGCCCTTCCGCTACGCTTTCAGTGCCATGAGCACTTCGTCGGCATGCCCGTCGACTTTGACCTTCCGGAAAATCGCCTTCACCTTTCCCTCAGGATCGATGACGAATGTGCTGCGTTCGATGCCCCAATACTTCTTCCCGTACATGTTCTTTTCTTTATAGACACCGTAGGCCTTGGAGATCCTGGCATCTTCATCGCTGAGCAGCGGAAAGGGCAGTCCGAATTTCTTGATGAACTTCTGGTGAGACTCCTTGCCGTCCAAACTGACGCCGACGATCATGCCGCCTGCCCGCAGAATCTGTGACTCGACATCGCGAAAATCACACGACTCTTTCGTGCATCCCGGCGTATCGTCCTTGGGATAGAAGTACAACACGACCTGTTTTCCCTTGAAGCTGTCCAAGGTCACGATCTTCCCCTGTTGATCTGGAATCGCGAGTTCCGGTGCCTTGTCCCCGATTGCGAGTGCTTTGCTCATACATCCATCCTTACGTAAGGGATTAATAGCCACCGGACGTGCCGGTCCCGAATGCCGATCGCTTGGGTGAAAAGGGTTTGAGTGTCGCTTTGTTTTTGTTTTCTGGATTTCCGTAGGGCGACAACGCCGGCGAGTCCCAAATGATCTTATCACCGGGAGCCAGATCGGCCGCCTCCAAAAAATGCCGTCGAGCGACTGCCGAATCACCGAGCGCATTCAACGCCAGTGCATAGTTGTAGTGTGCTTGACCGGATTGCGGTGCCTCGGCAACCGCCTGCTCAAAATAGTGCTTTGCGTCCTCATACTGTTGAGTCTGATACGCGTGAGTCCCCTGTTCGGTCAGGGCCGTCGCCTGAGGCTTGACATCGCCGCCAAGGACGAGCGGGACCAGCGGTTTCCGTTTGTGCGAACAGGCCGTCGTCGCAACCAGCACCAGCACGACTCCCAGAATCACGAACCGTCGAATCGTCTGTTCCATGCGATCCTACCTCTGTCATTAGGATTTCGACTGCTTGCGTGTTTCTTCCTCATAGGTTTTCCGATACAGCACGTCCCACTCAGCGCTCCCTTCGACAATACCTTTTGAATACGAGGCTAACTTGGCTCTGACTTTTTGCTCGATGTCCCGTTCCTGCGCCAGTTCGATCCCCAGTACTCGCTTGATCTCTTTCAACACCCGTTCTTCGGAGCTGATGATTGTGGATCGACGATGGCTTTTGACGGCCGTGAGAATGACATGCGAGAGATGGCTAACTTTATCTTCACTCAGCATGACAAGCCTGCATGTGCTCCCTGAAAGTCTGTCCGACACCAGATCCATCGCACAGTCGCGGACGTCTCACGACCTTTACAGAATGAGGCCTCGTTCGCGCACCAACTTCTGCTTCACCATCTGAAACATCTTCTGATAATCGACCTGTCCCTGCTCGATTTGTTGTTCATAGGCCTTCAACAGCTGCCGCACTTCCGCGTTGACTCGATCTTCCAACGACAGCTCGTGTGTGATCGCCTGTTCGAGGTCTTCCACAAACGTCCTGCGTTCGCCCGTGAGTGCAATGTGCCCTTCCGCTTGGAGATGCCCAGCCAGACTTTCCGCCATGTGTCGTACACGCTCTTTCGAGAGTCGCATCGCGCTTATGCCGGCTCAAGAAAGATCGTCGAGGTGTCCATAACGTGTCGCAGTTGCGTCGCATCACCGACGATCTTCCCAATGATATTGACTCGATCCGCAGGAACAGGATCGGCTCCTACGCTCATTGGCGTTCTGCCAAAAAAAATGGCCAACACCTGCCCTGCTCCCCACAATGCGATGTCGCCGACCTTCACCTGAGTAGTCGCCGTTTCCCGATGATCGCGGACGCCCGGGATTGGGAAATAGAACTCCTCGCCCCACGTATTGATCGCGGCCTTCACCGGAAGCGCCGCGTAGACCTGGTCCGCCGTCTTGGTCTTTCGAAGTTCAGCCTCCAACCGCACGCTCCCCACGGTGATACGAATTCGCTTCACTGGGTCCGTCATGTCAGGATAGATCTCAGACAGCACGCCATTCAATGGCTTTTATATTCTCCCTGCGAACTCTAGCTTGTCTCCTACATGAAATCAAGGCTACAATCCGCGACCATGCTCACCTCCAGCTTCATCTTTCTTCCGGGAGTGGGACCGGCCACCGAGCGTCGATGGTGGGACGAAGGCCTGCTAGACTGGAATATGTTCCTGAACCAATCGTCCGTCCCTGGCGTTTCCGCCGGCCGCAAGCACTGGTATGACAGTGAACTCCGGACAGCGCGAGATCTACTCGACAACGGACATTTTCACTCGGTTGCGACGCAACTCCCTCGGTGTGAACATTGGCGGCTCTATGAAACGTGCCGATCCCGCACGGGTTTTCTCGATATTGAAACGACCGGTTCATCCCCTGGGCCGGGCGATGTAACGGTTGTCGGACTTCATCGTAACGGAACGACTGTCAGCCTGGTGCAGGACGAAAGCTTGACATCCGAGCACTTGCAAATGGAACTTGATCAATGCGATCTGCTCGTCACATTTTTCGGATCGGTCTTCGATGTCCCCTATCTCCGGACTACATTCCCGGCACTCCGTTTTCCTCCCTTGCACTTTGATCTCTGTTTTAGTGCGCGACGGCTTGCCATGCGCGGAGGGCTCAAACACATTGAACGAGAACTGGGGATTAACCGACAGGCGAACATCAGTCATCTGGATGGCTCCGACGCCGTCCGACTCTGGCTTGAATGGCGCCGAGGTGACGCCATGGCGCGTGAAACGCTCTTGACCTACAACCGAGCGGACACCGAAAACCTCGTCGCCCTCGCGGGCCGATTGTATGAGGATATGATCTCGCGCTTCGGTCCGTCACCTCTCTCGCCTCCCCTTCAATCGGCATATTCCCGATGAACGGCTGGATCGGCATCGGTCGCAGCGAGGTGGGCCGTGTCCGTACCGTGAACCAAGATGCCTTCGCAGTGATCGATCCGTACGGAGTCTGGGCCGTCGCGGATGGAATGGGCGGCCATATCGGAGGGGACATCGCAGCTCAAACAGCCATCCAAACCGTCGAATCCCAAGCCGCATCATTGAGCGAAGCACTTCGTGGCAGTCACACTCCGCCGACAGAAGTATTGACGGAACTGATCGGACGAGCCCACGAGGCCATTCTCGATCGAACTAGACCACAACCGAAACTGAAAGGAATGGGGACCACGATCGTGCTGCTCGCCATTGTTCCCGCGCCCGATCCGGTGGCGCACCTCGCCCATGTCGGAGACAGTCGCGCCTATCGGCTTCGATCCGGCTCGCTGACTCCATTAACCAAAGATCATAGTTTGATCGAAAAGTACCTGGCGCGTGGGATCCTCACTCCCTTAACCGCCAAGACTCATCCCGAACGGCATGTCCTGACCCGCGCGCTGGGGATCCCGGCATCGGCCACGCCGACCATTACCGCCTTCCCGATACAGGAAGACGATCTTGTGCTGCTCTGCTCGGATGGCCTCACGAAGATGCTGGAGGATGACCACATTCAACGCATTCTTGTCCAAAACGAGCCGGACCCCACCCATCTCTGCAATCGGTTAGTGACGGCAGCACTCGATCGCGGTGGCGAAGACAACGTGACGGTCGTGGTCGTTGCTCATCGACCGTCCTAGATCCACATGGCAGTTGACATGTTTCATCAGGCCGTGTACGTTTCCCGGTTGTCTTCCCCTTGCCACACCTATAATGGAGACCCGTATGCGCCATCGGGAGTCGTTCGTCTGCGCAGGCTTGCTCCTGCTCTCGAGTATCGCGGCATCAGCCATCGCCTCAGAACCCTCCGACCCAGAAACCGCCATTCGCCAGATGGTACGCGCGAACGCCGAAAAAGATCTCCCGACGCTGTCCCGCCTCATGGCACACGATGCCGACATCGTGAGTTACTCCGTCGGCGGGCGAAAATACGTCGGCTGGCCAGAGTTTGAGCGTGAAATGCGTGAGGAGTTCCTCAACACCAAGAAGATCGAGATTCCGATCACCGAACTCAAGGTTTGGACCAAAGGGGACATAGCCTGGTTTACGATGGAACTCGACTATACCCGCTATGTCGGCGAGGGCTCAGAAGTCAAGCGAACCGTGTTGCCATTAAGAGAAACCGGTGTGCTCGAACGCCGCGCCGGGCGATGGCAGCTCCTGTCGTGGCATGAATCGTTTCGATCGGCTCAGCTGGGTGGTCCTCTTGCGTCTCCCTCCGCAACCGCCGGATCACATCGCCTTGTCAGCGATGCCGCTTCGACGGCGATGCCGGATGTCAGCGGAGAATGGGAAATCCTCGAAGTCGAAGACGAAAAACGATATAAGGCTACATTGGACAAGAGCGGGAACGGTCCCTATACCCAACACGGTGGACGGTTCGTGACCACCAAATTCGCTGACCGGCTCTGGCAAGGCACGTGGCAACAGCCAGGAAATGATCGCGAAGGCGGCTTTGAAGTGCTCCTCTCGGAGGACGGCACCGAGGCGAACGGAATATGGTGGTATTCACGTGTGGGCAATCATAAGAATATTCCCCCTCGAGAACACGGCGGCACCTATCAATGGAAAAAACTGACGCCGAAGCCGGCAAATGCCCAATGAGCCAATTCGAACCTGTTCCTACCATACATAATCGATTCGGAGCCAGGTCCCAACTCACCGTTTTCACTTCATGGGGGAGGTCTTATGCGCAGATTTCTTGTTCCTCTGATCGCGACCGTTTTCATGGTTACATCGGCATACGCCGATGGAGGCCACAATCACCATGCCGTACCCACGTTGAAAAAGCGGGTTGGTTCAAAAATTACGTATGGAGAGAACTCTGCAACTCTGACCTTCGGTCCGATTGATCTTCCGGCCGGCCATACCGAAGGCGACATGGGCGACTCCATGCCTCGATTCAACTTTCAGTTGCCTGAAGACAAGTATTTGATCGGCTTCAAGTCGGCCCTTTCCACGGTCGACGGGAAGGAATTGCCCCGAAACTATCTGCACCACATTTTGATGATCAACAACAGCCAACCCAGTCTGTCATGCCCCGGCGAACCACTCTTCTTTGGGGGAGCCGGACTGGAGATGGCCGAAACCCAATTTCCCGACGGATACGGCGTCAAACTTGCCAAGGATGATAAATTGATGACGGTCGTCGCGTTCTACCATGGCGCTCCCCCCACTAAGAACGTGATCGCCACCTTTACGATGTACTTTGCGCCGAAATCGAAACCGATCCACGCGATGAACATCTATCAGGTGGGCGTCAATATCGTCTGTTTCACGAAGTTCGGCGATCGTCCCGCGGATCAGACCGACGAAGGAATCGAGATCCGGCCCGGTGTGCAAGTTCATACGGCGCCATTGAAGTTTTCCTCCGATGGTTGCGTCAAGTTTGCGTATCCGCACGGCCATGACGAATTGCTGATGATCGCCTTGGAGAACAAGACGAAGAAACAGACCCTGCTCAGGACTGTCCCGGATGTTGAACGAGACGGAACACTCCGCGAATTCCTCCCTCATCAGGTCTACAAAGATGGCCAGGGATTTTCCATCTCCAAGGATGATGATTATGAAATGGTGATGGTCCACCACCACCTTCTGCAGAAAACTGAGCTCCAGCACGGAATGGGCAACTATTTGCTTTACATGACTCCGGGCTCTTGCTCGTCGCAGAACGCATCAGTTGCCCATTAGAAATTGTTTCATTGCGCCCACCGGTTCCTGCTCGGCCGGTGGGTGCTCTTCCCCCTCCACAGCATAGTCCAGCCAAAAGCTTTCTCGATATCTTGAAGCCAATCGTGGCTCATTCACCAGCCACTTCAGGCTCCAATTCTGGCGATCCGCCCTCCTATCTCTGCGTAAATTCCTAAATCCTTTAGGTGAAACGGTGCTTGGCATGTATACTCATCACACTAGTGATCATACGTATTCAACTTTTCACAACCTACGAACCGATGGCCGCATGATGCCCTGCTCGTCACACCCATGACAATCGCCAAATCTCTTCAGTCGACCATGCCAAAACTGGACCTGCGGTCGCTCAAAAAACTGACGCACTTCATACAAGATCTGGGACACCCCACCAAGCTACCCGTCATCGCGGAGCGCATTCTTGTGGGGTTTTTGGAAATCTCCCAGCGCTCTCATGGGACCCTGTATTTACTTGATCATGACCATGAAAGATATTGCCATGTGCTTTCCCATGGAGCGCTTGATACAATTGCCGCACCTCCTACCATTGCGTGCTCCCATCCGCTCGTCCAGAACCTCGTTCGAGGCCACCAGATCCTTAATGCTTCCAATCCCGCCTTCGTGCGTCCGATGGTCTCCCGCGAGACTACCGCGGATAGTCCGTTCGGCACGGTTCCCGTGAACCTGGCCATTCCGCTGTTGAGTCGAGGGCGTATGATCGCGTTTATTGCATCCCAATCTCAAACGGAAGCCCCTGTTCTCACTCCTTTGACAAGAGAACTCTTAATGGCCATGTCTCAGAGTGCCGCCAATGCGCTCGATTCTTTCCTCATTTATGAGGATCTCCGTCAATCGCAAACCCTGATGCGCCGCACCGATCGATTGCGCTCGTTGGAAATTATCGCCGGTGGTTTTGCGCACGAGATCCGAAATCCACTTACTTCGATCAAGACTTTCATTCAACTGGCTCCCGAGCGGAAAGATGATAGCCAGTTCATCGGAGAATTCAGCCGAATCGTGCTCGATGACGTCAACCGAATCGAGCGTTTGATCCAAGAGATTCTCGACTATGCGCGCTATATGGAATCGAAATTGACCGACGAGGACCTGAATGAGATCGTCTCATCATGCGTCTACTTCGTCCAAATACAGGCAGATCGGCGGGGGATCAAGATTGAAAAAGAGTTGGCGTCCGAGCTTCCTCGTGGCATGTTAGATCGGCAACAGATTCAACAGGTCATTCTCAACCTCCTTTTGAATGCAATGGATGCCATCGGCGAGAATTCCGGTACGATCCGCGTGCGAACCCATCGGCTCCAGCAACCTGACGGACAAGAATGGGCGTACATCGAAATCGAAGATACTGGCCTGGGAATCTCGGCGGAGCACCTTAACCACATCTTCGACCCATTCTTTACCACCAAACACTCAAGCGCCTTCAACGAGGGCACCGGCCTGGGCCTGACCATCGTGCACCAGATCATTCAAGAACACCGAGGAAACATTCGAGTCCAAAGTACTGAAGGAGTTGGCACGATATTCCACATCCAACTTCCATGTCATCGCTCATAGAACGTCAGGAGTCCATGGTGGAGAGTGTGATCGCGAAGAAACGAGTCTTGCTGATCGACGATGAGGCACGAGTCCGAACCTCGCTTAAGATGGCGTTGGAACCCCTTTACGATATCCTCCAAGCCGGTGACGGGCACGAAGGGCTCGACATCTTCCGGAAGGAAGAGCCGGATTTGGTCCTGCTCGATGTCGTTCTTCCAGGAACCGACGGCCTAGCCGTCCTTCAAACGCTCCGCATGGAGCGGAAAATCACTCCGGTTATCATGCTCACAGGTACAAAATCGGTGAAGACGGCCGTCGATGCCATGAAGCTAGGGGCAGCCGACTATCTTTCAAAACCCTTTGACGTCGACGAGCTTCGGATCGTCATTGATCGCACCTTGAATTCTTCCGAACTTGAGCAAGAGGTGAAGCACCTCCGGGCGCAAGTCGTCCAGCGATATGCCTTTCACAATCTGATCGGCAAGAGCGAGGGCATGCAGGACATTTACGCAAAAATCGAGCAAGTAGCCGACAGTCGCACGACCGTTCTTATTGCCGGAGAAAGTGGTACAGGCAAAGAACTGGTTGCAAAGGCTCTCCATTACAACAGTTCCCGGCGCGATCGTCCGTTTGTCGCACTCAACTGCGCGGCTCTTCCAGAAACTCTGATCGAAAGCGAGTTATTTGGCCATGAAAAGGGCTCCTTTACGGACGCCACGGCACGACGCGCCGGGCAATTCGAACTGGCACACACCGGTACATTGTTTCTGGACGAGATCGGCGATTTGAGCGCCGTCACGCAGGCAAAACTCCTCCGCGTCATTCAAGAACGAGAATTTACACGAATCGGCGGTGTACAACCGATCAAGGTAGACGTCCGTATTGTGGCGGCGACTAATAAGAATCTTGATGAATTGGTCCGCAAAGGGCAATTTCGAGAAGATCTCTACTATCGTATCAACGTGATCTTGCTCTATCTTCCTCCTCTCCGAGAACGGAGTGAAGATATTCCCCTGCTTGCCAAACACTTTCTTGAAAAACGACTGGAAGAAGAAAGACGCCCCAGCATTGAATTCGGGAAAGAAGCATTGGAACTCTTATCTCGATACTCATGGCCGGGAAATGTTCGCGAGCTGGAAAATTTCGTCGAACAGGCGTTCATCTGGTCCCAACATGCCACGGAAATCACTCCGGAACATTTACCTACGTCTATCAAGAGCGACTCTCGCTCAACCTCTCTTCGAGATGATACCCTCGCAGGACGCATGTCTCTTGAAAAAGCCGTGATGGAATTCGAACGGGAAATTATCCTTGATGCTCTAAAACGAACAAACTATGTACAAACTCATGCCGCCAACCTTCTTGGAATCAGCCGGAGAATGTTGAAATATCGCATGGATACGCTGGGTATCGGTCGGCCTGACAATTCAGGCCCCGCAGAGCCAGACCAACCGGTGTAAGAATGACACACATTCACAGGGGATGTCACATATATACACATGTTATCCTCATAGCCATGTTGATAAAGTAGGTATAAAAATGTATATGCACATATATAGTGTGCATATAAAATTTATAATACTGTATATAGATAATATTCGTAAGTTGCTGAAAAGGAACATGAATTGCTTGCATAAGAAGTGTGGTCTGTGAGAACATTCGTGCATATATGATATCCGTTGACTCATCCCCACAACCTACTGTGTTAGTAATTGACGATGAAGCAGGTCCCCGCGATGCGTTGAAGGTCATTCTTCGTCCATTTTTTACCATTCGTGCTACAGACAACGCCAAGTCAGCTTTGGATGTCCTCAACAGCGAACCGATCGACTTGGTTACACTCGACCAAAGACTTCCAGATCGCCACGGGCTGGACCTTCTCAACGATATCAAGCATGACCACCCGGATGTGGAGGTCGTAATCGTCACGGGATATGGCAGCTTGAAATCCGCAATGGAAGGTATTCGACAGGGGGCTGCCGGTTATTTATTGAAACCTTTCAACGTGACCGAGCTCATTACTCTGACTCAGCAGACTATGGACAAGAAGCGCCGGCTCGACTTTCTTCGCCGGAACCTCCGATCCTCGCCGGAACTTTGGGAAATGTGCGAACAGCAGGCACGCGCGTGGGACACCATCAAGTTGGAATATTTTACCCTCTACATGAATGCGGGAAAAAATGCAGTTTTTCAGGAAGAAGAGATGTCTCTCGTCCCATTGCTATCGGATATTTTGGAAGCCACGGACCGTCACTTGCTGAATCATTCGAGCCGTGTAAGTTTCTACGCCACGCTGATGGCCGCTCGCTTGAATCTCACCGTCACTGAGCAAAAATCCCTGGCCATGGGAGCCTTCCTCCACGATATAGGGAAAACGAGCTTCCCGGCTTACAGATTTTCAGAGGATCAGATCCTGCCGTCAGGTGAGCCCCGCGTCTGCACGGAACATTGCGAACGAGGTGCCCGCTTGGCGATCACGTTAGGATTACCGAGTGAAGTACATGACATCATCGCCTACCACCATGAGCGGTGGGATGGGCGCGGTTATCCCCATGGGCTCTCGGGTACAAATATTCCGGTCCTCGTTCGTATCGTCGGCATTGCGCAAGCTTTTGATCACCTCACGGCAGACGCCCCTGGCAGGGTGTGTCTTTCCGCTGAAACCGCAATCCAACGGATTTCTCTCAGCTCTGGTTCTCATTTCGATCCACAACTACTCGATACCTTTATCGAGGTTGCGAAGCAATCGGCAGCTTCTCTTCCCATGATGGCTGTCGCTCCGGCAGCGTAATCTACTCGTGAGCTCCGGCGATCAATTCCGCCGCTGTCGCCCGAGTCTTTGTTGTCACTCGCTCTCCGCCGAGCATCCGCGCGATCTCCCCTTCACGATTGCCCCCGCTTAGCGAGCGCACCGTGGTCACGGTTCGTCCCTTCGCTTCCGACTTTTCGACGCACACATGATGCTGCGCTTGAGAAGCCACTTGCGGGAGATGGGTGACACACAGCACTTGATGATATTGTCCCAACGCCCGTAAGCGCTTCCCAATCGTCGCGGCAACGGCTCCTCCGACACCCGTATCGATCTCGTCAAAAATGAGCACTGGAACATGATCGACATTGGCGAGAACCGATTTGAGTGCGAGCATCAATCGAGAGAGCTCTCCACCGGATGCCGTACGAGACATCGCTTTCAACGGTTCGCCGGCATTGGCGGCCAAAAGAAACTCGACACGGTCACTCCCGTCTGGGCCGTACACGTCGTCCAGTTCGTTCTGCGCGACTTGAACTACGAATCGTACCGACCCCATTTTCAGCGCTTCCAGTTCCTTGCCGACCATCCTCGTCAACCGCTTGGCGGCTTCTTCCCGCTGCTGAGAAAGCCGCCCTGCCAGCTCAGAAACCTTCGCATGCTGTTGATGAATGAGATGATCATAGTCAACGAGTTGGTCATCGATCCGTGAAAGCCGTTCCAATTCATCCTTCACTTGACTGTGGGTCCTCAAGACGGCCTCGATGGTTCCTCCGTATTTCTTCTTCATTTTCTGAATGACAGCCAGGCGATCCTCGACGGCAATTAACCGTCCGGGATTGGTCTCCACACGCTCCTCGTAGCTACGAAGCGAATCGGCAACTTCCTTCAAGAGAACTTTTGCCTCGGATGCGAGGCGTGCCGTTGATCCCATTTCAGGATCAATCTTCGCCAGCTCGCCCAATAGGCGCTCCGCCAGCGCAAGATTTGACAACACGCCGTGGCCATCACCCTGAATTCGATCCTGAGCTTCGGACGTGAGTTCCGCGAGACGGCCCGAGGCCCCCAAGCGCTGTCGCTCGGCCTGCAACGCCTCCTCCTCCCCGATGCGACAAGCCGCCTCCTCCAACTCCTGTCGTTGAAATTTCAGCAGATCTTCCTGTTGCGCACGATGCTGAACGGTTGTCGCGATTTTCGTACGCGCATGACGGGAGCGGACCCATTCCTGATGAATGGCTCGATACTGATCGCGCAACTCGCGAACCTGCCCGAACGCATCCAGCACCTCAAGCTGAGCCGCGCTGGAGAAAAGAGACTGTTGGGCATGCTGGCCATGTATATCGATAAGAGTGCCGGCAAACTCCTCCAACACGTGGACCGGCGTCAACCTGCCATTCAGATAGACCCTATTTCTTCCAGATCGGGCGATGATGCGTCGGATCACTAGGGTGGAGTCGTGGAGGCCGAGAATCTCCTGCTTCCTCAGCCGTTCAAGGAGGGGATGTGAAGACGGTATTTCAAACGATGCTTCGAGCTGCGCCTCATCCTCCCCGAATCGGATCTGTTCGCTTGAGGCCCGGCCTCCGACCAGGAGCGTAACGGCGTCGATTAACAGGGATTTACCGGCCCCCGTCTCTCCGGTCAGCACGGTAAACCCTGAATCAATAATCAGACTCAGGGTCTCGATAACGGCAAAATTGGTAATTCGCAGCTCAGTGAGCATGGCTGCGATAAGTTGTACTAGGCAGTCCCCGCATGTTGAGCCAGCAGTGCATCGATCATCTCTTTGAATTGTCGTTTCGGCCTGGCACCCACCAGCTTCTCAACCGGTTGGCCATTCTTAAAAAACAGGATGGTTGGTATGCTCATCACCTGATAACGACCCGCCACTTCGGGGTTTTCGTCCGTATTCAGCTTGCGAACTTTGAGCTTCCCGGCATACTCCTTTGCCAATTCGTCGACGATGGGTGCAACCATTTGACACGGACCGCACCATACAGCCCAAAAATCGACCATGACAAGCTCGGAAGCCTTCATGACTTCAGCATCCCAGGTCGAATCTTCAACTTTCAAGGCATCACCAGCCACGTCTTCCCCCTTCTTCAGTGTTGAGATCAAACTTTGCAGCGAAGTTATCGTACCCTACCGCTGTTTTTAGTGTCAATTACGGATCATCAACCACCTGGATTTCGGACCGAGCCTTCCTCTCCCTCCGAAGCTTGCGGAGGAAGACCATACGGTCCTCCTGGGACGGCCCAGGGGAGACCACGCTCGCCCCATAACAGCGGGCTCAATAATGTTCGCATAACGGCAGTTCCAGCGCTGTCGGTCCAACCGATCCCCGTGAGACTGAGCATGGCGCTGTACTGCTCGCGATCGGGAAATTTCAAATAGTAGAATCCGACCGACCAACACTTGCATGGATTCTGATAGAGCGCAACCGCGTCCAATTCAGGACTGCGGCCGTTCTTGACGTCATAATAGGCTTTGGCTCCGAATGTCCAGCCCCATGGAGTTCGGAAGGCACCACCCATGGTGACAAACTGAATCTCATGGGTCGGAGCAAACACTTCATTGAACGAAATCGGATTCCAAATGTCTCCTCGCCTCACTCGATTGCCTTCTCTCGTATACCGCTGGCCAATTTCGAAGTACCAATTCGTTCCTTCCTGAAACCGAAGGTCGGTATTGAATTGACTCGCACCGGGCCGATAGGGGTCAAAGAACGCGTCGATGGTCAGGTATCGATTGATAGGTGGTCGCAGCGCCCACGCCTGCGCCGCGCTTCCGAATATTGGAGCATCCAACTGCGAAATGCCGAGCCGTGGCGGAAGATTATTCCCGATCACAGCCCGCATCCAGACATCAGAAAACTTTCTTCCCTGGATCGGCACGGTGGCCGGTTGAAGCGGTTGAGTCAATGAGCCCAAAAAAGGAAGCACCCCGGGCGTAAAATCTCTAGCCCTCGTTTGCACCTCACCCACGTGATAGCTTTGAGCCACCGTCAGATCAAGCCAGTTAAAAGCGGTGTGTTTGCCTTGCTCCAGCACGCGGCTCCGCAGCAGATAGGTCACCAGATTCTTCTTTGGCAGATCATCAATCTGGTCTATTTGGGCTAACTTGGATTGATTCGTCGACGGGACGTACTCATAAGTAACCGAGGGTTCCACAGTGTGCAGAAAATTTTTGCCATCGGTGAGCGCAAATCGCCGCGTCAATTTCGACATGGCTTCCACACCCACCCAAAAGGTCTCACGGTGCTCCCCCTCTTCCGACTGGGCCCCCCTCGTGTAGTAGACTTCTCGAAACTTCGCTTGAGGCCGGACCCCGATCATGTGTCCGAGATGAATGACGTTCGTCTCAATACCCGGGACCACATTGATCCGATTGAGAGTAAACCCCTCCTCTCGGTAAAAATTGACGTGATTCGCCTCTATCCCAAACAAGACAGGCGAGTGGAACAGCGAGGTGTATGGAAGCTGATAGCCGGCCTCAGGAAGACGTTGGAACGTGTCCGTGCCTCCGGCTTGTAACGGTTGTAGATAGAGACCCAAGAGATACAGATTGCCGTACGGCAGTCTCTGAGTCGCCAAGAGATTTGATTCGGTGCTCGGCAGAGCCCGCAGCACGCCCGAATTGCTCAACTGCTGAAAAAAGTTCGGGTCCGTGACCAAGTTCGCATTGGCCCGGAGCAAGAGGGTATCCGTGATGAATTGCGTGTGGCTTCCGGTGAGCGTCGCTCGAGCCCTTTCGACGTCTCCACCGGCCTCGGCCACTCCAGCCACATTGGGCAATTGTGTCTGTTGAAGAACGCTCAGATACCATTTCCCGCGAGATCGCCGGTCCAAGACATACCGATACTCGAAATCCGACCCATGCCCAAGGTTGCTGTAGTACTTCGGGGAGATCGTCAAATCCTGGCTCGGATTGATCGCCCAGAAAAAGCTTCCTTGCATGTGGAACCCAAACCGATTGTCATAGGTGACCGTCGGAATAAGAAATCCTGTCTGTCTTCTGGTAAGTGGATAAGAAAACGTGGGTAGTGGAAGCGTCGGCACGTCGAACAGGCAGAACCAGCCACCTTTAAACGCCAGCGTGTCCCCGACTCCCATATCAAGGTCTTTAAAACGAAACCGCCACGCCGGCACTTCTCCATCTTGCGCGTCACAGTTCGTAAAGCTGCCGTCCTTAACCCGGTAATGATATTCTGAAAACCGCTGCATCAGCCGTCCTGAGACGAAGGTGTTCGTGGACGGAATGTAGAGTTGCCCATGCGTCGCCACGCCGGCCTCGGTATTGACATTGATTTCCATCCGTTCGGCGGTCACATCGGCCTGTGGGTCCGTTAAATGCACATGGCCAATGGCCGTCAGAATACCAGGGAGCGTCTGAATGGTGACATGGTCGGCCGTCAACGTCATCCTTCCCTGTCGGATCACGACGGATCCAGTGGCATCATAGACTTCCTGGTCCTGACGATAGTCGAGGCGCTCTGCCGTGACATCGAGGGGATCGGACCCGGGGGGCGAACCGCCCACTCCCATCTGGGCATGCGCGGCTGACCCGAAGAGCGGCAGGAACAGGAGGGGAACGACGAGAAGCCACCACTGGAAGATCCGCGCGAGAGGATCCGCCATACTAGCCATGAATCGGTGATAGGCCACAGCCACGGACTGCTGCTTTGACCTCCCCTACGAGCATGAGTGATCCGGCAATGCAGATGAGATCGTGCGAAGCGGCTCTGCCTTTGGCAACGACCAGCGCGTTCATGGGATGGATGGCTTCCCACACAGGACCCGGCCAGGCATCCAATGCGAGACGGAGCTCATCGATCGTGGCTGATCGCGCAAGACCTGTCTGAGTCAATACGATCTCCGAGATCACCGATTGCAGTGGGACAATGAATCCTCGATGGTCTTTATCCCGCATCATGGCCCACACTAGAATGATGCGAGATGTGGGGTGGCGCGACGCATAGTCTTGAAGGTACTGCGACAGCATCGTTGCGGCAGAGGGATTATGCGCACCATCAAGTAGAACGTTGGGATGCTCCTCAATACGTTCTAGGCGACCTTCCCAGGACACCGTCCTCAATCCATCACGCGCAGCAGCCTCGCTCGTCTGGATTCCCGCATGATCCGCCGCCTCAAGGAGGGCCAATGCACAAGCTGCGTTGTCCCACTGGTGACGTCCTGCGAGACCACACATCAGATCATCAACCGTGTGCGTCACTCCTCGATAGACAAACCGATCTGTCCCCTTGGGTTCGATGTGAAAATGCCGACCCAGCTGCCACACCGGAGCCGACAGGTCTTTTGCGATTCGATCCAGAACATCCCCCGCCGGGAGACCTATTCTTCCAAGCACGAGCGGGACCCCTGATTTAATAATGCCGCCTTTTTCGAAGGCGATCGCGTCTTCCGTCCGTCCAAGATACTCCTGATGATCCAACCCAATCGTCGTAATCGCACAAGCAAGTGGCTGGTCCACGACGTTGGTCGCATCGAACCGTCCACCCAACCCGACCTCTAATACCGCGACATCGACGTCCGATTCCGCAAAATGCAGGAAGGCAATGGCCGTCGTCATCTCAAAAAACGTCGGATTGAGATCATGGTCGAGGATGGCTCGAAGGCGCGTCACCAATACCGAGACTTGTTCCTCCGTGATCATGCAACCGTTGACACGAATCCTTTCTCGAAAGTCGACGAGATGAGGGGACGTATAGAGTCCGACTCGCTTGCCCGAGCGTTGCAACACCGCCGCAGCCATCGCCGCGGTCGATCCCTTGCCGTTGGTCCCACCGATATGCAGCACACGAAGTGAGCGCTGGGGATTGCCCACCCGCTCCAACAGAAGACGCATGGTATCCAACCCCAGCTTGATGCCGTGCTTTTGAAGTCCGTAGAGATATTCAATAACGGGGGAATAGCTCATGCACAAGCCGGAAGGACGCCGAGGACTAAAAGTGATTCACGAGGGTGCCGACCGTCTCCTTGAGACGCTTACGCTCAACGATCATGTCGATCATGCCGTGCTCGAGAAGAAATTCGGCTCGTTGAAACTGGTCCGGTAATTGCTGCTTGATCGTTTGTTCGATCACGCGGGGCCCGGCAAAACCTATCAAAGCCTTCGGTTCGGCGATGATGACATCCCCTAGCATCGCCACACTGGCGGTGACGCCACCAAACGTCGGATCGGAGAGGATCGAGATGAACGGCAGTTTGGCTTCACCCAGTTTGGCCACCGCTGAAGACGTCTTGGCCATTTGCATCAAAGAAAGGATCCCTTCCTGCATACGGGCTCCTCCGGAAGCGGTGACTAAGATAACAGGCACCTTCAGCGCCAACGCGCGATCGATCGCGCGACAGAGTTTTTCACCGACCACCGAGCCCATACTTCCACCCATGAAGCTGAAGTCGAAGACACAGAGAACCACGCGACGCCCGTTCACCAAACCTTCCCCGCTCACGAGCGCATCCTTACGGCCTGTTTTTTCTTGATGGGCCTTGACTCGCTCCCGATAGGGCTTGGTGTCGTGAAAATTCAAGGGATCCTCAGCCTCTAACCCAACATCCCATTCCTTGAATGTGCCAAGGTCGATGAGTAATCCAATCCTCTCTGTCACCGAGATAGGGAAGTGATAGTCGCACTTCGGACAGACTTTATTGTTTCGATCAACTTCCTTCCGATAGACGATTTCCCGGCAATGGTTGCACTTGAGCCACATACCCTCGCTGCTTTTGGACCGTGGCGGCGAACCGGATTCAGTCGGTTTGTCTTTCTTAAACCATGCCATCGTACTCTCTCTTTATCGGACTTATCTGCGTGAGCAGCTGATGCAATGATGGGAGTTCAAAAAAAGCGACTTCTCTCGCCTCTTCCTCTTCCACGACCGACATCCCAAAGGAAATTCGTTTCTCTACACCCTCGCCGATACGGTCAGCTTGACGATCATCCATACGCCGACCACGATACTGGCACAACTCGCTACACCTTGCATGGCCACAAAAAATCGCTGGCTGATCGCGCGCGAATACATGATCGGCACACTGATCGTGAGTCCAATCAGCATCATCCCGACGATCGACCCGGCGCCAAAAATGAGGATGGCCAGCAGCCCGGCTCTGACCTCCTCCGTCGATGCAAGAATCATCAGCATCAACGCAGCCGAACCCGCGAATCCATGAGCCATACCGATGCACAGGGGGCGGATCGATTGGACCATCCAATGCCGGTGTCGATGATCCTCCTGTCGCTCGTGGCTGTGGAAGTGAACGTGCGGAGCACCGTCGCTATGGCGGTGGCTGTGCACATGCCATCGCTCACGATACAACTTTGCGGCTAACGTCCCCCCCAAGACGAGCAACAGGACAGCCACACCGGATTCCGCGATAAGTTCAAATTCCGCAGGAATGTGAATTCCCCAGGTCAGTACGATCGACCCGACCAGCAACAGCGTCAGCGTGTGACCGATACCCCACCAGAAACCGACCGCACCCGATGCAAGAAGCGATGGTCGTTCGGCAAGGACGGTCGAAACAGCGGCAAGATGATCGCTATCCAGAGCATGCCGAAGGCCAAGGAGAAACCCGACCCCGAGGAGAGTCAATAATTTCGTCTCCGGCACCATATTCTAGGAAACCCAACTCATAATACGACAACCCGCTCTCAAATGATTGACGGCAATGGAGCCTCTGAGGATGGGGGCCCATTGTAGCAGATATGGAGAACAGAGTCTCACCCTCCACGGGCATGCATTTCCAAATGAGGGTCTTCGCGAAGCCGATCAATGTGGATGAGCCCCCCGGATCGAAGCCCGACCCGTTCAAGAGCCTTTCGCTCCTCGGCCCCACGATCGCGACGAGCGGCCCACACCGATCGAATCACCTCCCGCATCTCCATTGAGCTTGCACCGAGACGGAGCGGCTTGCGCAAATCCACACCAGATGGCGCGTACAGGCACAGATACCACATACCATCGGCGGTTACACGGCTACGGTCGCAGTGGGCACAGAACGGCACCGTCGTTGACGGAATAATCCCAAAGATGGTTCCATCCGGCAAGCGAAATCGCTGAGCCGGGGCCGCTCCTCGTTCCGGAAGAGGAATGGCGCGGCCATAGCGTCGGCTTAACGTCTCGAGGATCATGTCCTGCGACAAGACCTTATCCAGGCTCCACTCGTTCGCTCCGCCGACGTCCATGTATTCGATAAAGCGAACCTCGGCTCGATAATGTTTGGCAAACTCGACGAGTGCACCAAGTTCATCCTCGTTGAACCCCCGAATCGCGACGGTGTCGAGTTTCAGATTGCTGAAACCTGTTTTTGCAACAGATTCAATCCCCTCAAGGACTCGTGAAAATTCATCTCGCCCGGTCAGTTGGCGAAACCGCTCGGGCCTGAGCGTATCGAGACTGACCGTCACGCGGTCAAGTCCCGCCTCGTAGAGTTCCTGTGCATGATCAGCCAGGAGAACTCCGTTCGTGGTCAACGCCACTTCGGTAATTCGACGATTCTGCCGAAGTAACCGTATGAGCCGCGCAAGATCCCGCCGCAGGAGCGGCTCACCGCCCGTCAGTCGGATCTTATCCACGCCCAGCTCGGCGAAATATCCGACCAGTGTCGCCATTTCTTCAAAACTCAGGATGTCCTCGCGCGGAATCCAGACATACTCGGGTTCCGGCATGCAGTAGTTGCAGCGGAGATTACAGCGATCCGTGACCGACAGACGCAGACTGCCGAGTGGACGGCCAAACGTATCGGTGACGCATTCAGCAAGATCGCGATGAGGAGAAGTCTCTTTCATAATGACTCTCAGAGGATGGTCAAAATAGTGTTCGACTAAGGCCGCAACGAGTGAAGGGGTGGGACGTACATCTTTGGGTACGTCGAGCCTCTGAGCGATGCGAGAACGCAGCTGGGTGCCATTTTCACCATCCGCTACGGGTGTTCCTCCACCCACACCTCGCCTTCCGGAGTATGTTCCAATTTCCAGATCGGCGTGATCTGCTTCAACTCATCGATCGCCCATTTGCAGGCGCGGAACGCATCGGCACGATGTTCCGCACCGGCGATGATCAGCACGATATTTTCGCCGATCGCGATGTCTCCATGGCGGTGAATCATGAGCAGCTCCAGAATGTCGAAATCTTTCAACGCCCGCTCTCGAATATCACGCAGTGTCTTCTGAGCCATCCCTTCGTAGTGTTCGAACGTCATGCGATCCACATCGCGCCCCCGGGACCGATCACGAGCGATACCTAAGAATGTTGCAATTCCCCCGATCCGTTTGGATCGGCTGCGCACCCGATCGAGTTCTTGGTCGATGGAAAAATTCTCTCGCTGGACACGGACAAATTGGCTCTCGTCGGTGAGATCGCTCACTGAATTCCCGCCGGCAAACGGCGGGAGTAGCGCGATCTCGTCGGTGTCGCGAAGCGTGGTCTCGGCATGGGCGATCTCTTGATTCACCGAGACCAGGACTTTCTTCTTGTGAATGAGCTCGGCGATTTGGGGATAGGTGACGTTGATCTGGTCGATCAAGTCTTTCACCTGCCGCCCGTTCTCAAGCGCCAGACAAAGAGAACCCTGATTCTCTGCGAGCGACTTCGTCAGTCCGAATAATTTAACTGTGATCACTGTTCCCTACCCTCTGCCTCACCCTCTACCTCCCCGGGTATAGGTCCCTGATTTCCCACCTGACTTCGACAGCAGACACACATCGCCGAAACTCATGCCGCGATCCACCGCCTTGCACATGTCGTAGATCGTCAGTGCCGCAACCGAGGCGGCTGTCATGGCTTCCATTTCAACTCCCGTTGGTCCCGTCGTCTTGGCGGTAGCCGTAATGGTGATAGAGCAACGCCCCTGTGAATCCGGCTGAGACTCCTCCTTAAATGCGATATCGACACTCGTGAGAACGATTGGATGGCACATGGGAATGAGATCCGGGGTTCGCTTCGCACCCATCACACCGGCCACTTGAGCCACAGCCAGTACATCGCCCTTTGCAATTTTGCCTCGTTGAATCTTTTCAAGCGTTTCGGGGAGCAAAAAAACTTTGGCCAGGGCTGTCGCCAATCGTTCTGTCAAGTCCTTGCCAGTGACGTCGACCATTCGCGCCCGGCCCGATTCATTGAAGTGGGTGAATTCAGCCATTTTATCTATTGAATCAGTATGTTGCAGCCAACTAGTAGCGGGATTATAGGTGCCGCTGGAGAGGAAGGTCAAGGAAGGAACGTGATGAGCATAGGCGTAAGGACGCGGATGACACATGGTGGAAAATCACCCCCCTATTTCAGTACACTCACCACTCACTGACGTGACCTTGCCAGGCTGAGAGAAAGCGCTCCCCTGCCTTGGCTATTCATCATAACGGGAATGCCATGGGATTTCTGAGCAAACTTCTCAATATGCCGTCGTTCAAGGGTGCTACCAACGCCCTGCTGGTTGAATTGGCGCTCCCTGAACTCACGGAAGCACAACGTACTCAGTTAAAGGGCCGGGTGGTTGAGCTGATCAAGGCCCACCGGTCCTCAGATGTGACGCCGGAAACCATCCTGGCGGAACTGAACCAAACGCCTCGCATTTTCCAGTTGAATGTATTGGCCCTCGCCATGAAAGATCTCGGGTACCCGCTTCCTCTGAAAAAGGAAAAGTTCCAGAAGGTCGAGGACCCTTTCGATGCAAGCCATGCGGACGAACACGCCTTGAGAGCGGTCGCTCGGCGCCTGAAGTGGCACTACGGCGTCGAGGTCTGGATCGAAGAAAAGCCGATCAGTTTCGACTCATGGTAACTGACGAGTTGCTTGACAGACTTATGAGGCACGGTTATTCTGCCATCGCTCTTTAATTCGGTCTGGAGGCACACGAGACAAGATGCGTAATTCTGCTTTGCGAAGATTGTTTCTCCCGGTGTTATTCGCCCCCGTTTTGCTGCTGATCCCTCACGTTCAAGCAGCCGACTTCAAGATGGGAGTGGTCGACCCGCAGTCCGTGCTGGAAAAATCCAAGGCAGGCAAGCGGGCGCTCGACGGATTAAAGGAATACGTCTCGATCAGGCAAAAGTTGCTCGCCAAGGATGAAGAAGATCTTCGAAATCAAGAACGGCAATTGAAAGAACAAGCAGCCAAATGGAGCGACGCGGAAAAGAAAGAGAAAGAAAACCAGTTCAGGACGAAGGTTCAGGACTTTCAAAAACGCGCGCAGGACTTCAACCAGGAGCTCCAGAAAAAACAGAAGGAGCTGGTTGATGAGTACATGAAGAAGATCTCCGTGGCGACGCAGACCGTCGCAGAAAAAGGAAGCGTGGCGCTCGTCGTCGATAAGGGCAGTGAGCAGACCGTGAAGATCGTCATCTACAATAAGGATACGATCGACTTAACCGACCAAGTCATTAAAGAGTTCGATCGCACAAACAAATAAGTAAAGCCCCGGAGAAGAGACCGCTCCGCTACTCCAGCGGGTATCCAGCCTCCCGCCATGCACGTATTCCCCCTTTCATCGAACGCACATTCTGATATCCCATCTGCTGCAAAGCGTCGGCTGCGAGCGCTGAGCGAAACCCGCCACCGCAATAGAGCACGATCGCATCCTCCTTGTCAGAGACCACCGTCTCGATATCTCGCTCAATAATGCCTTTTCCGAGATGTCGCGCGCCTCGAGCATGATCCACGGCGAATTCATGATCTTCTCTGATATCGAGAAAATGAAACGGCTCTCCCCGATCGAGGCGGGCCTTGACCTCCGCGACACTCCACTCGGTGATACGTTGTTTCGCCTGCTCGACCAACCGCAAAAACCCTGGATTATGCGTCACCTCGAGCCTCCTCAGAATAACGAGACTTGCTCACCCCGCGGACGGCGAAACGTCCGGGGAATGTCCATCGCCTGGTCATCAGAAAACCCAGCCCTCCGCTTGGACAGAGCAAACAACTGCTCGATCATCTCCCAATAGCTTCCTTCGCCGGCTTGACGCCGAAAAAATCGGCTCTCCGTGAGGCACCCGGCTCGCACCTCACGCAGGCGGCTCATGATCTTACCGATCCGTTCAGGAAAGGCCTGCCCCATCCGATCCAGAAAAACCGGTTCCACGTTGCCCGACAGTCTCAATAAGCTGAATGTCGCGGCGCACGCTCCGGCTTCATGCGCTCGGTCGAGTAATTCGGGAATCATGTCATCATTCAGACCGGGAATAATCGGCGCGATTGAAATGCCGGTTGGAATCCCGGCATCGGAGAGTGTCTTCATCGTGGAAAGCCGCTTCGTCGTCGACGGGGTCTGAAGCTCAACTTTCCGAGCCATCTCGTCTGACGCAAAGGGAATGCTGAAGTAGACCATCAGCCAGGCCTTATGGTGCAACTGCATCAGCACATCAAGATCGCGGAGAATCAACGCGCCCTTCGTGATGATGCCGACGGGGTTATGATATTCCGCGCAGACCTGCAAGCAGGCACGAGTCAACCCATACTCTGCCTCAATCGGCTGATAACAGTCGGTATTCCCTGAAAAGAGGATCAGCTCTCCACGCCACGCGGGCTTCTCAAATTGCTGCCGAAGCAATCGTGGCGCATCTTCCTTCACCACGATTTTGCTCTCGAAATCAGTGCCGGCGCCGAATCCCCAATACTCGTGGGTCGGGCGCGCATAACAGTACGCGCAGGCATGAAAACAGCCTCGATAAGGATTGACACTCCACCGAAACGGTAAATCCGGGCTGTCGTTCCGGCTCAGGATCTCTCGCGTCTCGTCCGCATAGACCATCACGTGTGGTGAAGCAGCCGGTTCCAGGAGCTCGCGATGACGGGATTCGAATGGATTTGGGGGATTGGCAACCTGACGCATGTGTATATCCTGTTCTTCACACCCGATCGATGTCAATTCCTTAGAGAGGAGTCGTCGGCTCATGTCGCCTGAATTGACCATTCATTGACTCCCCAGAAATCAGGTGCTAGATTCCAACCGCTTTTTGAGGAACGATCTATGTACGATCTCAAGGCTCTCCGCGAAAATCTCGATCAGATCCGCGCTGTTCTTGGACGGCGGGGGAACGATGTTCCGTGGGATGATCTTCGCAAACTGAGCGATGAGCGGCGCATGCACACCATGCAGGTTGAACAGTTGAGGCAGGAGCTCAACAAAGGTTCCGAAGAAGTCGCTCGGCTCCGCCGGGCCAAAGAGCCGGCTGACGAAGCGATGGCGGCCATGAAGCGCCTGGGAGATCGCATTAAGAACGTCGAGGGAAGCTTGCGGCAGGTTGAGGAGACGCTCAACAACCTTGCCCTTCGAATCCCCAACCTTCCACATGCCTCGGTCCCTGTGGGGTCTGATGCCTCCGAGAATGTCGAGGTTCGTCGATGGGGTACCATCCCGTCGTTTACGAATCCCCCCAAGCCCCATTGGGAAATCGGAGAGAATCTTGGAATTTTGGATTTTGATCGAGCCGCGAGGATTGCCGGAGCCCGGTTTTCGGTCATGACGGGAGCCGGTGCAAGGCTGGAGCGCGCGCTGATCAATTTCATGCTCGATACACACACAACCCACCACGGCTATCGGGAGGTTGTTCCTCCCCTCATGGTCAATCGCGCATCGATGACCGGGACAGGCCAGTTGCCAAAATTCGAAGACGATCTCTTCCGGCTAAAAGATGAAGATTACTTCTTGATCCCGACCGCGGAAGTGCCGGTGACCAATCTCCATCGTGAAGAGATCCTGAGCGGAGACAGTTTGCCGCTTCGCTATACAGCCTATACGCCTTGTTTTCGGCGAGAAGCAGGATCGTATGGAAAAGATACGCGAGGCCTCATCCGGCTGCATCAGTTCAACAAAGTCGAACTCGTTTCCTTTACGACGCCTGATCGGTCGTATGAAGAACTTGAGCGGTTGACGGGTCATGCGGAATCGATTTTGCAGAGTCTCATGCTTCCCTATCGCGTGATTACGCTGTGTACCGGTGATATGGGATTCTCCGCCGCGAAGACCTATGACATCGAAGTCTGGCTCCCATCTCAGCAACAATATCGGGAGATCTCCTCCTGCAGTAACTTTGAGGCATTTCAGGCCAGACGAGCGAACATCAAGTACCGGCCAACCACAGGAAAGAAAGAAGCAAAGACTGACTTCGTCCACACCCTCAACGGGTCCGGCCTTGCCGTAGGGCGGACATTGGTCGCCATCTTGGAAAACTTCCAGCAGCCGGACGGTTCGGTTGAGATCCCTTCAGTATTGCAGCCCTATATGGGGGGAATGGGAAAGATCACGAAAGATACGCCGTAGCTGACGACTTTTCCCACTCTCCCGGGTTTGTCAGTCTCGCAAACAGGCAAGAAAATAGCCTCGAAACCCCTCGTGAACACTGGCGAGATGGTGTGTGCATCAACTAACGCCCTCAACCGCCGTTTACCGTCTTTGATCGTGGTTTCCCCTATTTAATCCCCCGAATTCCCTACCAGCGTAATCGAGCCGCCAATGACCTATCCTAAGGATGCATTTTCCACGGAGGTGGCTTTCGAAGAAATTCTGGTTTGGGATCGTTCTGTAGTTCGTATTCAATGACGCCTTTACGCACCCTCTTTACAATTCGCACAGCCTTGACGCGCTTCTTAATATATTTGGACGGCGTGGTGCCCAACCGCTCCTGAACTGACTGCTGATCAGTTAGTTTCAGAGAATCAAAAAAGGCCTGTGCCCACTCTTCGAGTAGAACCGACTTCCTAGTTGTACTACCCCAGTCATGAAAGAAACCTGTTGGAATATTCTGGACGGAGAATCCTCCAAGCCAGGCATAATAGTCATATTTTTCCTGCAATAGGTTTAAAAAACGGTTGATGATCAAAACGCATAAAACCATGTCTACATAGCTGATCCATGTGGCAACGAGAGGCAACCGAAGAGAAACCGTCCTCTCAGAACGCTTTAATTTCCTAGCTATTGTTTTTTGTCGGTGTTTGACTCCTGCGGCGAGTTCTGCTTTCTGTTCTGAAATGCTATCGTCCGGCTTCGTTAACTGCTTGACCAAGTAGAGCTTAGGATGCGCTACGCTATCGCGCATACTTGTAACCTCTAGGAGTTGATTTTTCAGGCGATTTTCACCTGACCTTTGAAGAAGTTTTTCTATTTTAGTTGTCAGAAAATCGTCTATTCCCCAATAAAATATGGTGTATGTGGCAGAGGCGGTCGTTCGACGACGATGTCGCGGAGCCATTTAAGCCGTGCTAGATGATAATCGAGGCCTGAGGTCAGAAGCAGAGCAGCTATTGCTGAAGGGCCAAATTCGCCGTGCGCGAAAGGCGGATCACGGCGATCTATGTTTCTTTTATAAACAGGGAATGCTCGTTGTTGTAACAACTCCAGAGCGTGGCCCATGAGATCCATTGAGAGATTGGAAATATAGTGTTGAGTTCTTGATTTTGTTGCCACCTAGTTATTTAGGGTCCTTTAATTTTCAGACAGCGGATAGCTCTTTAAGAGCTTGCTCAAAATCTGAGAGCTGAAATATTTCATTACGAACTGATTCGTTCAAAGCAGCCTTGTCTAATGTGCTGTTCATCTCGTCTCGCTCGTTTTTTTGACGCCATACAAGGGTGAGAGTCCTCAGGATAGCCTGACGCACCAGGTCACCAAGCTGGATTAAGTCCGAGTCAGTCAGAATAGTAAGGTCCTTACGATTTTGTTTAAGCGCCTCTGGAGGATTAAAGGCGCTGATTCCCAAATGGAGAATCTGGCTTCTTCCGTCATAAAGCCTTCTGAGGAACCTTGCTAATTGCTCTCTGTGACAAGCCTCTTTTCCAAGGAGCAGAGCTGCTCGCTGCGCAATGCGAAATCTCAACTCTCCATCTTTACCTGGAGAAAAGAGTGCTTCCATTGCCGTGACAAGCTCGATCAGTTTCTGATCTCGCTCATTCTCAGCTTTTCGATAATGCCCTTCATAATAGTGAGCGGCAAGCGCATTGGCCATTCGCAGACTGCTGGGTTGAGGGTCCTTGAGGATATGCTCCAACTTCGAATAAGCAGAAAGATAATTGGCTATTTCTGGGAGCGCCTCCTTGCTCAGCTTGTAAAATTCAGTTTGCTTGTCCCGCCTCGGTTGCCCCCAAATTGCAATTCCGTAACGTCGTAAATGCGTAACCCACTCTGGTGCGTAATAAATCGCGCCATAGTCTATGTCAATGACACCGTATTTTAGATATCTCAGCACTGAGAGTAGTTCATAGGCTTTCGTCCATGCGGTTTGAAATGCTTCTTGGTCATCGCTCGGTTCCGTGATAACAAACTTAAAAAAACAAGTTCCGGTATTCACATCATGCAAAGCGCTGTGTGAAGTAGTCTCGCCTACAAGCAGTGCAATATCGGTGTGTTCAAGTCGTACTACATCGAAATCAAAGCCAGGAAATGAGCAAGACAGCATTTCAGAATCCAAGTTATAAACACGCACAAACACATTTCGACGAAATTCGCTTTCATAGAGGCGTTCCACCATTCGAGAGACGGCAAACTCAACTCCTCCTTCATCCCAAGAAGAAGGCATCGCCTCCAAAGCCTCTGGCAATAAAAGGTCTATGGTGCGTGCTAAACCCCAAGCGGTTTGGCAACACTTGCGAAGATGGGAATCATCGCTTAGCAGTTTGTCGAGAATTGCTCGTGCCTCTCTTTTCCCGAAAGAAGATTCTGAAAGAATGAACGAGCGTAGTTCCCTATTGAGTGGAGGTAGATCATCAACATCGGCGGCATCGTGGAGCGCTACCGCGAGCGATAACCCCCAAGACAAATCCATTCCTCTGAACTGCGGACGTGCTTGTATTTCACGAAGCATTGCAAATTTTACTTCGATCAATGTGATTAGGATCGGTCGGATATATTGGCGCGGCATATTAATTATCATATGCGGGGCGTCGCAAAGGCATTTTAATTACGCCAGGAGGTTGCTGAAATAGCTGTGACTAGGGTGTGTTAACACAAACGCAAGCCTTCGACGATCAACGCAAAATTGATGAACGCGATGAACATGACATCGAGTTTTTCAAACCGCGAGAAGATGCGCCGAAATCCCTTGAGCCGGCGGAACAGCCGTTCGATCTCATTACGTCGCTTATACAGGACGCGATCGTATTCCCAGGGAGCGCGTCGATTGTGCTTGGGGGGTACCACAGGAACATATCCTAACTCCAAGGCTCCTCGCCGCGTCTCATCGCCTTCATACGCTCGATCCATCAACAGGTGAATAGGACGCGACATTCTCCCCAAGCGGTGCAGCAACTTTCGTCCCTCGGGCGCATCGTGGACTTGGCCCGGCGACAGGCCAAACGCTAGGGCCGTTCGAGCATCCGCGGCAACCATATGAATCTTGGTGGTCCATCCGCCGCGAGACCGGCCAATGGCTTGCGGACCGTTTTTTTTAACGCTCCCGTCCCATCCGGATGGACTTTGACGATGGTACTGTCCAAGGCCACGGCTTCGATCTTGACCCGAGTGATCTGGGCCTGTTGCAACTGTGCAAAGACGCGATCCAGCACTCCGCTCTTCGACCAACGATTCATGCGAGTATAGATGGTGTGCCAGTTGCCGAACCGCTTGGGCAAACCGCGCCATTTGCACCCTTGCTCGGTGACGTACAAGATGGCGTTCAGTACGTGCAGGTTGTCGAGCGTCACATTGCCGCGTGGTGTCGGCAAACATCGCTCGATTTGACGATACTGGGTGTCGGTGATTTCCATGTCTGCAGTATCTCATAAACAACTAGTAGTGTTAACACGCCCTAGTACAAGAACCTCTGCAAAACTGGGAATTACAAGGTTGATCGACCTTTCGCTAGCCTCCGTCCCGCTTTTCAATCGACTTCCGTTTGGCTTCAGGGATCTGCCCATATAGCTCATTCACGTGCTTCGGGTTTGAAATCATTTGCTCAGCGATGATGTTCACAAGTTTGAACAACTTGATCGCCGTATCCCGCTCATCTTTTAGGTCTAATGTGCCAGGATGAACGGCCTCGTTTCCGATTACGCGGACTGCATCCAAAGCTTTTTGGGTGGTCGGGTTTAAGCCCTTCTTTACCAGACTCGCTATGTCGTCATCGATATTCTTTCCGCCTTCCCCAAGAAAAGCACATAGCTTCTGAATGGCAAGACGCAGTAATGCCGCAGCTCCCCGAGGAGACTCATTCACGATCCTCCCTGCCTCTTCGTAATCTTGTAGGATATCGTGCGGGAGATCTTGATTTGCCGGTGGGGCAGCACTCGCTGTCGGATGGACTAAACGATCGTGCACCCATACAGAAAACTTTTCGCAGTTAAAACACTGGCTTAAAAAAAGATTATGGACATCCTCATAAACATATTTCCCCTGTTCTTGTCTCTCAAAGCAAATTAGACCGGTTTGCAATTTCTCCAAGTGCGCAACGAATTTCTCCTTGTGATCTTCAGGAAGCTTGGATTCCTTCACGCGTTGAAAAATTTCTTCATCGGGAATGAAGGGAGTTTTATTACTTGCCTCGCGGTACTTTGCGTGTAGGTTGATCCAATGCTGAGCGGCGTACGCCCCACAATATGGGCAATCAAAGGCCGTCTCTTTGACGGAAGGCGAAGTGCTTTTTGCCATGATTGCTCTTTCTGATACGAGATGTCTTATGCCGTACCCTGTGAATGAAGGTGCCTTAACCACTCTGCCAATTCCTTTCCATTCTTCAACTCTAACCTTGACGGAAGGAATGCCTTGAATTCTTCCTGAATCCCCGGTGCAAATTCAGAGGTCGTTGTGATAATGCCTTTTGAGACCTCTTGGTCGCGGGTCAAGACTCCGACCAACGCCCACACCTCATCCGCCGTCACTTTGTTCCCTTGTTTATAGCGTTTTACTTGATCGACGATTTTGATCGTCCCGATACCCGGTACGTTGCCGATACAATCACATCAGGGCCTTTGTCAGCACTATGCGGGGTCAGAGTCACGTCTTTGTAACCCTCTCGCGTGTAGGCTTCGGCAATAAGTTCTTCCAACCTTCGAGACTTGATACCGTGTAGAAAGGTAGGATCCTGTTGAAGTCCTCTGATAATTTCTGCCCACGGAATGCCGACACTGCGGACAATTTGAAGCTGTACATTCGGACCGGTAAATCCGATTAACGCTGTCTGTATCAGGACCTCTTCATTATCAAGAATGGAGGTTTTTGGAATGTTGTCTGCCCCTGCGAAGGTTCCCGATCCAAACGCGAATAAGAGGCTCATTGCATTCCGCCCATCCAATGAATTGATATGCTCTCGTGGCGGCGCAATTCTAGGATGGAAGTACGGTCTGCACAAGAGGAAAAAACCAAAGCCTCGTGCCACGCTCCAGCACGTTCAGAACGTGTTGCGTCAAAGACATACACTTTCACCTAGAGTGTCCAACTAGATTTCGCACACTCCTCGTTTCCACTATATTTCAGTCCGTCGCTCATAGAAACACACGCGCCCGATAGGCGGCTGTCCGCCTTCCGTACTACGGATCAAGCCGAGCCTTTCACCGGCAGACGCTTAGATCCAGAGCAGTTGTTGGTCACATAGACAGCCCCCAGCCGCAGAAGACTACACACACAATTTATTAAATTTACATGGGTTTAATTTCTTATGTTGAGGTCTGCGTGAAAAGTTGTACCACATATCTTCCTGTTTGTATTTGCGCACCTCGATAGCAATGTACTTCTAGCGTGATGATGTCACTCGCTCCACCCTCTCCAGCTGACGTCTCCCCCGGAAACGACGACAACCTAAAACTGGAGTAGACTGGCAGCTTCGGCGGTCCTCGACGAAAGGAGTGGATCGATGAAGCGGTCACGATTCTCAGAAGAGCAGATCGTCTACGCCCTCCGGCAAGCCGAGTCGGGCACCCCGATTGGGGATCTCTGCCGGCAGTTCGGTGTGGCTGAGGCCACCTTCTACACCTGGAAGAAGAAATATGCCCATCTGGGCGTCAGCGAGTTGCGCCGGTTGCGACAGCTGGAAGAAGAAAACAGCCGGTTGAAGCGACTGGTGGCCGACCTCTCGCTCGACAAACACATGTTATCGGAGGCCTTACGAAAAAAAGTCTGAGGCCCGCCCGCCGCCGGGAACTGGCCCACTGGTTTTGGGATACCTTCTCGGTGAGTTGTGTGCGGGCCTGTCGCTTGGCCCAGTTCGGTCGGGCCTCGTGGTATCGACAGAGTACGGCCAAGGATCAAACAGCGCTGCGAATGCGCATTCGAGATCTGGCCCATGCCCGCCCTCGGTTTGGTTATTTACGCATCTGGGTGTTGCTCCGACGCGAAGGCTGGGCAGTCAACCGCAAGCGAGTCCGTCGATGGTACCGCTTGGAGGGGCTCCAGCTGCGCATGCGGGTGCGGCGACGAAAACATATCGCGCTGCACCGAGGCCCAGCTCCGGTCCCGGTGGGCCCGATCGAGCGCTGGAGCATGGATTTCGTGCATGATACCTTGGCTGATGGGCGCCCGTTTCGGATCTTAACGGTCGTGGATAACTGGAGTCGGCTCAGTCCCCTGCTAGAGGCCGGGTTTCGGATGTCAGGGGAAATAGTCAGCCAGGCCTTAGATCGGGTATTACATGGCGTCTCAGTCCCACAGTCTATCACGGTGGATCATGGGACTGAGTTTCAATCGCGGGCCCTCGAAGATTGGGCGTATCGGCGAGGTGTCCAGCTCGACTTCATTCGACCAGGCAAACCCGTCGAAAACGCCTTTATTGAGTCCTTTAACGGCCGACTCCGTGACGAATGTTTGAACGTGCATCAGTGCGCCTCGCTGGCTGAGGCGCAGGCCATCATCGAAGCCTGGCGGATAGATTACAATCACCACCGCCCACACAGCTCGCTTGGGCACCTGACCCCGAGCGAGTTCATCACTCAACGTCAGGAAGAACAGGACGCCGAAAAGGTCGTCTGCTCTGGTTAAGAGTTGTCTCCAAAGGGGACCAACGTCACAGCACAATCAGCACACCCTGCGACCTGTCACGGGCATGGGATTCTTTTACGGTTTGCAGCACCAGGACAAAAAGGCGAATCGGTTAGCCATCTCGGTTTTCGTGCGATATCCTCTCAATGTCTCAGAACCTCACTATTCTGCAAAGGGGACACGGAGCATCATGAGATCGTTATGTTTACGGTGCTGGCTCGTGATGATAGGAGCTCTCCTCGTCGCCTGTTCTGAGAAGACGATACGAATCAATCCTGCGACTCAGAGTATCCTGGCAGCGCAGCAAGAAATTGTGGCCATTCATTATCTTCCTGCGCCATTTACCGCTGAACCTCCAGAAGTGAGGCATACTGCGCTCGGCGCAGAACAGTTTGGTCTTCTAGGCGCTGTGATTGCTGCAAGAGCCCAAACAACCGAAGCGAAAGAGGTGGGGAGTCAATTAGTGAAGGACTATGGCCTCGAAGATCCTATGCTCAGAATCAAAAAGGCGTTTCTCGATGCTGTATCTCGTCGTGGAAATTTCCCCAATATCCACTTTGTACAAGAGGCCCTGGCAGACGATGACCGAGGAAACCTTGCGAGGCAATTCCAGAAAGGCCTGGTATTTGATTTTAAGACTACAGCATGGTCAATCACCCCTCTTTTGTTGAATCTGCACCATTATCACGTTCAATACGCGGGAAGAGCTAGATTGCTGAGCTTGCCCGATGGGAAGATTGAGTGGCAAGGCATCTGTGAGGCGGAGGGTAAAATGGATCAAGGTGCACCGACGCTCCTTCAACTGGTCGCCAATTCTGGAGCCTTGCTGAAAGCATAATTGGCGAGTGCCTCTGATTCCTGTTTAGAACAACTGGAACGACAGTTTATCGGAAGCAAGTCTTAAACGAAGCAGCTCTGCCCTGAGTGTGATGCAGCCTCATCAGTTTCTCCTGCTTCTTTCCGCCCTCCTCAATCATATGCTTTCTGACTTCGTGTTCTAGGACATACCCCCCTCAAATCGGTGCATCCCCGACTGGGCAAATGTTTAGATTCTCTATTGGCTTTGCAGCACCAGAAGAAAAAGAAGCAAGTCCTGCTCGAATTTCCTCATACAACTAGCCTACAATGCCCAGCGCATAGCGAACCAAGCCGACGCCATTCACTAGAGGGTGGTATGCTGAGGCTCATCTGGGACGGAATCGAAACGACTCTCAGGCCGGATCAGGTCGTACTCCAACCATTTATAGATTTTGACTCTCGATCGGGCGCCTTAAAGATCGCCCTCCATGGCGACCTCAATGGAAAACCCATTTGCGTGAGCCGGCCTTCTCTCGCACGAGGGGGTGGTACGTTCAAAGGACGGCGTTTCATCATCAACCCTTATGGCCTTGATGTCATCCAGAGCATCGGGGCCTCCTGTGAATGGGCAGATGATGGGACGCTGTGCTGCACGGGAGACAATGTCCCGGGCTGCTTGGCCTCATTGCGAAAATGGTTCAGAGTTGAACAAACACCCGCGGCAAGCGCGGTCACGATTCACCCGGCACCGCTTGAACATCGCACCTACGTCGATCTAGAAGATCCTGACACCTTACTTGTCAGGCAAACACTCACCACTGCCGACGGATCGGTCATTCCGCTTCCCACATTCGCTCTTGAGGAACATCCAAGTTGGATAGGGGTTGCCAACCAATTTTACAAGATGCCTCAGGAACGGCCGTACGCGCCGAGCCAGGGCACCGAAGTGTCACCGGGTACACGCCGACTTGTGCTGGACGAGGTTCCTGAGTTTCTTCAGAAGGAGCTCTCTACGATCAAGGCGTCTAGCCGAGTTCTCATCGATAAAGAAGCCGGCGAGCTTCGTGTCGTTGCCACCACTCCCAAGATACACACGTCAATTGATTTTGACGAAGGCATATCAAAAGTTGTCGCGCGCCCGCAGTACAAATATGAGAGTGAATCTCTTGATCATGCCGATCTACAACGGGCCGATGAGTCTAGAAAGTATTATAGAAAATGGAAGATCTACTACAGGGTTGATTGGACCCAGATCCATCGGGTTGAGACCGCACTCAAGGACATCGGCCTTGAGGAACAACCGGATGGGTCATACTGTGGCCCAAGCTTTAGCTACGATGAAATCATCGATAGCTTTTCGAAGCTTGGCATACTTTCCGAAAGCGCGGCCTTCACAAGATTTAAGCAGCGGCTGCTTGATTGTTCGACGATTGACTCCCTAGAGCTTCCGGAAAATCTCCGGCAAGGCCTCTCGGTACGGCATTATCAGCATCATGGATATGAGTGGCTGGCATTCCTCAAGCGATATGGACTTCCGGGTATTTTGGCGGATGAACTAGGTCTTGGGAAGACACTGCAAATGCTCCTGACAATTGCACATGTTCGCAAGCAGGATGGCCGCTGCCCCTCGCTCGTTGTTTGCCCGGCAAATCTCGTAGAGACGTGGGCTGACGAGGCCGATAAATTCCTCTCAGAGTTTTCGGCACTCATCAACTCCGGAGAAAATCGCAATGAAGCACTAAGGGTTCAAGGGCCGCATGTGGATCTCGTGGTGACCTCCTATGAAACCATGGTCCGCGATGTGGAAGATCTCCGACTCATCCAATGGCGATTCCTCATTATCGATGAGGCACACAAGATCAAAAATCCAGACACACCACGAGCCAAGGCGGTTCGCACGATTCCGGCAGAAGCACGCGTCGCGATTACCGGAATCCCTATTGAAAACACCTTACAAGATTTGTGGTCGGTCTTCGACTTTCTTGCACCAGGATTCTTGTTTTCCAAGGGTGAGTTTGCAAGAAGGATCTCGAATCCCATTGAGCATTGCGGTGATAGGAATGCGCTGGATCTTCTTCGCAGGAAAACACGACCATTTGTCCTTCGGCGGCTGAAAAAAGATGTGGCGAAGGAACTGCCGGATAAGATCGAGAAGACGGTACGGTGCGAACTCACAGAGAAACAGCGCGCACTGTATAACGCTGTTGTCACACGCGATCTTGAGGAGGCTCTCAACGCCACGAGCCGTGAGACACTGACCCTTGGCAACCCCCACATCTTCAGCGTGCTGCTGAAACTCAAGCAGATTTGTTGCCATCCAGGCTTGGTCACGGGAGACTTCGAAGAATTCAAGCCTGGTGTATCAGGAAAATTCGATGCCTTCATGGAAATACTCGAGGAGATCTTGGACAGCCGAGCGACTGACCTGGAGCCGAATAAGTTGGTTGTCTTCAGTCAATTTGTCCCAATGACGACGTTCCTCCAACACATTATTCTTTCCAAGGGTCGTTCCTGTGAGAGAATTGATGATTCTGTTCATCCCGGGGAAAGACCCGCCCGCTGCAGGTGGTTCAATTCTCAGCCATCCCAGTTCGGCATTGTGACCACTCTTTTCTCAGGCGGGGTGGGCTTGGACTTACAAAGTGCCAACTACGTCGCAGTATATGATCAGTGGTGGAACCCAGCCGTTGGTTCTCAAGCTGTTGATCGAGTCCATCGGATTGGCCAGAGACGGACCGCCGTTGTGTTCCACATTCTTGCCCGTGGAACATTGGAAGACAAGATCGAGTCCAAGCTTCTCAAGAAGAAGAATCTTTTTGATCTGACGATTAGACCCGATCAATATTTGCAGAAAGAAATCACGCGGGAAGAGTTGCTGGATCTTGTGAGTCTGGAAAATTAAGCTTCATCATGCTGTTACGAACGAAGCATTTTGAACTGGAGATTGCCACCTTCATTTTCCTCCGAACACCACTGCTTGGAAGTCTGTACATTGGCCCGGACTCGGGATATGGCTGTTTGGTGCGGATTAAACAAACCTAGCTGCCCCAACCTGAGCGGCATCATACGTGCTAGGTAACTGGTGGTATTGCGTCAGACCGAAGATGGTGACTATGCTGAACGTACGGTCCTGATATACGCAACACTCACCACCGAAAGTGAGAATGGAGCGAACTCGTGGATTCACTTGTCACGTGGACTAAGGTCGTGTACGCCCTCCACGCGTTCAGCCTGCTGACCGGCATCATTGGTACTGCCACGGTGGTCGGCGCATTCCTCACCGGCTGGCCTTCGATCATCGCGGTCGTTCTGAACTACATCAAGCGGAGCGAGGCTCGCGGCACCTGGCTTGAATCGCACTTTCGCTGGCAGATTCGAACCTTCTGGTTTGGACTGCTCTGGATCTCCCTCTGCGTGGCCTTCATCATCGCGACCTTTGGGATCGGCCTTCTCTTCATGTGGCTACCGATCACTCTGGTGGGATTCTGGTTTGTGTATCGCGTCGTTCGCGGCTGGGTCACTCTTGGCGACAGTCGGCCAATGTACGTGTGAGCTAACTATGAACAGGGGCACCTGAATCCGGCAGTGAGGTCACAGTAGCATCAACATCAGGTTGGATGTATACTCGCATCTCTTCGAGGAAGACCATCGGCACCAATTGGTTTGGAGGGGTGACGGAGCGGCCGAACGTGCCGGTCTTGAAAACCGGAGATGGGGTAACTCATCCGCGAGTTCAAATCTCGCCCCCTCCGCCATATTCTTTCACTGGTTTCAATCTTTGCCCGCGTTTCTTCCCACGTCTTACAGAGTCGACTCGCTGGCGGTTGAATCTCACCCTTTCTGAGGGCTTACAGCTCAGTCATCAATTTCTATCCATGTCGAGTGGAAGAGTCGGAGTATGCTTGGAGCATCTCCGACCCCCCTACATTATCAGTGACCTACCGTCCACCACCCCCAGCTCCGCCCGCTCCACCGGATCCCATACCGCCCCCGCCTCCACCGGGTGATCCCATTCCGCTTCCGCCTCCACTGGATCCCATTCCGCCTCCCGATCCACCCGATCCTGGACCACCGGAGGATCCCATACTGCCAGACCCAGAGCCCGATTCCGGCCCGGTTCCGTCCGGAACGATAAGGCTACCTCCACCTGAGCCTTGTCCTCCTCCTGGACTTCCCTGGGTTCCACCCCCGCCGGTTGGAGATTCCCTCATATAGGGATCATGTTGTCCCATTGTATCCGGCGATTGTTGACCGGGGTTGTTGGACCCGCTTGATCCACCGAGGCTTCCTCCTCCTTGAGTGGCACCTCCACCTGATCCAGAGCCTCCCTGCCCAGTCGATCCTCCCATGCTTCCGGAAGAGCTTCCACCACCTACCTGAGCCTGTACTCCCCCGCCGGTGAAGAATAGAATGCCACTCGCCATGCACATATAGATACACGTTTGCCGGATTCTCATATCGTCTCTCCTTTTTTGGATGGCGCCACTTCATAGGCGTTTCTGGTGTCATCGTAGGCCAGTACACGGTTGTTCCATACTGGGAAAACCCATAGGACAACAGAGTGATGGCGATCAATAGGCCGCCTTGAGAGGCGGCCTATGACCATCCTTTTGATCGGCTTTGCTCCGCTCCTAGCGGCATCCAATGCCGAAGTGGCGTGTCAACCTGGAGGGGACCTCTGTGTAGACAATTGAGGAATCAAATATGCAGTTCACGGAGTAAGCTTTCAGGCATTACGCTCTATCAAACAAAGGAAATCCACCAAGTCCCCGTTTTAAACAAGTTCTCTATTTCGACTTTTTTTCACGTGGGGCGAGGGCTTCAGTCAGCAGATTCTGGGTCCCGTGCAAATCCTCTTGTAATGCAGCCAACTCAGCAATCAAAAAGTCGCGTGTGTCTACATTTCGCGTCGATTGAGTAATCAGTCGTTTGAACAACGACACCCGTTCCTTGAGCATCCGCACGGAGGCACTCAGGCCGCTTTCGAATACCGTTCCACGGCGGGCCAGAAGGTCCAGGGCTGGACCGATTTCGGCCAGATAGAGGACGAAGGTAACGGGTAGATTTCGCATGGCGTTCTCCGGCATATCCGGATACTCCGCCTCGGAGGGATCTTGAACGATCGTAAGTCCGCCGGCGTCGTGCACTGCCTGAAGCCCTTCCGTACCGTCTCGCAGCAGCCCCGTGAGAATGACGCCGATGACCCGATCGTGATACTCCCTCGCCGCGGACTTAAATAACCGATTGATCGTGGTAACAGGATGGGCTTGTGTACTAGGCTCAAGCCACAATGTCCGTTCTTTGAGATAGGCGGAATGGCCGGGAGGCGTCACATACATCTTTCCCGGCTGCAACCGCTCCCCGCTCCGAGCTGCCTGCACAGGGATCTCACAGCAGCGACCGAGGAGGTTCACCAACGGATTTTCCCCCGACATGCTCCTGCTGCCCGCATGCAGAAGGACAATCACAGCTGCGGGAAGATTGCCGGAGAGGCCCTTGACGGCATCTTGTAGAGCAACGTACCCGCCCGCTGATGTGCCCATCACAATCAGACTCTCAAGAGGTAGTTCCGTCGGCTGCACAAATCGTTCAGTCTTCTGGTCCAGCCGACCGAGTCGTTCGTCGGCCCGCATCGCGTTTCTGGGTGCACGTCTTGCCGCCATGATGATAGACCTGTTGGTGAGAAGCGAACTCTCTAGGATAGGCGCCTTCCCTGAGAAAAGACATGTGAAAGTACTGGAGGTCTGGCTGATCGCACGGAGGCTCAGTCATTACTTTCTCTAACGGACCAACCACTGAATCGTTTCCATCGAACAAGCCATAGCAACGCCCGACACGATTGAATCGGTGATGCTACCTTAGTTGGGCCTTGCCACCTACCAGGGGGAATAGCCCAAACTCCCATCCTGTATTACCGTGCGAATATCCTTGAGTTTCCGCTTAGAAAAGGAGGGGAAAATGCCTTCAGCATTGCTCTCAAAAATCGTGATCGAATGCATCCTCTCAAAAGGCGATGAAGGGTTAACGGGAGAGGGGTGTATCTATGACCTCTCGTCCTCCTCCCCTACCATTTCACAACCAGAACACTTGCACCCTGGCGACTATGTCAAGCTCCGCCTGTGGCTGCCTGACGAAAGCGTCTGCATCTTTGTCGAGTTGGCGGAGGTCCAATGGGTTCAGCATCACTGGATCAAAGTAGACGTGCTCATCACGTCGCCAGAAGACCAAGCGCGTCTCAGACAGTTCGCTTCCGTTGGCGATCAGTCCTCGCCATCTTCACACCGGAAGAGTGAACGGATCTTGATTCGCGCATAAAAGGATCATCGTCTCAGCAGTACTCATCGAAACATTTGATAGCATAACACTTGGGTGAAGGTCGCTGCTGTGGATGCCCACCCACACGCAGCACAAGGTCTCTTCTTCCTCCCGAAGAGACCTACCTTCACCCTTAATCATATTCAACAACGTTGATGGACATGGCCTATCGGCCATTGAGAAACAGAAGTGCCGAGGCCCGACCGAGCCTCGCAACGAACGGCCCCTCTTTGGTTCTGGTTGTCGTACCTCTACGGTATTTCCGACTCCCCTCCCGCGGTTTTATCATGACGCCATTCTCACGACACCACAGCGAGCGCTCATGGAGGACGATCAATGGGCAAACAGGCAAACACACCGGGCCCCATCCCGAACGCGCAGGGAAAGACATGCCCATTCTGTGGCGAGGACACCTATCAACTTATTTTCGAAGCTGCGAGCCCATCGGATGATTTGAGTTTGCTTGTTCGGTGCGGCCGATGCAGTCACCCAAAGAACTTGGAAGGCGAATTCAAGAGCATCTTATGGGTCTAATTCCAAACCGCTCGAATCTGAATCATCAGAGCAACCATCGCGGAGGCTATGAGATGGCGCTTCACTACGTCCAGACATACTTCGACCGCAAACGGCATAGACGGGAGACGCTCCAGATGTTGTCCCTCAGTGGTGTCGTGCGACCAAGTCATGTCGAAGTTCGGTACACAACCCCTCTCCTGAAGGCGGAAGAACAAACCGACTTCTTCCTGGACAACACTGTTCCACTGACGAGTCGATCGAGTCTGCTCACGCAATTCGTTGAGTTCATACGACCACTCATCGCGGGCATGCAATCACTCCGCCCGTACCTGTGCCGAGGGATCTCGTTGCTAGGTGTGCAAATGGCCTCGCGTCGACGCAGCCATCCGGGTGAGCCATCAACCACCGCCTTGGTTGTCACCGGGGGGAGCGAATACGCCGCCATGCTCGAGCGAGTCTGCCACGGGATGGTCGAGTCACGCGCAGTGTGGGATGACACACCGAAGCAGTGGGTGAGAGGAAAGAGCAAGGGCCGGCTGCACCAAATCTTGGACGGAGACGTTACCACGTTTCTCGGTGGCGTCCAGGCAGAGCACCGATGTGAGGTGGCGCCGGTTGATCTGCCTGCTGGAAGTCGGCACGGTTGTGGGAAACCTGATCAGTCCTCAAGGACGGGTGGGACCGTCACGGTCCTTCGCCCGAGGATACTGGACCTCGCCGAGCGCTTTGAGCGCAAGGTCCTCCCGCTGCTCACCCATCGGCCTCGGAAGGGCGGTCATATGCCCTCAGGCCTGTATGTACAGGGACTGTCCACGGAAGACTTCGATGAGGCGCTGCAAAATCTGTTGGGCGAAGGCGCGCCGCTGCCGGCGAGTTCGATTCAACGGCTCAAGATGTTCTTCCAGCTGGAGTATGACGCGTGGAGGAAACGGGATCTGTCCCATCTGGCGATCGCCTACTGGTGGGCCGACGGCCTCTATGTCAAGGTAGGCGTTGAGGATCACAAGAGTGCACTCCTCACGATCGTAGGTACGCTCATCACCGGCGAGAGGATTGTACTGGCCTGTGACAGCGGGAAGCGGGAGAGCAAGGAAAGCTGGCTCAAGCTCCTGCGCGACCTCAAGCACCGCGGGCTCACGTTCCCACGGCTCACGGTGGCCGATGGGCGCCTCGGCTTGTGGGCGGCCTTGGACGAAATCCATCCCTCCGGTGAGCAGCAAGGGTGCTGGAATCGTAAGATAGCCAGTGTCCTCAAAACACTCCCGAAGGACGCTCGGCCGAAGGCGAGTGAGCGGCTGAAGGCGATGGCGTATGCGGAGACACAGGCGGAATGTGAGCGGCGGCGAGACAAATTCGTACGGACATACCGGAAGACGGAGGGAAAAGCGGTCGAGACCCTGCTGCGGGACTGGGAACGAATGGTGACTTTCTATGCGTTTCCGCAGGAGCATTGGCGTCATCTCCGCACGACGAATATCGTGGTGTCGCCCTTTGACTCGGTGCAGCTCCGCGCAAACGCCTCCCGGCGCTATACACGCGTCGCGGGAGCCAAGGCGATCATGTGGAAAATACTCCGGGTCGCCGAGAAGTCGTGGCGGAAGCTGCATGGACCGGAGCTGTTGCCGCTGGTGGCCTCCGGCGTGACGTTCAAGGATGGGGTGATGACACAATCGGGAGACCTTGAGAGCGCCGTAATTCATCAATCGGAGAGGACCGCCGCCTGACCCACATTTGTATTTCTCCAGCAGCGTCTCCTATCTCTTTTGCATCAGGGCATCCTTAGGCCCTGCAAACTGGCGTCCCTGAACATTCACTTGTTCCCCTGAGGGTTGCCAAAACCTGACTGCTCTCTTGTACCCTTCACATGGGCTGAGGTAAGATGCCTCCGCGTCGGTGATTTCCCGCCCTATCGACGGTCTCCGCTGTGGATGCCGGGCGACCCTTTGACGCGACTCTTTGAATGGTGACGTGGAGAGGTGGCCGAGTGGCCGAAGGCAGCGGTTTGCTAAACCGCCGTAGGGACAAAATCTCTACCGAGGGTTCAAATCCCTCCCTCTCCGCCATTTACCGTCGATTACCCTCTATAGTGCGATATAGCCGCCGATCACCGCACATCACCAGCGGCATAGCGAGCTACCGATTCTACGCTATAGTCCGGCATATCTTTACTCGGCACCGCTGACCGCCGCAGCGTTATAAAGGCCGCAATCGTCGTTATTCTGGTCTTCCCCACAACGAATCTAACCGCATGATTGATAAGAACCGGGAAGAATTTCGCACTGCTGTTCCCGTGCCCGCCAGCATGGCTACAGCGATAGCAGGCTACAAATGGACACGTGACACCATTGGAGCAGCGGGAGGTGCGGTCTATCGGCTCAATGGCAAGACAGATGCTCCCGACATGTTTTTGAAGTTCGGCCAGAATGCTGTTGCCGACGACGTTGCTGACGAGGCCACGAGGCTGCGCTGGCTGGCTAGGTACCTTCCCGTGCCCACCGTTGCACAATGTATCCGCACGTCTGATGGAGCATGGTTGCTGATGACAGCAATGCCTGGGGAAACAGCCTTTCAGACTTTGGAAGCACAACCGGACTCTCGCTTTACCATTGTCGATGCGCTCGCTGCATTCTTACGCCGGCTACACGCAATCCCAGTGGACGAGTGTCCGTTCAACAGTGGCCACACTTATCGACTTGCTCTGGCACGCAAGCGTATCGATGCGGGTTTGGTCGATGTCCGTGACTTCGATGATGTGCGGCAAGGCTGGTCAGCCGAGGAGGTTTGGAAGGCGTTACAGAATTTTTTGCCGCTGGTTCCTGATCCGGTCGTTACGCACGGTGATTTTTCTCTCGATAATCTTTTGATGCAACAAGGTCAAGTGGTCGGCTGCATTGACACCGGACGGCTTGGTATAGCTGATCGCTATCAAGACCTTGCCGTACTTTGGAACTACCTTGAACAGTATGGAACTGCGCTGCAGGCAAGGCTGTTGCAGCAATATGGCATTCCTAACGTGGATGTGCGCAAGCTGGAGTTCCACCTGATCCTGGACGAATTGTTCTAATTGGGAATGGCCGCTTTCTCGACTGTCACACCGAAAGCGGCTTCACCGGATTCCACCAAGCACCGACAGTCGGCAGCAACCTTGTTTGGAAAGGTCTTGTTGGCTGTCGAAGTTTGGGAAGCAGAAACACTCTCGACCTGATCGGCATTGGCTCTGTCTGCTCTGCCTGTTCTCAGGCTGTAGGAGAGAAGAAGCTGGACAGCTGTACCTCCAAGATATTCAGAAACAAGACTGTATCCTCTACTTTAACTTTTCAGATGAAGGTGAAGAACAAGTATTGAAGAATGTCGATAGTAGGCAGAAAGTTTCAATTCATTCTTCACTGATCACATTATGTTTTTTAGAGTACGTCCGCACGCAAAAACAAGCCGGAGAAACTCGATTGTTTCCCACACTGAAGAAAGGCAAGAGCACCTTCGCTGATGCCACAGGGAAATGGTATCACGCCTACTCAAGAAAGTGATGCTCACTGATAACACGCTTGTTCTTCACGGCCTTCGACACACGTTCATCACACGGCTCTCGGATGCAGGCGTTCAAGAGAAAGTTAAGATGATGCTGGCGTGATTGGGAACCGTTGAGCCATGTGAATGGCCTTTTCTTGAGGATTAAGTCCTACGTCTGAAAAGACTCACGGCGTCTTCTCTTGGAGCCTGGTCTCAGGCGACCAGTGAGGCTCAGACCTTGGGGATGGGCGGAAACCACGGTATACGGCTGGTATCAGGAAGCTTCACAGCCTTGTTGTCATTCCCCTTGAAGCGAGCTGGGTGACGCTTCCAAGCACGCTTGTGAGCGACGCCAGAAGCGTCTTGCGAATGCCTAGTGGAAGCTCGGTTTCCGAGGCGCTTGCCTTTGCGTTTGGCCACGCGCATGGACTTGGAGCGTCGCTGGGTTGGTCCACCGGCCCTCAGGCGCGACTTGGAGGGCTTCTTTGTAGGCATACCTTCAAGTATAGCAGGAAAACCAGCTGAGGCTCGACGCCTTCCGCCCTGGGAAGGGCTCCTCCTGGTGAAGGGTGGCGTAGGTGTGACAGAGAGACCTGTAATGGTAGATAATGCAGCCCGTGACATTACTTCCAATTCCTCCAAGTGACAGCCTCTAATAAGCTCACCGCAGGCTAAGGCATGCTTACACTTGCAGACATTAACCATTTGGAAGTTCCCGACTAAATGTTTAGCTACGCAGAGGCCTATCGATCTGCATCAGTCCTACTGTGCCGCAAAGTTGAGAGCGATGACACCTTCATTCCTTCTGATTCCCATCTCTCGGAATAGTCACCCTGCGGCGTTCCTTCTGCTTTGTGCAGTAAGATTTCTGTTGTGAGATTGAAACGTGTGTCGTATTCTTACTTCCCACATTAGCCCTCACACGAAAGGACCAATCATCCATGTCATCAAAGCGAATTCATACCCTATGCTTGGCCACGAGCCTTTGTCTCCTCACGGCTCCTGCGCTCGCGGCCTCCTCGGATCCCGTCAATGATGACCAGAAGACCTTGTACGCACTCGGATTAGCGATCAGTCAATCGCTAGGAACCTTTTCCTTGAGCGAAACCGAACTCGATATGGTCAAGCACGGCATAACCGACGGTGTACTCAAACGCCCTCAAAAGGTCGATCTCCAAACATTTGGACCAAAGATTCAACTGCTCCAACAGTCTCGCTTAGCCATGGCCGCCGAGGGCGAGAAGAAGGCCGGCGCCGCATTTCTCACGAAAGCGGCTTCGGAGAAAGGCGCAGTGAAGACGGAGTCCGGCATCGTCATCACCTCTATCAAACCAGGTTCTGGGGCAACACCGAAGGCAGCGGATACGGTCAAGGTTCATTATCACGGCACGTTAACCGATGGGACGGTCTTCGATAGTTCCGTCAAGCGAGGAGAACCCGCCACGTTTCCCTTAGATAAAGTGATCAAGTGTTGGACGGAAGGAGTGCAACACATTAAAGTTGGGGGAAAAAGCAAGTTGATATGCCCATCAAACCTGGCCTATGGAGATAGTGGATCACCTCCGGCCATCAAGCCGGGTGCGACCTTAGTCTTTGAGGTGGAGTTACTCGACATCGTCAAGAACTAGACACCGCCGGTGCCGCCTCCCACACAAAGCTGAAAAGGCGGCACCAGCCTCGTGCCTTCGAGAACCTGCCGCGCCCAAACCCGACACCGTCCAATGTCTCCGACCACTCCATCGTGAATGAGATCCCAACCACACACCATCCAGAATCTTCGCCGCCCTCTGCCCTCCGCTGGTTGATTCTTGGGCTGCTCTTCGCCATCAGCGTCGTGACGTACATCGATCGTGTCAATATCTCAGTCACCGCGCGTCAAATGATGCCGGCACTTGGGATCACCGAGCAGGAGATGGGATTTGTCTTCTCGGCCTTTGTCGTGGGGTATGCCCTCTTTCAGATTCCCGGTGGATGGCTCAGCGATCGCTGGGGCATTCGGATCGTCCTGATGATCGCCCTGATCTGGTGGTCCTGCTTTACCGCGTGGACTGCCGTCGCGGCGACTTCGTTCCTGGCCACGCCATTAGGTGTTGTGGGTGCCCTCGCGTGTGTTCGATTTTTCCTGGGTGTCGGAGAGGCGGCGGCATTGCCGACGTTCAATCGAGCGGTGACAGACTGGCTTCCAAGCCATGAACGGGGACTCGGTATCGGCATCGCCATCGGAGGAATTGGAATCGGCGCGGCGATCACACCGCCCCTCACCGCATGGGTCATGGTCAACTATGGGTGGCAGACAGCGTTTTATCTTTCGAGCGCGTTGGGTTTCGGCCTCGCGGCGGTCTGGTGGTTCTTGGCCGCTGATCGCCCGACGAGTCACCGATGGCACACACATCATGAGACCGAGGCTCCCAGACTCCCCGCTCCTACGAAGCAGCCATCGATTCCTTGGAAGGTACTCCGACACACACCAAGCGTCTGGTGGCTCGTGCTGAGTTATGGGTGTCTGGGCTATGTGGCGTATGTCTACATGTCCTGGTTCTATCTCTACCTCGTCAATGAGCGAGGGTTTACCATCCTCAATGGCGGCTTGTTTGCTGCCGCCCCTTTCCTGGCTATTCTCGTCTCATGCCCGCTTGGCGGATGGGTCACCGATCGATTGGCCATGAAGTATGGAGTCACCAGGGGCCGCCAGATCGTGGGCATGACGGGGATGGGACTCGCCGCAGGCTCGATCGCCCTCGGTGCGAATGCGGAATCTCCATATCTGGCGATCGCCAGCCTATCATTAGGCGCGGGATGGCTCTACTTCACGGTCGGCGCCTATTGGTCTTCCACAAGCGATCTTTCACCGGCCCATGCCGGGAGTTTGTCAGGTCTCATGAATATGGGCGCCAATATCGGGGGATCGATTTCTCCTACCTTCACACCATGGCTCGCTCAACAGTGGGGCTGGTCCGCTTCTCTGAGCGTTGCCGCGGTCATGACGCTGATCGGTGGGATCATGTGGCTCGGTATCCACCCGGGCGACGGCCTCGCAAAAGATGAGACTGCGGTGTGACGGATAGGACTCGGCCTTGTCGCCGCTCCTTGTCATCGGGAAGACCGCCTTGATACAGTCACGGCATGGCACTGCAATTTCAAAAGAAAGATCCTCGCATCACGATCACGACGAGATTCGGTGAGATCAAGATTCGTCTCTATTCCGACGCGGCACCACGCCATGTTGAGAATCTGATCAATCTCGTGAAGATCGGATTTTATAACGGTACCACCTTCCACCGTGTGGTCCCCGGGTTCATTATTCAAGGCGGGGATCCGCTCAGCAAACATCCTGAGCGC
>JAHBWT010000016.1 GCA_019636815.1 Nitrospira sp.
CTCCTCGACATGATTGACGAGGACGTAGCGATTGTTCTCGGCGCGCGGCACCGTCAGCAACAAGGCGTGATACCGACGTGTGTTCGCCCCTGATACGGTCCCAGAGGAAAAGCCACCAAGACCGTTTGCCTCCAGCCACTCAAGGCTGAGTGCACGATCCAGATTTTGACACGCTTCCTGCCCTAGCTGCATGTCTTGAGTGGTACCAAGAATTGCCCTCGAGTCGGCCTTCTCTGGTTGGTTGAACCCCGCATCAGTCTGTGGCTGCGAGTTGAACGAGCCGTTGGCCAACCGGTGATCCGGCAAATCTAACGGATATCCTATTCGCCGGATTGCTGGATTAACTTGGCCACAAGCCCCGTCCATCCTGTTTGATGGCTGGCTCCCAGACCGGCCCCGTTGTCGCCATGGAAGTACTCATAGAAAAGAATCGCATCTCGCCAGAAGGGATCGTCCTGAAACTTCTCGGTACCTCCAAAGACAGGGCGTCGGCCGGTTGTGTCACGCAGGAAAATATGCGTCAGCCGTCGTGAGAGCTCAGAGGCCACCTCATTCAATGAAACATATCGGCCGCTTCGAACCGGATATTCGACCTTGTAGGCATCTCCAAGAAAGTAATGGAACTTCTGAAGTGATTCGATCAGCAGGTAGTTGACTGGAAACCAGATCGGACCGCGCCAATTCGAGTTGCCACCGAACAACCCTGTCCTCGATTCCGCCGGTTCATAGTCCACTCGATATTCACTTCCCATGAGCGACAGCACGTAGGGATGGTCTCTATGGTAGCCAGACAGCGCGCGGATGCCATAGGGGGACAGAAACTCCTCTTCATCCAGCATGTAGCGTAAGACCGACTTGAGACGAACAGGATTGACCAATGACAAGAACCTTCGTACCTCGCCGTCACGGGACTGTGTCTCGACATGGGCGCTGAAATCTGGACGGTTTTCGATGAACCACTGCATTCGGTGTTTAAACCGCGGCAGCCTGTCGATCAACTCCGAGTCCAGCGTTTCGACCGCGAACAAGGGGATCAATCCTACAAGAGAGCGAACTTTGAGGGGAAAGGTCCGGCCATCCGGCAGGTGGAGGACATCATAGAAGAATCCGTCTTCCCTATTCCACAATTCGATCTTCTCTCCACCAATATTGTTCATCGCCCTGCAGATATAAACGAAGTGCTCGAAGAACTTGCTGGCGACATCTTCGTACGCTCGGTTGTCGCGCGCCAATTCCAGGGCGATCGACAACATGTTCAGACAATACATTCCCATCCAGCTTGTTGCATCGGACTGTTCAATATGACCGCCTGTCGGCAAGGGTGCACTTCGATCGAACACACCGATGTTGTCGAGTCCTAAAAATCCGCCCTGGAAGATGTTCTTACCCTCGGTATCCTTTCGATTGACCCACCATGTAAAGTTCAACAGCAGCTTATGAAAGATACGCTCCAGAAAGACCCGATCACCGGCTCCTTTCCGCTTCCTTTCGATCTTGTAGACTCGCCAGGCCGCCCAGGCATGGACCGGAGGGTTGACGTCTCCAAATGCCCATTCATACGCCGGAATCTGCCCATTCGGGTGCATGTACCATTCTCTCAGCATCAAGATCAGCTGCTCCTTGGCGAAGGTTGAATCGACCAGGGCCAAGGGTATGCAATGGAATGCCAAATCCCACGCGGCATACCAGGGGTATTCCCATTTGTCCGGCATCGAGATGACGTCGGCATTGTACAGATGCGTCCAGTCTGAATTCCTGCCATGTAGCCGTTCATAGGGCGGATCCGGCATCCCGGGATCACCGATAAGCCAACGCTTAAGATCGTAGTGGTAGAATTGTTTGCTCCACAGCAAACCCGCGAAGGCCTGCCGTTGGACTCTCTTCGCGTCCTCTGAGAGCTCAGGTGGCGCCAGTTCATCATAAAATTCGTCGGCTTCCTGAATCCGCTGTGCGAAAAGGCGATCGCACGTCGCTACAGTGAAACTACCCAACTCTGTTTCATTGGTGAGGCGTAGACGGACCACGTCGGATTTCCCTGGCGGCAACGTGAATACATAATGGGCCGCTGCCTTAGAGCCGAACTTCTCAGGGTTGACCGCATCGGTTTGACCTCTGATTACATAATCATGAAAACTGTCTTTCACATATTTGGCACCCTCTCGATCGCCGTATAATCGTCGGGAGTTTGTCTCATTTTCGGTAAAGAGCACCGGAGGTTTTCGTTCACACCAGAGTCGGCGTTCACCGTAGTACTCATGATCGAACTCGATGACACTCCAGTTCTCGAGCGCTGTTCTCTCGCCCATTCTTGGTCGACGCGCATCCAGTCCCCACGACCAGGTGTTCCGGAACCACAATGTGGGCAGGAGTGTGAGCTCTGCAGGCTCCGGCCCACGGTTTGCCACTTGTATGCGGATCTGTACCTCTTCCGGTGTCGCCTTCGCATACTCCACAACGACATCAAAATATCGATTCCCTTCAAAGACGCCGGTGTCAATCAGCTCGTATTCACGTTCTCCACGTTGGCGACGTCGATTCTCCTCCACAAGCCTTGTATAGGGAAATTCTCTCTGTGGATACTTGTAGAGATACTTCATATATGAATGAGTAGGTGTTGAATCTAAATAGAAATAATATTCTTTGATATCTTCACCATGATTACCCTCGTTACCCGTCAGCCCGAAGACCCGTTCCTTCAAAATGGGGTCGCATCCGTTCCAGAGAGCAATCGCGAAGCAAATATATTGATGACGATCAGAGATGCCGGCGAGTCCATCCTCGTTCCAGCGATAGGCGCGTGAGCGGGCATGATCATGAGGAAAGGATTCCCAAGCAGTTCCGTGAGGGCTGTAGTCTTCGCGTACCGTCCCCCAAGCACGCTCGCTGAGGTATGGTCCCCACCGTTTCCAATGTTGTTTACGGACGGCATCCTCGTCGAGCCGTTGCCGTTCGGCTCCGCGAGACGCTCTAGAATGAGCTGTGGTTGGGTCTGCTTTTCCCATGCGACCTCGTGAAGGGTCCATTTGCACGCTGACCTTGCCCACCATGCACCTGCCAGCCATCAGAATCAAGCCGGGCTTAGGCGATAGAAAACCCCGCTCGTTCCTTCTTCGGTCTTTTGAGGCTTTGAACGTAGTCAGATTGGGTTGGGAGAACGAAGGAAGAAGTGCATGGCGTGCACGAAGCGATCTTATCAGGGCAGATTGGAAGACGCGACACGGGGGAATTGAGGCAGTATTATGATGAGGGATTCAGGAATCGAACGCTCAACTCCAGACGACGCGCTCCTGATTCAGGAGGTATTCGATCACTTCAATACTATTGCGCATCTGGATCTGGGCTTGCTCGGACATGGGCAAGACCGCGCCAACCAACTTCCCCGATTCCATATCCATAAGGGAAGGGATTCCCTCACTCGACGGTTTTTCAAGATTGCTGCGGAAGCTAGCCAAGGGAGACCTCCTGGTTGAATCTTTCTCGGCACGCTTACGTCGAGACTTTAGGGAAAGACTCAGATAGTCATGGTCTACTTGGAAGCATACCATACGCATTCCCCCCAGTGTGACAACCATCTATCTAGTTGCTTTCATGATGTTATTGGCGTTTCGATACAGGCAGACGGACAGGGGGCAAAGCTCCAAGATAATGAAACCCGCCGTGATCGACCAGTGTCGTGTCGGACTTGAGACGGAAATCATCATGCTCCGCATCGACAAAACGTGGATCAGCCGTAATATCCGTCTCAACCTTGAGCTCCGGGGCGCGAAGATTCGGCGAGCCGGCTCTCATGTAGTCGGCTTCACTATTGAACAACGCGTTATACGAAGTCTTGGTCTGACTCGAGGGTGCGATCAGCAGGCCAACCTTGTTCAAACTGAAAATGTTCCCCGATACCTCGTTTATGGACGTGCCAAGGAAGGCTGCTCCTGCGCCATTCTTCACCAGCGTATTATTGATCATCACCGCGTGTGCCTGATCACCGACCACGACCGCTTCGAAGAGATTTCTGGCGATAATGTTACGTTCAAGCCGAACCGAAGACTTACCGGTGATATTCACTCCATGGTCGTTGTCATGAATAAAATTCCCGATCAAAAGGGCTTGTGAATCCGAGAAGTGTACACCGGTCGTCTCACTCCCACCAATCACGCAGTCTTCGATTCTGACATCTTGCACCTGCTGGCCGAACACCATTCCCTTCACATGAACCCGGCGTAGGGTGATGCCCTTTCCGTTGAAGATTCCAAGCGCATGTCCTCCATGTTCATGAATCGTGAGTCCACTGATCTCGATATCTTTTGCCCCGTAGGGCCACTTCCCGATATGCAGCACGCCGACCATGTCACCGCGACCCTGGAGAACAACTCTATCCACTCCCTCGCCGATGATCCTAATCTTCTCTTTACTATGAATGGTGAGGTCTTGAGCATAGGTCCCCCCTGCGATCACCACGGTATCACCTTTCCCGGCACTATCGACCGCCTCTTGAATCGAGGAGAAATCGCCAGAACCGTCTGGTGCGACGGTGATCGTCCGTGAGGTTGACACCGTGTGCTCGGTCCCGGCAACGCCTAACCCGGTTCCAATGAGCCAGAGGCCGATCACTGTCAGGAATGCTTTCCGCATCGAGGAATTCATACAAGTTGGAAACTGGGGATGTCAATCGCGGTTTCTTGAGTAGTCTGCCGCATGATAAGCTTCGCCGATATGGTTCTGATTGGACTCACCGGTGGTGTGGCGACGGGGAAAAGCACCGTGGCGAAGATGTTTCAAAGATGTGGCGCCGTGATCATCGATGCCGATGAATTAGCACGAGAGGTGGTTCAGCCAGATAAACCAGCCTGGCGCGAGATTGTTCGACGATTTGGTATCTCCGTCCTAAACAGCGACAAGACGATCAACCGACAGGCCCTTGGGCGTATGGTCTTTGATAATCGAACCAAGCTTCGTCAACTCGAACGAATCATCCATCCTCGTGTCGCGCGCGAGCAGGCCAGGCTGACCAGACAGGCAGCGCGTGAAGATCCGCACGCAGTCGTGGTCTACGACGTCCCTCTCCTTTTCGAAGCCGGCATCGACAAACGAGTCGACAAAGTCGTTGTCGTCTCTGCCGATCAGGAAAGTCAGATTTCCCGATTAAAAAGACGCGATAGGCTGCCGCGTGCTGAGGCGCTGAGGCGAATCCGCAGCCAAATGCCGTTATCCACAAAGCGGCGTCGGGCAGACTATGTGCTCGACGGCACGAAGAAGCCCCGCAGCCTTGCTAAGTCCGTTCGCCGGTTGTTCACGCATTTTCAGTCTTTCTGATGCGCGGGCTCGACTCCAGTGAAAAGGCGCCGACGCGTAGATGGCAAGAGTCAAGGCCGCCGATAGGAGGCCTCTGAACAGAATCTGCGGGGATGCGGTGCGCCGTCTTATGAATCCTAAAACATCGTTCTACCCTCCGCTTCATACCCTGTGATAGAGTCAGACGTTATGCGAAACGTCGTCATCATCGGCTCGGGTCCTGCGGGACTGACAGCTGCGGTGTATGCAGCTCGAGCCAACCTGTCTCCGCTGCTTATCGAAGGGTGGCAGGCAGGTGGCCAACTTACGACGACCACCGAAGTCGAAAATTATCCTGGTTTCTCCAAAGGGATCATGGGTCCGGAGCTCATGAAGGAGATGCGGGCTCAAGCAGAACGGTTCGGCACAGCGTTTCAGACGGGTGACGCCACAGCAGTGGATCTACAGACTCGTCCATTTAAAGTCATTGTAGATGATGAAAAAACCTTGAGCACCAGAACGCTGATCATTGCAACCGGTGCCTCTCCAATCACGCTCGGTCTTCCCAACGAAAAGCGCTTGTGGGGACATGGTGTGTCCAGCTGTGCGACCTGTGACGGGTTTTTCTTCAAGGACAAGGAGCTTGCTGTCGTGGGTGGCGGTGATAGCGCGATGGAAGAAGCGACGTTTCTGACCAAATTCGCCACCAAAGTATCCGTCATTCATCGCCGTGACAAATTGCGAGCTTCTAAAATCATGCAGGATCGGGCCATGAAGAATGAGAAGATTACTTTTGTCTGGAACAGCATGGTTGAAGATGTACTCGGACAGGATGTTGTAACGGGTGTCCGAATCAGAAATGTCGTCACCGGCAAGGTTTGGGATTTGTCCTGCGCCGGTCTGTTCTTAGCCATCGGCCACCGTCCCAATACGGCACTCTTCACCGGACAACTTAAGATGAATGAGCTCGGCTACCTCCTCACGAGTCATGGCACGGCGACGAGTATTCCTGGTGTCTTTGCGGCCGGTGATGTGCAGGATGTTCGGTATCGCCAAGCCGTGACCGCAGCCGGAACCGGCTGCATGGCTGCCATCGACGCGGAGCGCTTCTTAGAAGCCTCAGGCCACGGCTGAGGATAAGGCTCAGCCTCAGAGAAAGAAGGACGTGCACCTTAACCTCGACCTCAACTTATCTCCAGCATGCGTTGCGCCATCGTCCACTATCATGAACTCGCACTCAAAGGTCGGAATCGCGAATACTTCGAGCACTGCCTGATCCGGAATATTCGAACCGCACTCAAGGATGTAGGAGTCAGACAGGTTGAAAACCTCCATAGTCGGATCCGCATTCGGCTCCCCTTGGAGGTGCCTTCGGATGTCGTTCGAGACCGCTTGCGACGTGTCTGCGGCATCGCGAACTTTTCGCTCGGTCGAGTGATCCCGCTCCATCTGTCGAATCCCAATGTGGACGATCTCGCAACTGCCGCCATCGAGGAAATCAGGCCTCACTCCTTTTCTACATTCAGAGTCACAGCGCGACGAGCGGACAAGCGGCTGGTTCTGACTTCAATGGATATTGAACGCGAACTTGGTGCGGTGGTATGCCGCATGACCGGTAAAAAGGTCAGCTTGCAGAATCCTGACTTGACCATGTATGTCGAGCTCTTATCGAAAGAAGCGTTCTGTTCTGCGGAGAAAATCGAGGGGCCCGGCGGCATGCCGGTCGGCGTCAGCGGTAAGGTTGCCTGTTTACTTTCCGGAGGGATCGACTCACCGGTAGCCGCGTATCGCATGATCAAGCGCGGATGCCAAGCGAGTTTCATCCACTTTTCGGGCCGTCCCTTGGTCAGCCGAGCCTCCGAAGAAAAAGTCCGCGACCTTATGCGAACGCTCACGGCCTACCAGTATGACTCCCGGCTCTATGTCGTTCCTTTTGGAGAAATCCAACGTGAGATTATCCTGGCTACACCCGCCCCATTTCGAGTGGTGCTCTATCGACGGATGATGGTGCGAATTGCGGAGGAATTGGCAAGGCGGGAGCACTGTTGGGCGTTAGTGACCGGAGATAGCCTCGGCCAGGTGGCCTCGCAAACTCCTCAGAACCTGTGCGCCATTGAAGACGCGGCGGAATTTCCGATTCTCCGCCCCCTGATCGGAATGGATAAACGGGAGATCATTGATGAGGCAAAACGCATCGACACCTATGACATTTCAATCGAACCGGATCAAGACTGCTGCAAGCTCTTTGTGCCACCCCACCCGAGTACAAAAACTCGGATCGACGATGTTCGGAAAATTGAGCGGATGTTCGATACCTCTTCGCTTGTCAAACGAGGGATCGAGCATGCCGAGTTGACCGAGTGGTCATTTCCCCCATCAATCGAATAATTCGCACTCGTTTTCCATCGGCTGGAATCCTAGGAGAGGCATACCAACCCATTGCAAAACCCCACTGGCCAAGGTAAGCTCGGCATCCCTTGACCTCACGAGCTTCGTTCTCGCGATAGGCCAACCAGTCGAGCATCTACAAAACGGAGAGGTGCGAGAGCGGCCGAATCGGGCAGTCTCGAAAACTGCTGTCGGGGTAACTCGACCGTGGGTTCGAATCCCACCCTCTCCGCCATACCAAGCTTTGGTTGACCCGTCGCCTCTTTATCGTTCTACTCAGACAGAACGCTCAGCTCTCTCCTTCAACGCTCTCCGCAATTTCACCATCGCCAACGTATCTCTCTCGCAATAGCGCAGCAGCGACTCTCGGATGGAAGCGCGTTCCACCCAATCCGTTTCGATGAACACCATGCGGTAATATTCGGCTGCGGCCTGCCCTCCCTCTTGAATCACGAGATCGTCATACCCAAGCGACGGCACCATCGCCGGCAACACGGACTTAATTGAATACGATCCATTAAAGGCGGGATGATAATAGTGGTTCTTGATAACAGGAAGCAGATCCCACAGCCGCTTCAGAATCGCTTTGAACGCCGATTTGAACTCTGGAAAGGTCTCCGCCAACTGGCGAATGAGCGTTTCCTCATAGCCCGAGTAGACCACAATGCTTCCGGTCTCACCGAGCGATTCGATGAGAGCCTCAACCCAACACCTGCGAGGGTCCGATGCCTCGCCGTGAAGGAACTCCTGATGCATCACCTCACCGGATTCCAGTTCAATGTGATTGGACCACTGAACAGGAAGAGCCTGATAGGGCCTCGTGGAGGGAAACCGCGGTCGTGCTAGCATGACGGTTTCGGCATCGAGATGATGGATGGGATAGCTTACGGAACGAAGAATCTTCCTCAAATCCGACGAGCTCCACTCGACGTTGTCTTTGACCTTTCTTTGGACATCCGACAGCCTTGTTTCGGCCGGAATTTCGTCGATCGTTATGATGCCCTGTTGGACGAGCTGACCGACAATCTCTTTCTTCCCCGGCAGATGAAAGATCCAGCGCTGCGGCTTTTCCTTCGTGCAATGAGACCAAAAGGGACATTCATAGGGAGTACGGCAATGCTGACCGGGCTCGATCTCCGGCGGCTCAGAATTCAGCGATATTGCCTTCATGACAGCCAATCGTTCCGGTACCAGCCCTCGACGAGCTGTCACAACCTCCGAGACGTCTTCGATTGAGAACAGCATCTGCAGATCAACCTCTCCGCCTTGATAGAGGTATCCTGTATCGATATGCATCAGACACGTCGCATCAAGCCTCAAACCGGTCCCTTGTACGACATGGCTTTGTATGGCTAGGTCATCAAGGTGGACTTCTTTCACCCTGGTTGACGACTTCACTTCGATCAAACGCCAGGACCATCCGCTCTCACCATTCCGCACGCGCTCTAAAATATCCACGCGCACAAGAACACCGTCATATTCGAATGCCCCTTCGAAGATGGCCGGGACAAAAGGATCTTGAATCAAGACAGCGGTCTCCGCGATCGCGGCCTCTCGCTGACGGAATCCCGCTTTCACAAGGGCGCCACCACGAAAGCGCTGCCGGGCCAGAATGCCGATCTCAGTCCCCATATCCAGTATCGCCTGCGTTGACGTATCGGGCGGACTGGCCCACTCAGGATGGTGCACCTCCAAATAGACCCGTTTGTGGCATTGGAGTCCGGCGAGAAACTTCGACTTCGAGAGACGAGAAGGCGCAATCCGGATTGGAGGCTGGCCCAACTCAGGCATGATAGGGAAACCCTAGCGGAGCACGATGCGGTTTGTCTAGCGAGCGGAGGCGCTCCTTCTGCTAGGATAGGCCGCGATGGCCGTCCTCACCCGCATCCGTAAGTCTGTCCTCAACCTGGCACTTCCCATCACCGCCAGTAGCCTGCTGCAGCGTGCCGAAGGCATCGTCGCCGTGTTCCTGGTCGGTGGACTCGGCGCCGAACCGATTGCTGCCGTCGGATTAGGGCAGCTCCTCGCATTTATCGGCACGACGCTGCTCTCAGGACTCTCCGTTGGGACTAATGTCCTGGTGGCACAATTTTCCGGGGCACGACGCAGCGTAGACGCCGGCGAGGCAGCCCTGCATCTCACCAGCCTATCTCTCATTGCCTCGGTTCTCCTCTCACTCGTCGGGTTAGCCACGAACCGCCTGGCCATGATCGCATTAGGCGTACAGCCCGACGTCATCACCCAGGCGATTTCCTACTCGAACGTCATCTTTCTCGTGATCCCGTTTACCATTCTGATTCAGGTGTTATCGTCGGTTCTCCAGGGGACCGGTGATACAAAGACGCCTCTATACGCCATGATTGGCGTCAACGTCATCCATATCATCGTCGCCTATCCTCTGATCTACGGCAAATGGGGTGCGCCCGACTGGGGTTTACAAGGCGCGGCGTTCGCTGTCGGCGTGGCGGAATCAGCCGGAGCCGGTTATCTGCTCTGGTCCTGTCGAAAGATCCTGGTAAAGTCTCATACCCTGCGACTCGATTTGCTCCGATCAGCTTGGCATATCGGTGCGCCGATCTCAGGGGAGCGAGTGGTCCAGCAGGTCGGGGTGATGTTCTACACGAAAATCGTTCTCGTCTACGGAACCCTGTCGTACGCGGCACACCAGGTTGGGCTTTCCATCGAATCATTCTCGTTTTTGCCAGGCTATGGCTTTGCAATCGCCGCGGCAACCATGGTGGGACAAAGCATCGGTGCCGGCAAGTACATCCGCGCCAAAATGGAGAACTGGGAGGCAAATCGGCTTGCCGTCATGGGAATGACGATCATGGGCATGGTATTTTTCTTCTTCCCCTATGCGTTGATGCGGAGTTTCACGCAGGATGAAGCTGTCGTGCTGCTCGGCACGCAGTTTCTTCGTATTGTGGCCATTCTTCAGATTCCACTGGCCCTCACGATGGTGCTCGCCGGCTCGTTACGAGGGGCAGGCGACACACGCTTCATCATGTGGGCGACGATCATCGGTATGTGGGGTGTGCGTGTACCTTTGGCCTTTCTCTTCGGTATCTGGCTTGAGCTTGGAGTCTACTATGTGTGGACGGCCATGATCGCAGATTGGACGGTCCGGATGGCGCTATTACTGTGGCGATATCAGTCAGGTCACTGGCAACAGATCCGGGTGATTCGGTGAGCACTGATCGGGCTATTTACGAAGGTTTTCCTTCACTGTCCTCGGAAATGTTACAGGATGTTGGCGTTGCAGACTGACGCATCTCGGTCTGTGTCAGGACGTTGCCGGTCTGCACCACGTCAGTCTGCACCAAATGAGAAGCGACTCTTTCATAGAGCGACACGAACTCTTGTGAATTGAAGTCATAGACCCATACATCCCCCGTTGAAATGGAATAGACCCAGCCATGGAGATCGACTTTTCCCTTACGCAGCTGAAGCACGACGGATGGATGTGTACGCAGGTGCTCAAGCTGGACGCGGACATTCTCCTGAATCGTCTTGATGAGCCGATCGTTGCCTTTGACGTCTGGGTAGAGCTCGCGCATCAAGCATCTGGTGGTTTCAACCTGTCCCACCCATTCCTTGACCGCCGGCAGGTTTTGTACCTCCTCAGGATTTAAGAGAGCTTTCATGACACCGCAATCGGTATGGCCGCAGACAATCACGTGAGGTACCTTCAACACCGCCATCGCGTATTCTATCGTTGCCGTGGTGCCGCCCTGCATCGAGCCATAGGGCGGCACAATATTACCTGCATTTCTCAAAATAAACAGTTCACCTGGATCAGCCTGCGTCAGAAGCGTAGGGTCGACTCGCGAGTCAGAGCAGGTAATGAAGAGCGCGCGAGGGGCTTGACTTTGGGACAGCCGCGTGAATAACGCTTTCTTATTCCCGAATACTTCACCGCGAAACTTCAAGAAGCCTTTGACAAGCTTTTCCATGATCATGCCTCATTCTGATCACCAACTGATCGGCGCGACAGGCTATGTCGATCATCGATTTCCTTCATTTTCGCACGCGTCACCGCACAAGAATTCGACTTCTCCCGTGACGACATCGTACATCGCGCCGCCGACGGCAATCTGTCCATTTCTGATAAGACCATCGAGTGTCCTGCTTTGCTTCTGCAGTTGTTCAATAACTCGCCCGACATTGCGTCTGGCCACACTATCGATCAGCGCTCTCGCCTCTTCAGAAGATGGCTCGTGCAAGGTCCGACACATTGCCGGATCGATCGCTTGCTGGAGATCGTTAACGATGGAATCGAGATGTTCGCATCCCGTCGTCTTGACGCCTGTCCGGGATGAGCTCAGGAGCTTGATCGCTTCAGAAACCGCGCCACATCGCGTATGCCCCATAACAAGTATCAGTTTGGCTCCAGCCACAGCACACCCATATTCCGCACTGGCGATCACCTCCCGACTCGAAACATTGCCGGCAATACGAACACTGAAGATATCCCCCATGCCGAGATCAAACACCCGCTCGGCGGGCGTCGGAGAATCAATGCAGCTAAGGACGACGGCCAACGGATGTTGCGCTTCAGCCGTGGCTCGGACCTGGCGCGTGAAATCTCGAGTCAGGCGTCGGTCGGTGCGAACACGCTCATGGCCATCTTTTAGGATTTGCAGGACTTGCTGGGGAGTAATGGCCTCTTGGAGTTCACGGGTGGAATAATCCACATAGTGAATCTGGTTCTCAAAATTGTACTCGCTCTGAAACCCGACAAGACTGACTTCGACACCGTGAACCGGTCCTGTTTGTTCCTTGAAGTCCCGGATCAGATCGAGCACATCCGGGTCGATATAGTCCGTGCTCCGCGCATCGAGGAGGACACGGCCATTGCGAGGCACCTCATTCAGCGCTGCAGCAAGTGCGGCGCGATTTAGAAAGCTGACCTGGTTGGCCAACTCGATATGCAAAACATCGCCGCCCAAATGTTTTTCCACAAATCGATGCACCGGACGACGCATACTACTGTTGAGGATGAAGCCGACAGCCACGACGAGCCCGATTATGATACCGATCAAAAGATCGGTGAACACGATGGCCGTCACGGTTGCCGCAAATGGAATGAACTGGTAGCGCCCCTCGTACCACATTTGTTTGATCAGGGCCGGACTCGCCAGCTTGATCCCGGTCATCAGCAAGATCGCGGCAAGACAGGATAATGGGATGGTATTGAGCCATGCCGGGATGAGCGGCACGCTCACCAGCAGCAAGGCGCCGTGCACAATCGTGGCAAGTTTTGTTTTTCCGCCGGCGTTGACGTTCACGGAGGTGCGAATGATCACGGAAGTGACCGGGAGTCCACCGACCAGCCCAGACGTGACATTCCCGATGCCTTGCGCCAGCAGTTCTTGACTTGGAGGCGAGATGCGTTGCTGCGGATCAAGTCGATCAGCTGCATTGAGATTAAGTAAGGTTTCCAGAGAGGCCACGATCGCAAGAGTCAACGCAGCGGTATAGACAGCAGAATTAGTCAACTGCGAAAAGTCCGGTCGTGGAAGAAGCCCTACAAGCTCAGATAGGTTACCGGCGACAGGCACTTGAACAAGATGACTCGGTTCGATCAGCCAGGGCTCCCCGAGTTGCTGAAACCACAAACTCGCTCCGATACCGAACAGTACCACCGCGACAGGGGCTGGAAAGAGGGAGGTCTTCAGCGGCTTCCAATTATCCCAGAGCACAAGCAGGGCAACGGAAGCCAAACCGACGATGGCGGCCCCCAGTTGAAAGTCTCCAATCGTCAACAGCAGTTCCGAAAATGTTGTTTCGAAGTCCGGCTGAAAAAACGACATGTCTCCTTCCGGATCCCGATCATGCCCGACGAGATGTGGAATTTGTTTAAGGATGATGATCACCCCGATCGCTGCCAAGAGCCCTTTGATCACGCTGGATGGAAAGAACGCGGCGATGAACCCTCCCTTCGCGACCCCGAGGCCGATTTGAATGAAGCCTGCAAGAATCAAGGCCGTCAGAAACGCTGAGAAAGAACCCAGTGAGAGGATTTGAGCGGCGACGACCGCCGTTAAACCGGCGGCCGGTCCGCTCACACTGGTGTGTGATCCACTGAAAAGCCCAACCACAATGCCGCCGATAATTCCGGCCAGTAATCCGGACAGCAATGGTGCGCCGGAAGCAAGCGCAATCCCGAGACAGAGGGGCAGCGCTACAAAAAACACCACGAGGCCTGATTTGACATCAGCAAAGACGGTACCCGTGGATATGCCGTTGGGAGTACGCATGAGAAGCGTGCTTCTATTCTATCCGATTCTGATCGATCTGTCGGTTACAATGCAGAAACAAGAGCAAGAAGCGCTGGAAGGAGATTGAAGAAACTCAGGTCATCCGCTGATCGGACCATGCGTAGGCGGCACCGAAACACATGCCGGCAACAGCCGACTGGAGGAACATATTGTCCGCATGCACAGCCATCGCCCACCAGACGACAGCGGCAAGGAGTCCTGCAACCGCTCCCAGAAGAATCTTTCCACCAGCCAGTCGCAGCCAGTGGGTGAAGAGTACCCAAGCAGCCATGTACAACGCCCCGGCAGCAGCCGAGGCCCAGAGATACATGAGATCGCGGTCGAAGAACCAAATCTGGACTGCTCCGGCAAGCGCGCCAAGAATAAGGCCTGCCACCACTCGTTTGATCAGAATAGAATAGTGAAACGAGAGATCGGTCAATTCATTCTCCGCTCTGCATCCGGACCACGCTCCACAAGTCTCACGCTATCGAGCGCGGGCTTTCGCACTGAGTCAGTATAGTCATACCTGACCACTGAATCGCAGTGCAAGCTTTGGCTGGAGCCGCCACACAAGCTACCTCATCGACATCATCTTCTCACCCATTCACTCGCGCGGAGTTTTGATCCCTGGTTTCTATTTGCTACCGACGATCCGACCTTCGCCACTGGGTTCTAACCGAACGACTACTGAATGACCGGACAGTTGACACCGATATTCCGCGAGCCTGGAACCATCATGTGCGAAGATGCTGCAACTGGCCCCAACCTCTTTGACACTTCCCTCCTGAAATCGAAATCGCGCCGAAACAAGTTCTCCATTGAGCTGATGGATCGCATGGATGTCGTAGGAAGAGGTCGGGATCACGCGTGAGATCCAACCATGGCTGATCCGCTCGGTTTCTTTCAACTTCTGATAGGTCTCATAGTAAGATTCAAAGGTCTGCGCCGAGTCGACAAACCACACGGCTCCCGTAAAGATGACGGCCACTCCCCCAGCACTTGCCCAGATCGACTTCATTCTTCAGCGCACACGACAATAGGTGTTTCTTCAATGCTACGAATGAGCCGGCGGACATGTCGTTTGTCTCGTGTCCCGCCCAGGACCTCTGGTCACCTCAATCCGTGCAACCTGTTTCACATTGGCGCACAGATCACCGAGACCCGGTGTCACGAGCCGAAACGGACCACCGTTTGCCTCCGGCAACGCAGACCCGGCCAGCTCGTAGACAAGCACTCCGTACTCTTTCGCCTGCTGAAGCGTGAGGCAAGCAGAATACTTTCCATCCCAGGCATGAAAGGCGACATGGTCTGCCCCGATTGCTAAAGCTGGAACATCGAGTAACCCTTTCAGCCGAATCCCCCGCCCCTTCATGCCTGGCATCACCGTAGACACATCGAGCTGATACTCTTTCGGCAACGCAGCAATTGCCGCGCGATCGAGTGAGACCGGTTGAACGACCGCGCCTTCGATCCGAATTCGGCCAGGGCCGACTTGTTCTTTCTCCGTGATCGTCTTGATCATGGCCGTCAATGCTTCGTTCACCGGCGTTGGAATACCAAGCTTGCGTCCCCGCTCGACGACAAAGCCGTTTAAATAATCGATCTCCGTCGGTCGGCCTGCTTTCCAATCGTCATACATGGAGGTATGAATGTCGCGAATCTCCTGTGTCGCTTTCACAACTCGCTCCGGCATATCCAGCGGCAGCGGCACTTTCAATGTGGCCGAGACTGCCGCCACTTCCCCGACAATCTGCCGGATTACACCCGTCATCTCCGGATGATCGAGCGCTTTGGCCACATGGTCGTCGATGAGCACCGTGATCGGGTTAAAGACACAATTCCAGCACATCTTTTCCCATTTGGCACGGCGAATGTCCCTCGACAATTGGCAAGAAATGTCAGCGGAGGCAAACAGCTCACGAATCTTGAGCAGCCGCTGGCTCTCCATCCCCATCAATTCACCGATGGCCACCGCCCCCTTTTTATAATGGTCGATGACGCCCGGTTCGGCAATCTTCGAATAGATGTAGGCCACTCCACCGACGACACAATCGCGATTGAGTCGAGCCAGAATTCGGTCTTCCGTATCGATACCGTTTTGCAATGTCAGAATGACCGTGTCGTCCGTAAGGACCGGCTCAAGTTGGTCGATCACGTGATCGAGGTCGTAGGCTTTGACGCCAAGGACAATGAGGTCCGGCTTTGGAAATTCCCGTGGATCCGACGCAACTGGTGGTCGGACCGTGAACGATCCACCGGCACTTCGAATGGTCAGGCCCTTCTGTTTAATGACATCACAAGTTCTGGTCCTGAGAAGAAACGAAACATTCGGATTATTCTTTGCCAAGTGGGCCCCGAAGAACCCGCCGACCGAGCCGGCTCCAACAACTAGGACCTGCTTCATATGCTATCCTCGTTCCCTTACGTTGAAAGAGCCGGTACTATAGCATGCACCGTCATCAAGACACAGCCACTCCCTCACCGGACCATACCCAATGGCACACGGATCGGATTTGTCATTATTGAAGGAACGGCTGGCGGGTGCCGAATCGGTCACCGTTCTGACTGGAGCCGGCATCTCAGCGGATAGTGGTGTTCCGACCTTCCGTGGCAAAGACGGACTCTGGCGCACGCACCGCGCCGAAGATCTGGCCACACCGGAGGCTTTTGCGCGCGATCCACGCCTTGTTTGGGAATGGTACAACTGGCGGCGCGAGCTGATTGCCGCCAAGCGACCCAATCCCGCTCATGATGCAGTCGTCGTACTGGAGCGACGATGCCGGAGCTTCTGGCTTATCACTCAAAATGTAGATGGGCTCCATCGGGATGCCGGTTCGCGTAAGCTTTCAGAGATTCACGGCAACATTTGGATGGTGCGCTGTACCGAGTGCAGTCGGGTCGTGGAGAACCGAGATGTCCCTATTCATATTCTCCCCGTCTGCCACCACTGTCGCGGCCTCCTGCGCCCTCATATCGTATGGTTTGGGGAATCGCTAGCGGATGAAGACCTTCGGCACAGCTATGCGGCGCTTCGTTCCTGCAGCCTCTGCGTGATCATTGGCACATCCGGGCTCGTGTATCCGGCTGCAGGATTCGCCTCTATGGCGAAAGAAGCCGGCGCATTCGTAGCTGAAATCAATCTGGATCCCACGCCACAGTCAGCGCTGGTCGACGTGTCACTACAAGGCCGTGCCAAAGACATCGTTCCGTTACTGCTCGATCCGATCTAGCAGGGGGATCAGCTCCCCCAAGTTCTTAAGAGTTGGAACGTCGGGTTGTTGCTGTCTTCCGTCACGGTCCACGAGAGCGGCATGCAGCCCGGCTTTCCGTGCACCCTCCACATCCTCCCGTATACTATCTCCAACATGCAGGGCCTCTCCCGGCTCGACTGCATGCTTCTCCAATGCGATGCGGAAAATCCTGGGAGCCGGTTTCGCGGCTTGCGCCAAACTTGAGATCGTCATGGTGTCAAAACTGTCCGCAATTCCCAGCCCTCGCATCACCGTGAATAAACGCGAGTCAAAATTCGAGATGATGCCAAGCTCCAGATCCCGCGCTTTGAGCTGCGCCAAGATGGCCGTTGTTTCAGGGAACAACCGCCACGCTCGGTGATCCTCAAACGCGTGAAAGACCTGATCGAAGAACTCATCGAATCGCTGGAACATACCCACCCGGTAGAAGACATGATGAACGATATCGAACCACCAGAGTCGCTCGCTCTGTTTGAGCTGAGCAGGGTCGGTGACGGCGAAAATCGGGGGAGGAGCGTCATGGAACGCACGGCGAAAGGCCTGAGCGATCTCGGTTACCGAGTCTGGTCTCCGGCGAAACCCAAATTGAACGGCATGTTGAAGATACATCTCCGCTACCGAGCCATGCACATGAAACAGGGTATCGGCAGCGTCAAAAAATACGACTCGTATTGAACGTGTCATACCCCGCCAGTCATGGCCTCAGGGCGCGGCCTGCCTTTGCACCAAAATACGTCATGAATACAATCATCTATCGATGGTTTTCTTGACAAAGAATACCTCCCTTGCTAGCTTCGAGGAAATAAAAAAATACGGAGATTTCATGCCATCACCGATCTTTGTTGTGGATAGCAGTCCCGCGGTCAGACGGATGGTAGAACAGATTTCCACTCCTGAAGGGTTCGAGGTCATTGGGTTTCAGGATGGACCAGCCGCTCTCGATGCCGCTCGCCAAAATACACCCTCGCTCATCATTGCAGACTACCATCTCGACAATATGACGTTTTCAGGGTTCTGCAAAGAGATCAATAAATTAGACGGTCTAACGGAAACCTTCCTCATTTCACTGATCAATCCGGCCGATCATCCTGACGAAAATCATCTCCGCACTCTCGGGGTGAAGGCATTTTTGAAAAAACCGTTTCAGCCGGAAGATTTGTTGGACGTTCTGAAGTCTCTTGAGAAGACCCCTGCCGGATCTTCAAACGGGAAGGGTCTTACGCGGCGTGCCTGGCCCCCGATATCGACCTCGACTGATACTGACTCTGAGGAGTCGGGCGCTCCTGTCGCGAGCAGCAAGGTCCATGAGGAGATACAGGAGCACCACAGCCCCGCAGTCATCATACCACCGGCTTCCCCCGCAGGACCTGAAGATGCGATGAAGGGTCTTTTTGACCAGCTCTTGCAATCTATGACTCAACGGAGCGAGCAGCGTCTCGCCGATCTGCTTCCGCAAATAATTGACGCGAAACTGGGCGCTCACGTGCAGCCGATCGTCAAAAAGGAATTGCAGGAACAGCTCGGGAGCATCCTCTCTCAGGAGTACCTCACCTTCATCATCCAACCCTTGATCGCTCACGCGTTGCCCTCGCTCATTAAAAATGAGATCGCAAATTGCCAACCGCTCATCCAGCAGGCCGTGGCTGACCTGGCCAATCCCTTGATCGGAGAGAGTGTGGATCGACTCGTACGGGAACAGAGCGAATCCGGTGTCCAGCAATGCGTACCGGCGGCTGTGCGAGAACAGATGGGGACGATCGATCAGATAGTCAAAGACGAGGTTCAGCAGGCGGTTTCGAAGCAAACGCCGGCACTAACCGAAAACCTGGTACGAGCAATTGCTAGCGAACGTGTCGAACAGGCTATCCTGCGCATTGTACCCGACGTCGCCGAACGGCATATCAAAGCGGAACTCAAGCGCCTGCTCGAGACCGAAGAAACATCACACTCCTCTGCGGCCTAACTTTTCTTTCCTCGTTTCCCTCTTCGAGCTTTGGCGAGCGCTTTCATCCGTTTCACATTCTTCCGATGTTTCTTCCTCGTTTTTCGATCTTTTTCTCGACCTCGTGCCATGGTCCTCCCTACAGTGATTAAATCAATCAACCCCGTGCGGGCGTCTGTATAGCACATGCCTCGTCAGGTCACAAGTTGAGACTCATACCATTTTCTGATCGACCCAGACATGTTAAGATACCGCCCGTTTGACTTGGACAGCGCTTAATGACTCCGATTCAACTGGACAAAACCTACGACCCAAAAACCGTCGAAGCTCGATGGTCACAAGAATGGATCGCTCAGGGGTACTTCCATACCTCACCGGAACGATCTGGCCGACCATACAGCATCGTGATTCCTCCGCCAAATGTGACGGGGTCCCTCCATGTCGGGCACGCGCTCAACCATTCATTACAAGACATTCTGATCCGGTGGCGGCGCATGCAGGGACGAAACACCTTATGGCTGCCGGGAACTGATCACGCCGGAATCGCTACGCAAAACGTCGTTGAGAAACAAGTGATGGCCGAAGGCGCTTCGCGCGAGTCACTCGGCCGGGAGCGGTTTATCGAACGAGTCTGGCAGTGGAAGGCTACCTCGGGTAACACGATCGTCAATCAACAGAAACAATTGGGCGAATCCTGCGACTGGGACCGCCTCCGTTTCACGATGGACGAGGGGCTGTCTCAGGCAGTTCTCGAGGTATTCGTTCGACTGTATGAAGACGGATTGATCTACCGGGGCGAACGACTCATCAATTGGTGCCCCCGCTGTCTGACGGCGCTGTCGGATATTGAAGTGGAACACGAGGATGTCAAAGGCAAGCTCTATTCAATCCAATATCCACTGGAAGGCGATCCTTCCACGAAACTCACCGTCGCCACTACGAGACCGGAGACGATGCTAGGCGACACAGCCGTCGCCGTCCATCCTGAAGATGCCCGTTTCAAGCATCTTATCGGCAAGCGTGTACGACTCCCGTTGACGGATCGCACGATACCGATCGTGGGCGATGGCATTCTCGTCGATCGGGAGTTCGGTACCGGCGCCGTAAAAATTACCCCGGCGCATGATTTCAGCGACTACGATGCGGGTGAACGGCACCAGCTTATGAGAATTCGCATCCTAGACATCCACGCGAATTTACTCAACGAATCCGAATTGCGCCTAGCTACAAAGGCAACACCCGACACTGTAGCTGCATTAGCAGGCCTGTCTACGCAAAAAGCCCGTATAAAAGTTGAGCAACTACTTGCGGATCGAGACGCTCTGGAGAAAGTCGAACCCCATAAGATGTCGATAGGGAAATGCTATCGCTGCAAAACGGTTGTTGAGCCCTATCTCTCCATACAATGGTTTGTAAAGATTGGGCCGCTTGCCGAACCGGCAATCAAAGCTGTCGAAGATGGTCGCATCCGGATCATTCCGGAAGGCTGGGTCAACAACTATTTCGGCTGGATGCGGGACATCAAAGATTGGTGCATTTCACGACAAATCTGGTGGGGACACCAAATCCCGGTATGGTATTGCGAGCAATGTAGCGGAGGTTTTCTCAGAAGTACACACGATCATAGGCCGCTTATCGGTCTCGATGCGAAACCTATCGTTGCAAAGTCAAAACCGGAACGATGCTCTCGCTGTGGAAGTGCCGATCTGGTTCAAGATCCCGACGTGCTCGATACCTGGTTCTCCTCCGCGCTGTGGCCTTTTTCCACGTTGGGGTGGCCGGAACAGACACCGGAACTCAAGACGTACTACCCAACTTCCGTGCTTGTAACCGGGCTCGACATTTTGTTCTTTTGGGTGGCCCGGATGATCATGATGGGCTTGAAGTTCATGGGAGACGTCCCCTTCCGCGATGTCTACATTCACGCCCTGGTCCGTGACGCGGAAGGAAAGAAAATGAGCAAGTCGAAAGGGAACGTCATAGACCCGCTCCATGTCATGAATGAGTTTGGAACCGATGCGCTTCGCTTCACGCTCGCCTCGATGGCTTCACCTGGTCGGGATGTCAAGTTGGCGGAAGAACGGATCGAAGGGTATCGAAACTTTGCCAACAAGATTTGGAACGCGGCCAGATTCGCTCATATGTATCTTGACGGCCCGCGCTCGCCTCTCCCGGTCTCTCAGCGGACGATTCCAGATCGTTGGATCCTCAGTCGGCTGAACCACGCCATCAAGACTGTCACGGCGGAATTAGAAGGGTATCGCTTCGATCGAGCTTCCAACGCCCTGTATCATTTCATTTGGCATGAGTTCTGCGATTGGTATCTGGAACTGATCAAGCCGGTCCTCCAGGTTGCCGACCACCCCGATGGACCCGCAACAAGAGCCACGCTGATTGAAACCATGGAAACCACCATGCGCCTGTTGCATCCGTTCATGCCATTCATCACGGAAGAGCTCTGGCAGACGTTTCCACATCAAGGCCGCAGTATCGTGACCCAAGCGTATCCGATGGAAGAACCATCATGGGACTCATCCGAAGCCGAGCAACTGTTTGCGCTCATTGAGCAAACGGTCAACTTGGCTCGGACCGGTCGTGTACTCCTGAATTATCCGCCGGGCCAGCCCATCACATGCCACCTGTCTCATGAAGACACAACAAAACAGAACCTCCTCAACCAGGTTCTGCCCCATGCGGCCCATCTTGGTCGAGGTACGTTTAAGAATATGGCGCGCTCAAGCTGGCCGTCGCACCAACTGCTCAGGCTGGTCGCAGAGGGGCTCTCCGTCGGAATCAACGTGTCCGGTGAAGTGGACCTCCACAAAGCACTCGATCGTTTGGACAAGCAACTCTCCGAGGTCGAGCGAGAATCACAGCGCCTAAGCGGTAAGCTGAACAATCCCGACTTCGTCTCCAAAGCTCCGCCTGAGGTCATTGCCGATCATCAGAGCCGCCTCCGCTCGCTCGCGCAAGATTCCAGCATGTTGATCAGTAGTGAACGGCAGCTGCGATCCATGCTGGAGCCCGATCAACCGTGAAGCTTCCGGCAGCAGAAATCCGTCGTGCCGTGCGCCAAGGGCTAGAAGAAGATTTGGCCCAAGGAGATGTGACGACCTCCGCGCTCTTTTCGTCTTCGGTACCTGCCACGGCCAACATCATTGCACAGCAGCCATTGATTGTGGCGGGAATGGCGGCGGTCGTTCAAACCTTTCTGCTCGTTGATCCTTCCCTTCAATTATCGGTGTGCAAACGCGACGGCGACCGGGCCAAGAAGGGACAGCCGCTCATACGGATCGAAGGTGATGGCCGATCGATCCTCCGGGCTGAGCGGGTTGCCTTGAACTTTCTTCAACACCTGTCCGGCATCGCCACACTGACACAACGATTCTGTCGGGCAGTGCGCGGCTACCCTGTCAGCATTCTCGATACCAGAAAAACTCTCCCTGGTTGGCGCGCACTTCAGAAATGGGCCGTATCGCTCGGCGGCGGGATGAATCACCGTCGGTCATTGAGCGATGGTCTTCTCATCAAAGACAACCATCTGGCTTTTCTGCAGAAGGAGCGGCGTCCGGTTGAAAAAGCTTGTCGGTTAGCACGCGGGAATCGGCCGACTGACCTTCCGATCATGGTCGAGGTGGAGTCTCTCTCCGAGATTCATCAGGCCTTGGCAGGAAACCCAGAGATCATTCTCTTGGACAACATGGCTCCGAGCATGGTCAGGCGTGCCGTCGGTATCATCAAGAAGAGGGCGCTGGTCGAAGTGTCGGGCGGCATCACGCTCAAGAACGTCAGAGTCATGGCTGCGGCCGGCGCCGATCGCATCTCGATTGGAGCGCTCACCCATTCCGCCCCGGCCGCAGCCGTCAGCCTGATTGCAACACTGCCCCAACGCGTACGCCGCAGACGCTCCTAACCCATGGCTTCTTCTCCTCCTCTCAGCATCGATGATATTCGCACCACCCTGGAAACCACGTCGCTCGGTCACCCTCTCTACATTTACCGAGATCTCGCCTCGACAAATAGGGAAGCCTTCAGGCTGGCACAAAACGGAGCTGCGCACGGTACTGTCGTGCTCGCCGAAAGCCAATCAGATGGATACGGTCGACATGGGCGTCCTTGGTTCTCACCGCCAGGGCTGAACCTCTATTGCTCCGCTATTATCCGCGGAACAGGACTGAGGATCTCCCTTGCGCACTGGCTATCTTGGACACCTCTCATCAGCGCACTGGCCACTGCTGAAGCCGTTCAACAGGTCACGACTGTCTCGCTGGCGCTCAAGTGGCCCAATGACTTACTTCTGCTCCAGCGGAAAGTCGGCGGGATTCTCTGCGAAAGTCTGCTCCAGTCACCCACCGATCCGGCCATCGTCATTGGAATTGGGCTCAACGTGAATGTTGCGCGGGAGGCTTTTCCAGATGATCTGCTCCCTATTGCAGCATCATTGGCCGAAACATCTCAGCAACCGATCGACCGCAATCGACTGGTCGCGCAGTTATTGCTGGAACTCGAGCATTGTCTGGGCGAGCTTCAGTCTCATGGATCGCCCAGATTACGACAAGCCTACATTGCTCGCTGCGCCACACTGGGTCGTCAGGTTCGGGTCCAGTTCACGACTCATGACCAGGTCACTGGGGTCGCGGAAGGCATTTCTGCCGATGGTGCTCTCCAGATACGACCCCTGTCACCCCGTTCCTCCTCGCAACCGGCGCATTTGCTTGACGTTCGTGCCGCTGATGTGATTCATCTACGGGAGTAGCGAAACGGCACCGCGCCGAGTACAATGCGCACATGCTGCTGGCGGTCGACATCGGGAACACCAACATCGTCGCTGGAATTTTCGATGGAACGCGTCTCCTCGCGCATTGGCGGCTGGCCAGCGATCCAAAGGCCACAGCCGATGAGTACGGGGTGCTCTGTCTCAGTCTCATGGCCAGAGGCGGCCACACCCCCGAACGCATCACTGGAGCGATTATTTCAAGCGTCGTTCCTACCCTCACTGAAACGTTCGAATCAATGATTGAAAGGTCCTTTCATCATACCCCGATAATCGTCTCATCTGAGATGGATACGGGCCTGACGCTCAAGTACTTGAATCCCAGGGAAATCGGGAGCGATCGCATCGTGAACGCCGCGGCGGCCTATCACAAATTTCGGCGCGATCTCATCATCGTTGATTTCGGTACGGCTACCACGTTTTGCGCCGTGACTCATGTCGGCGAGTATCTGGGAGGCGTCATCGCGCCAGGCTTGGCTATTTCGGCAGATGCGCTGTTCGTCCGCGCTGCAAAGTTGAGCAAAGTTGAACTGGTCCGACCCAAGACCGTCATCGGTGTCGATACGGCCAGCAGCATTCAGGCGGGACTTGTCTTTGGCTATGCAGGTCTCGTCGATGCGCTCATCCAGCGCATGGAACTGGAAATGGGACACCGCTCCTCTGTGATCGCCACGGGTGGATTGGCTCCGGTAATTGCGCCTGAGGCTCGATCCATTCAGCATATCGAACCGTTTTTGACTCTGGAAGGACTTGAGCTTCTCTATCGGCGCGCCCGCGGTGCGGACGTTAGCCCATGGGTTTAATTTTTCATCCTTCGATGCATTTTATTTTCCCCTCACCGGTTGACTTCCCCTCTCCTATGGATATCTGCGCTCTGTATAGGTATTAGGATGAATGAGCCACAAGACGAAGAAAATAAAAACACCAATACAATCGATAGTTTAGAAGAGTCTTCTCCGAGAAATGAGACGGGAAACGCGTCTGTTCAGGAGGAACCTACCGTTAAGGCGGAAGAATATCAATCGCTCAACGATAAGTATCTCCGGTTGGCTGCGGAGTTTGATAACTACAAACGACTGAGTCAACGCGATCAGCGCGACCAAATTCGATTTGGGAACGAGCAGCTTCTCAAAGAGCTTCTGCCCGTTGTCGATAACATGGAGCGTGCGATCAAGGCGGCGCGGACGAACGGAGGTGATTCTGCGCTTGTTCAAGGTGTGGAGCTCACGCTCAAGCAACTATCGGGAGTCCTTGGGAAGTTTGGTGTGCAGGCAATCGACTCCGTCGGCCAGGACTTTGATCCAAGTGCCCATCAAGCTGTTTCGTACGGACCCTCCGATGACGTGCCGGCCAATAAGATCTTGGACGAGTTTCAAAAGGGCTACCGCCTGCATGACAGAATCCTACGGGCTGCAATGGTCAGCGTGTCGTCAGGCCCGGCTCAAGCCAGCGAACATGATGCCACGGCGAACTGAGTTCATGCAGTCGTCGTTCTCGCTAAGGAAGGAGTTCACCAATGGGTAAAGTCATCGGTATCGATCTCGGGACCACCAATTCTTGCGTGGCGATCATGAGCGGCGGAGACCCCGTCGTGATTGCCAATGCCGAAGGGAGCCGAACGACTCCTTCCGTCGTCGCGATCACTGATAAGAGCGAACGGCTAGTCGGTCAAATCGCAAAACGGCAAGCGATCACCAACCCCGAAAACACGATTTTCTCGGTCAAGCGGTTGATGGGGCGCAAGTTCAAGAGCCGTGAAGTGCAAGAAGCCCTGAAGCGGCTTCCCTATAAAGTGGTTGAAGCCGACAACGGCGATGCTCACGTTGAGTTGCGGGGAAAACGCTATAGTCCGCCAGAAATTTCGGCCATGATTCTCCAGAAGATGCGACAGACCGCGGAAGACTACCTTGGAGAAAAAGTCACTGAAGCCGTTGTCACAGTCCCCGCTTATTTCGACGACAGCCAGCGGCAAGCCACAAAAGACGCCGGACAGATCGCCGGTCTGAACGTGCTCCGTATTATCAACGAACCGACGGCAGCCTCTCTCGCATACGGCCTGGACAAGAAGAAGGATGAGCGGATCGCCGTGTACGACCTGGGCGGCGGTACTTTCGATATCTCCGTCCTGGAAATCGGCGAGGGTGTTTTCGAGGTAAAGTCGACCAACGGTGATACCTACCTGGGCGGAGACGACTTCGACCTGCGCGTGATGGATTGGCTGGTCGACGAATTCAAGAAAGACCAAGGCATCGATTTGCGGAAAGATCGGATGGCGCTCCAACGTCTCAAAGAGTCGGCTGAGCGTGCCAAGATCGAACTCTCGTCGTCTCAGGAGACGGAGATCAATCTCCCCTTCATCACTGCCGACGCCAGCGGACCCAAACATATGGTCATTAAGCTGACCCGAGCCAAGCTCGAGCAGCTGGTAGACGACCTCATCCAGCGGACCATCGAACCATGCCGCAAGGCCCTTGCCGATGCGGATGTCACAGCTAAAGACATCCAAGAAATTGTGTTGGTCGGCGGTATGACCCGCATGCCAAAAGTGATCCAAGTCGTCAAGGAATTCTTCGGAAAAGAACCGCATCGTGGAGTCAACCCCGACGAAGTCGTCGCTATTGGGGCCGGTATCCAAGGCGGAGTGCTTAAAGGAGAGGTCAAGGATGTCCTCCTCCTTGACGTCACGCCATTGTCATTGGGCATCGAAACATTGGGTGGCGTGTTCACCAAGCTCATCGAGCGAAACACGACGGTTCCAACCAAGAAGAGTCAGGTGTTTTCCACGGCAGCGGATAACCAAACGGCCGTCACCATCCGTGTTTTCCAAGGCGAACGGGAAATGGCCAACGACAACAAACTGCTCGGACAGTTCGACTTGGTCGGTATTCCACCGGCGCCTCGAGGCATGCCGCAGATCGAAGTCACGTTCGATATCGATGCCAACGGTATCGTACATGTGTCGGCCAAAGATCTGGCTACACAGAAAGAGCAATCCATCAAGATCACGGCCTCCAGTGGTTTGAGCAAGGAAGAGGTCGAAAAACTTGTTCGGGATGCGCAGTCGCATACGGAAGACGACAAGAAACGACGGAAGCTCGCGGAAGCGAAGAACCAAGCTGATAACCTGGTCTATCAAACGGAGAAAAACCTCACGGAATACGGCGATAAAGTCTCTGCTGATGAAAAGACAAAAATTCAGGATGCCATCGCCGCCGTTAAAAAGGCGTTGGAGGGCACCGACGCCGAAGCGATCGAATCCGCAACCCAGGCACTCATGACCACTTCACATAAATTGGCAGAAGAGATGTATAAGAAAGCCGCCGCATCTCCCGGCCCGCAGCCTGGTGCGACGACTGATGCGGGCGCCGATGAGGTGAAGACGGACGAGAAAGTCGTGGACGCAGAATTTGAAGAAGTAGACAAAGATAAAAAATAGCCTAAAATAACGACTCAGATCGACCAAGCTCCGATGTGATTGGCAGCTCGGTCGTTCCAACATTTTTAGACCCAATGGCTTCTGTGTCAAAACGTGATTACTATGACATTCTCGGTGTCGATCGGAACGCCTCTGACGACGACCTGAAGAAGGCCTACCGCAAACTGGCGCGTCAACATCATCCGGACCTCCAGACCGGCGACCATCAGAAAAAGGCTGCCGAAGAGAAGTTCAAAGAGATCAACGAAGCCTACGAAACGTTGAGTGATCAGGACAAGCGAAAACGCTATGACATGTTCGGTCATGCCGGCGCGCAACAGGGAGCGGGCGGTTTTGACGGATTCGACTTCGGTCGTGGCGGTTTTGGAGATGTCTTTAACGACATTTTCGAAGACTTTTTCAGCCAAACTCGAGGCGGCGGTGGCAGTCGAGCCGAACGTGGGAACGACCTCCAGTACAATCTCGAAATCACATTTGAAGAAGCCGTCTACGGGAAAGAAGCCAAACTCAAGATTCCGCGGTGGGAAGTCTGCGTGGACTGTAAGGGTACCGGGGCCAAGTCAGCCGCGGCTATTAAAGCCTGCGCAAGCTGCAAAGGCGCCGGGCAACTTCGGTTTCAACAGGGATTCTTCAGTGTCAGCCGGCCATGCGGACAATGCGAAGGGACCGGCCGTATCGTGACGGACCCCTGTACCGCATGCCAGGGCCGCCAACGGGTATACAAGGAGCGCACGATCGCCGTGCATATTCCCGCTGGCATCGAAACCGGCATGCGCCTTCGTCTCTCAAACGAAGGCGAGCATGGCCCGAATAACGGCCCCGCTGGCGATCTCTATGTGGCGATTACCGTCAAGCCTCATTCGATCTTTCAGCGAAAAGGTCTTGATATCTCTTGCGATGTTCCAGTCAATCTCGTGACGGCCGTGCTCGGTGGAAAGGTCGAAGTTCCGACTCTCAAAGGGAATACCGTCATCAAAGTGCCGCCCGGTACCCAACACGACAAAGTCCTCCGTATCAAAGGTCTTGGAATCCCCAGCTTGAAGGGAGGCGGAACCGGCGACCAGATCTATACGATCAAGATCCAAATTCCCACCAAATTGACAGCCCGTCAAAAAGAACTGCTGATGGAGTATGCCAAGGAAAGCGGCATGACCATGGAAACCAACGGCGATGGCTTCTTCGACAAGATGAAGACCTTCTTCGAGTAGACTGCCCCTCCATGTTCTCCAGAGCCCCACATGCCTGTATTTTTCGTACCTCAAGAATGTGTGGTGTTACCGGCCATCTCCATTACCGGTGATCTACTGACTCACCTCCGAGACAGTCTGCGCGTCGCCACAGGCGAAACTGTATGGTTCGGGAATGGAAAAGGTACAAGGTACCGCGCCGAAATCGCCGATGTTTCGAAACGAGCCATCGCAGCTCATATTGTCGAGACAATCCAGGAACCACCCCGCTGCACTCCCCGCCTAATCCTAGGCCAATCGCTGCTCAAGGGTGAAAAGATTGATTGGGCTATTCAGAAAGCCACTGAACTGGGTGTGGATGAACTTGTACCGATCGAGAGCCGGCACAATGTGGTGCAACTCAAAATCGATCGCGTGGACCACCAACTCGTCCGCTGGCAACGCATTGCGTTAGAAGCCGCCCAACAATCTGAACAGTGGCACGTACCGAAGATCGCCCAGCCACGACCCCTCTCAGAACTCTTAGCCGACCATGTGACCGGCACCACGATCCTCATGCTTGCCGAGCGGCAGGAGGGGAAGAGTCTCCAAACGGTTGGACTACCACAAGACACAGACGGATCCGTGCTGGTCTTGGTCGGGCCGGAAGGAGGCTGGAGCCAGGAGGAAATAGAGACGGCCAAGCAGGCAGGAGCCGAAACCATTACCCTTGGTCAACACATCTTAAAATCTGAAACGGCCGCTATTGCCACCATCGGCATTCTCCAATCACGACTTGGGGAACTAGGATAGACACGCATCCCTGGGAGTTACCTAGTTTTTCTTCTCGTCCGATTCTTCCAATCTTCAGACTCGGGGCTATATTCAGCTTTCGGCCTAGGGATAGTCCCAGGATCGCCCATCTGCAGTTGTGTTTATAGTCGGAGGCTGTGATAGGATCTTCCTGCGGATTGATGTTGAAGTAAGGACGGGCTGCGCTCAGTCAATCCCAGGCTATACCTCATGTCGTTGCTGAAACCCACGGTGCTCATCGCCGACGACCATCCGCTTGTGGCGGAAGGGCTGCGACAACTGCTTGAGTCAGACTTTGAGGTTCTTGGAACAGTAGGTAATGGTGATGATCTGGTGCAGCAGGTGCGATCGTTGCGACCGGACATCGTGCTCCTCGACGCAGTGATTCCTCCGGACAACGGCTTCAATACGGCACGGCGTCTTCGAGAGACCGTGTCTAGTTGCCGAATCATTTTTGTCACGATGCTTGATGAGCCGACACACGTCAGCGAGGCCTTTCGTGTCGGGGCCAAGGGGTATGTTTTAAAACAGTCGATCTCCTCGGATCTGATCACAGCCATGCGGACCGTGCTCCGAAATGAGCAGTACCTCTCACCTGGGATTAGGGGAGAAGTTCGGGAGTCAGTGGAATATCCGTGGACCAAGCCGGGAGGCTTTACCGTTCAGCTGACTGAACGGCAACGCCAAATCCTGCAGCTGCTTTCCCGAGGAGATTCCACGAAAGCCATTGCCGGCACACTAAAGATCTCTCCGAAGACCGTCTTATTCCACAAAACCAGTATCTTTAAAAAGATCGGCGTACGCTCACCCAGCGACCTCACGAAGTTCGCGCTCACTCACGGCCTGACATCACTGTCCACTTCAAAACGCTAGTACTTAAGACAATAAAGAAAAAGTAAAGACCAGGGGGTGTCGTGCCCATTTGCCCGAGCACCTCAGTGAGGTTGAGACGGTGTGAAACCTTCTCACTCTTGGGGAGGGGCAACGGCCTGGAGTGTAATGATACCGTTGGCGATCGCATATTTTGTAAGCTCTGGGCGGGTTTTGAGGCCAAGGTCTTTCATGATGCGAGTACGATGGAACTCCACGGTCTTGGTCGAAACATTCAGGATCGCGGCGATTTCCTTTGTGGAGCGCCCCTCGGCCACCAACTGCAGCACCTCACGCTGTCGCGGGCTCAGGGTATGGTCGAATCCCCTTCCCTCAGTCTCTCTATCCCCTGCCTGCGCCGGTCGGTTCATATACTCCACGAGACCTTGAGCAACGCTCGGAGAAATATAGGTGTTGCCTTTCAGCACCTCTCTCACTGCGTGCTGAAGTTCATTGGAGAGTGATTGCTTGAGCACATACCCTGCCACACCGACGCGGAAGGCCTCCACGACAAAACCCTGATCGGCATGCATGGTCAACATCAACATCTTGATGTTGGGGTCCACCTGTTTGATCTGCCTGGCTGCATCTAAACCGTTCAGCAGAGGTAATGAGATGTCGATGATGATCAAATCCGGGTGTTTTTCCGTAACGGCCCTGATCAGTGAACGGCCATCCGAGAAGATACCCACGACCTCCACTTCGGGCTCGAGCAGTTTTTGAATTCCCTCCGCAACCAACAGATGGTCATCCGCGATCAATATTCGTGGTTTCATCGGAGGCCTCCTTCGCCATGGGACGCAGATCCGTATGCACCTATCTATTTGTACCTATGGCGCACAGTGTTATCTTTGAGGTGTTAAAAGTCAAGGGCAGCCCTAACCACAGGAATCGAAGTCAGCGGATACGCGATGCGGAGATATGAGTTCGGATCGGAGAGCTATAGCGGTCGGCGCTCTTTCAGCAGGGACACATGGCACTCATCGCTTGCGATGGTCAACGTTTCGTCTTCTTGACTTGGCTCCGTGCCGCCCTGGCTCGTCCTCCTTTTCGACCACCCTTACGAGCCGGACTTTTGTCAGTTGGCTTTCCTCGCCCGCCTCCCTCTGGTTTCTTTCCGCCCTTATTCATTTTGTTCACGGTCGCCCACGCGCGGCGCTCGGCCTCGTCCTCTGATACGCCTCGTTGTCTATACCCCTCCTCGATCTTGGCGGCCTTCCTTTTTTGCTTCCCTGTGTACTTTGATTTGTCTCCTCGCGGCATGAGGTCTCCTTTCGCCTGGTCCACGCCCATTTCGGCTGTGTCTCAGACACACCGGAACCTGGCATATTATGACGACACGTGCTGAAGAACACCGCTGGAAGCGGCAGCATCCCCCCCTTTTGTTGCGAGGTCTCCCAACGAGACGATTCCCACCAAGTGTTGTGAGCGCGACAGAATGGGGAGCCGGCGAATTTGTCGCTCCGACATCAGCCGGCCGGCCTGTGCCGAATCTTCATCCTCATAACAAAAGTGCATCTCCTCCGTCATGACCTCTTTAATACGTGTCATTTTTGGCTCGCGACCGGGTGCTATGACTCTCACGACTAGGTCACGATCGGTCAACATTCCGACGAGTCGTTTGCCATCACAGACCGGAATGGACCCCACGTTCAATCTTGCCATTTGGACAGCAGCATCGGCGACCGGCGCGTCCGGGCTGAGCACTTCCACATCACGCGTCATGATGTCTTTGATTTGAGGCATGGCGTTCCCCCTTCTGAATAGTGAGTTGTCCATAGGGCACCCGCTTCGATCATGCGGCACCACAGACGTCCACAGGAAATTGCTTGTACCTGCGTGATCATACTATCCATTCCATATCCTCAGGCCCGTCCCCATGCTGCCACAATGCTGTTTGACTCGCTCAGCCCGCACTCAATATCTCTTCTCTTCTACTCCACAGAACTTCAAGGTAGATGCTGGAACACCCTCTCGATGCAGGACATTCTTTCCCTAGTTCCATTGACATCAAAATCGGCTGGGCCTGCTCTGCATCGGGGGGTTCTGCATGGCGCGAGGGATCAACTTGAAGATCGCCAGCCTATCGGTTTTTCGCGACCTCTTTATGTCAGGATCCTCTCGGCTGATTGCAGAATTGTCCAACCAATGCCTAGGGAGGCCGGATTCCAAAACTAGGCGGGAGACTAGTCGAAGAATCAGACGGAGAACATTAGGGTATGCAGAACAGCAGAACATGCCGAAGAATGGTCATATCACTAAGAAAAGATGTGAAAGGAGGCCAAAAAGTCGATGTCGAGATGTCGATAGGGCAGATAGCCTCACCTAGCGGTGGGTATGTGACCAAGATCTCAAGATCTATGGTCAGGTATTTCGAAGAAATCTTCCATGTAACACGAATGCGTGATTTCCAAGGAGGAGACTTTCCATGAAGAATTTCATGACGTGGTGTATCGGTTTGGCCCTGTTGGGTGCGGTAGGCTGTCAATCGACGACCGGTAAGACCGCAAGTCGAGCCATGACGGATACCGCCATCACTGCCTCAGTTCAGGCGAAGTTGACAGCCGACAAAATATTCAACTTCTCGCGGATCGACGTGGACACGGAACGAGGCATTGTCACTTTGAACGGAGTCGTTCAAACGTCACAGGAACGAGAGCGCGCGGAGCATTTGGCGAAGGAGGTCGGTGGAGTCAGAGCATTAAACAACAATCTGCAGATTCAGGACCAGGTTCCGAAGGCCACGAATTAGGAGATTCAGTCAGGCGAGCTGGAGCGGGTATCGACCGAGTAGTGGATCCAGTCGACCGTCTCCGGCCGCTCGCCGGCTCGGTGACCGGCGGCGGATTACGAAGGAGGACGCGATGAATAAGGAGATAGCGATTACTGTTGAGCAATCGACAGAGCTTCTGAATATGTTGCAAAACGATCATGGGAAGGTCAAAGAGCTCTTCGAGCAGTTCGAACAAACGGCCGATATGGAGGAGCGTGGAGCCATCATCAGATCGGCTCTGAAGGAATTGGAAGTGCATGCCGAACTGGAAGAGAAAATCATCTATCCGGCCCTCCGAGAGCTCCTCGAGGACGATGGACTGATCACTGAGTCTTTAGAGGAGCATCATGTGGTTGACCTCCTGATCAAAGAACTGAAGGGCTCGCATGTGAAACAGGATCGGAGAGACGCCAAATTCACGGTCCTGGCCAAGAACGTCAAACACCACATCAAGGAAGAGGAGGAAAGTTTGTTCCCTGAAGCCCTCGTGCTCGACTTGGACTGGGAAGCCTTATCAGCGAAAGTCGAAAAGAAGAAGGCGCAGCTCGGATCTCGAGAGCCCCCTTCAAAGCGACGCCACGTATGATGATGGGCCGCAAGATTCGAACGCCGCGTTCAAGACCCCGACGTATCCGGTACGCTGTCATCCGCTTATGAACCAGGCTTCCAAATGGAATGTCGCCAGGACTGTGGTGATTGGCGGTCAATTGCCAAGGAACTTGGTCCGGCATAAGAAGTACTCATATCTAGAGGTAGCGTGTGAGGGATTCGGATAGATGAACCGGTCCATGCGGTCACTGCGTTAAGATCACACCCCGAGAAAGCAGGTGGTCAAGAGGCAGTTCGAGGAGGAAGGCATGAGGTCGTCGGGTATATCGGTGACGGGCCCGGTCAATCTCTGGAAGCAAGGCGGCCTGGACTGGCTCGAATTGGGGCGTCGTCTTTGGAAGGATATTCAGGATGACGAAGTGTTGGGCCGCGGCGCGCAGCTGGCATATTATTTCCTCCTGGCCTTGTTCCCGATGCTCCTGTTCCTCACAGCCTTGCTCGGCTTGTTCCCGATCAATACGTCGACGTCGGCTCTTCTGCTGTACGCTGAAGAGTTCCTGCCCGCAGATGCGCTTGGCCTCCTGCAACGGTACTTGGATAATGTCGTCCAGGGCAGTGGGAAAGATATCCTCTCCTTGGGCATTCTGGGGGCGCTGTGGGTCTCGTCGAGCGGAGTGACCGCGATCATCGACGCGTTGAATGTCGCGTACAATGCGACCGAAACGCGGCCATACTGGAGGGTCCGGCTCATCGGCATTCTCCTCACGATAGGCTTGGCGGGGTTCGTCATTCTGTCCGCAGTGCTCGTCTTGTACGGCGATCAATTGGTGGAGTGGGCCTCCGAGTTTTTCGGGATCGGAAGGTTCTTCGAGATGATGTGGAAAGTGCTCCAATGGCCTCTGGCCTTTGCCCTGATGCTGTTGGCCATCGCCATCATTTATCGCGTCTGCCCCAACGTGAAGCATGAATGGCGTTGGGTGGTCCCGGGTGCCGTCTTTGCCGTCCTCCTCTGGCTGTGCATTTCGCTGGCCTTCAAGCTGTATGTGGCCAACTTCGGGAACTATAACGCGGTGTATGGATCCATCGGCGGTGTGATCGTGCTCATGCTCTGGCTGTATCTTAGCGGAACCGTGATTTTGCTCGGCGGCGAGATCAATGCCGAGCTCAACGCCGCAGCTCGACGTCATGCTCGGCCAGGGAGGATCTCGCCCCAGGACGAGTGATGAGTCTTCGAGGAGCAGATCATATCGCCAATGGGACGTCCTGGGGCGTTTCAGCCATTCCGGGTCCCGAAGGAGGAGGCCGGTGTCACCTCTGCATGCGCCGCCAGTGCAGGATCTCCTTGGAGATGCATCGTGCCTGATCGCCGAGCCGTCGACCGGCACTTATGGGAAATTGTGGCGGTCAGGGACCTGTTCTGGATCCTCGGCATTCTGTTGTTCGGCTGGATCGGCTACGTTCTACAGTCAATTCTCACCCCGATTCTTCTTGGGCTCGGCTTCGCCTATCTCTTTAATCCGTTGATCACGCACATGCACCGCCGCTGGGGTGTCCCGCGGCTCCTCACGATCAGTCTTCTCATTGTGCTGCTGGTCCTCCTGTTGGGAGCGACGTTGGTGTGGATCGGACCAATCTTTTCAAACCAGCTGATGGCGTTGATAGATAAGATTCCACATTATGTCACGACGCTCGCAACTCATTATAAGGTGGATCTGGGCAGCCTCTTTCCGCAGATGGCCGATGTAACCGTCACGATCAAGAAAGACCCCATGAGTATCCTGGGGCCGTTGTTCACGGGCACCGGGCAGGCCTTCGGCCTGCTCGGAACCGTCATCGGTTCCACGCTGAACGTCACGCTGGTCCTGGTGCTGGTTCCGATTTTTTTCATCCTGTTTGCCTTGGACTTTGAAAGCCTCACCTCCCGCATGATGATGTTCATCCCTCTCGCGTCTCGTCCCCGAGTCACCAACATGCTGGAGCGCATGGATCACGCCGTCAGCGGATTCTTTCGAGGCCGTCTCCTAGTCGGCCTCATCACCGCCGCAATGTATTCGTTCGGATGGGCCCTCGCAGATGTGCCGTATTGGTCACTGCTCGGGATTGCAACCGGAGTCTTGACCATTATCCCCTATGCATCGGCCGTTGGGTGGCCTCTCGCCGTCATGCTCAAGTACCTGGACGTGCTGGCCTCACCGGATAGCGGCTCTGGCTGGTTGGCGATCGTGGTGTGGCCGAGCGTCACCTATCTGGCCGTGCAGTTCGTCGAAAGTTGGATCCTCACGCCATGGATCCAGAGTCAATCGCTGGATCTGAGCGCGACGACGGTGATGATTGTCGTCCTGATCGGCGGCGCGGTCGGTGGGTTCTTCGGTCTGCTGCTTGCCATCCCGATTACAGTCTGCATGAAGATTCTCCTGGAAGAATACGTGTTATCGCACTGATCGGTTTCGGAGCCCTGACGGTGTTCCTGCAAACAGGAGATGGGTCAAATCGACGGCCATAGCAGACCGGCATGCGAGAGGATCCATCTTGGAGACGTCGAAAGACTGACCATGCCACGGCCCACCAACAAGAGCGGCTCGTGCTCGGTGCTATGCCGTCTGAGTGAGGCACAGGGCGGTTCGTCATACCTTCATCGAATAACCTTTTGCCAGTCGCCATAACGATCTTCGACCGGGCCGCATCGAAGGTTGAGCACCATGAGCGCGAGTCCGCTGACGGCGCTGATCCATGGCCAACCGGGTATGCCGCTCTCCAGGAGCCAGGCGGCAAAGAGCAGCCATGCACCGCATAGTATGGTCAGCATGCGCACCAGGCGCGCGGGTTCGGCGAAGGCCACGACTGAAAATGTCACGACCAGCGCGCCCACGATGTGCGCGCTATCGGCGACTGCCCCGACCAGGTCGAGCAGCGTCGGCGCAGCCATCAACCAGATTCCAACCGCGGTACTCAACCACAGGTTCCACGGGGCAGAGAACGCTTCGACGCTGTGGAGCATTTCAGCGAGCAGCGATCGTGTTGGTGTCTCCGGTTCATCCATGGCGCTGCTTTCACCGTGCCAAAAAACACGCCACATGTTCTCACCCCTACGTCGTACACGAAGGAGAAACTGCCCGGTGGCGATCACTTCATCCAACGCCGGCGCCACCATCAGCAGCATCACGACCGATGCCATCAGACACAGCGTGCACCAGTCGCCGATACTGATCGGTTGGAGCATCACCAGGACAATGCTGGTCACGCCAGGAGGGATAATGAAAACACCAAAAAGCACCACCATCCATGGCATGGTCCGCCAGCGCCGTATGCCCCCGATCAGCCCAGCCAGAGCGTCGAGCAGGTAGGAGAGCGCTCCCAATCCCGCGTCGGATACCGGAAAGGCTTTCGAGACGTCCGAGGTCAGCACGCGTCGTGTGCTCTCTCCAAAAAACGGGTCCCATGGATAGACGATGTGGCCGAGTTGAAACGCCGCCATATAACGAGCGAGAAAAAACCCAATCATCGCCAGGAAGACGATCGCCAACCGTTGCACCCACCCGGAAGGATTGTAGCTCCAGCCTGGCGGAGCGCCGGAACCGGAGCCGTCGCGATCGAAGTGTGGAACAATGCCGGCAAAGGTAACGACCAGCGCACCGACGACGAGATCGTTATTGTAGACGGCGGCATTCGATGCCGAGAAGACCAGAGGCGCGCTCATGACCCAAAGGCCCGCCCCGCACACGGTCCACGCGGCCCAGGCATGGCGAACGGCGAGCCCGCTGAATAGCAGAATCGCCGCACCGCTCCAGAGATCGCTCCAAAACAGCGCGGTCTCATTCGTGCCGAGCGCCGGCACAGTTCCGATGAGCCAGAGTCCGAGAAGCATATTGGCCACATGCGGCCAGGACGGGCCGTGCGAAGCAATCTTTGGACTCACCTCGTTTTCCCGATACCAGCTGATGGGGTCGGACTGGAGGTCGGTGAGCATCTTCGGTATCGTTTCCCGCAGAGAATGTCGCGGGCTCCAACCGAGAAGGGTACGGGCCCGGGAGATATCGAGCGCGTAATGGTCGTCAGCGATGTCGATCATCCACGGCTTGATGAAGGGGTCGGCGCCCGGCACCAAGGTTTGAAACCAGGCGCCAAGCTTGGCGACCGGCTTGGGAATGCGATACGTCGTCCATTCGTGGCCGTGAAGCCGGCGGCTGATGATACGTTGAAGGTCGTCGTAACTGAGCGTGTCCGGCTCTCCGATGAGCAGCGTCGTGACCGGCGGCAGGTCCTTGCGATGCTCGACGGCGAGTACCAAGGCATCAACCATATCATCCATATGCAAGAAGGCCGCTCCATGCGTAAGGTCGCCCGAATAGAGACGGCCGACGAACCGCTGCTCATAGATGCGCTTGATCTGGTGTGTGATGGGAATCGAATGGCAGCGATCGTCATACACACCGGCGATGCGCATCAGCACGACCGGCATATCTCCCCTTTCACGCATGATCAATTGCTCGGTCCTGACCTTGGATTTGGGATAGTCCCACTTCGGCATGAGAGGCCAGTCTTCATGGATGCGTTCACCGGGCTTGCACGGCGCATGCACGAGCATGGTGCTGGAAAAAATGAACTGCTCGACCTCAAAATCCCGCAACCCGTGTAACAGCCGTTCAGTGCCCCTCACCGTGACTTGTTCATACAGGGTGCTCGGCTCCCCGGAGAAACTATAGTAAGCGGCGAGATGGATGACCGAGGTAATGCGTGTATGTCCGAGCCGGCGGACGTTGTTCAATGCATCCGAGACGCTGTCATCCGAGCTCAGGTCGCAGTCAATGATGTGTTCGGTGTCTGCCGGGGGGTGGGGCGGTCCTTTGCGGTCGAACCCCATTTCGATAAAGCGGTCTCCGATGCGCGCAATGAACGAACGACCGATCCGCCCGCTGCTGCCGGTGATGATTAATGTTCCCAGTCCATTGTCGGTCGATGTCGCGTTCATGTCCTCCGTCGGCAGTTCGACGATTCGTCTGGAATCATATTCAGCCGGCGTCCCGCGCGGGCGGGTGCGCGCGGGAGGCGAGGAGAGAGAAGCATGACCGGATTCGCGCCTCGTCCTTCTTTCCTCGGTCAGCTAGCGCAAATCGTCCAGGGTTTTCTTCGGAGCTTCCAAAGCCGGTTTGGGGAGATCCTGGAGTTTAACCACGGCGTGCGCGACCCCTCTTGAACTGAGTTGCGCGGCGACTTTATCCCCCTGCTTGTGCAGGCCGCTGACCTTGGTCTCCGGGTGGATCTTCACATGGATCTCTGATCCGTTCGGCTGTTTCAGGACATACGTCTCCTCCACCCGTCGAATCTCACCCATGACGGTGCGACACGGTTTATTGGCCGTGCAGTTGTCGTTCGGAGGGAATTGGATCGACTCCGTGACGTGCTCTGCCTGCGAGTCTTGGCCTTGTTCCGTCTGAGCGGAAGAGAAGGACGGCAGGACGATCACGGCGATGGCCAGCACACCTAATGTTGGAAATACCTTCATGGAGACACTCCTTTCGTGTGAGTGATGTCCGACGACTGAGCGGGAGGGAGCCCAGCAAAGTCAGCGGTCGTACGGTCTTTCGTACTGATACGGTTGACTATGCATCGTACTCTCGGCGGGGACTACTGGGACAACCCCCGGGCGCCTGAGCGGTTCTGAAGCGATTCTTTCATGAGGGACGCGCTGGTGCAGGCCGTGCGTGCACACGGTGCACGCCGGTTTTACCGCGTGCGGGTGCCCCCAATTCCTTCGACCAGAAGAGGAACATACCGTGGCCGCCTCTTGTGGGGGCTCCGCCATCGGAATCACGGAACATGCCAAAGTTGTACGTATAATTCAGTTCGATCTGCGACCGCCACGGGGCACCCGAGACGAGCCCCACGCCCACGGTGGGCATGGAGTCCGTGACCTGTTTGATCGTGCCTTGTGAGGTGAAACGAGCCTGCTGCACGAAGGCCCACCCGGCTTCGACGTACGGATACAGAAAGAAGAGCGCCTCATACCGATAGTGCACAGCGGCGATGGCGTAGTGGCTTGGAACCAGTTCATTAAATGCCACGCCGTGAATCATCGGAAGCGCCACCGCGTCCCATTCATACCCGGTCGGGCGCCCAGGGAGGCGGAATGCGCTGAATCGATCGAGATCTTTGCCGATCCCTCCATGGAGACTGGACACCAGGCGATGTTTGTCGCTGTTCAGCAGCGGGAGTCCGGTGGCGGCCACGAGGTATCCACTCACCGCCAGATAGGTGCGTGCGCTCTTGAAATCTGGCGTGTCAAAGGGAGGACCTCCCCACGCGACCCACTTGGCACGGTGCCCATAGAATAGGTCTCCTCCAAACGTCACACCTTCGTGCGGCAATTCCATGAGGTTGCGCGTCATGGCATCCGCCCTGAGCCTGAGGTGGATCCGGCCTTCGTAGGTGTCGCTCGGAACGCCATACTGCGGGGAGGTGTGTCCCGTTCCCTTGAACCAGCGGTACCCCGGTTCGTACGTCAGGAAGAGATTGACGGCGCTGTCCTGTCTGAACGGCCGGACTGGAAGGCGATACCCGATTCCCACTCCCCCGAACACGTAACTCCACTCAATTTCGGTTTCGCGGATCCGTTGCCCTTCCACATACTCGGATCGACCGAGCGGCGCGATGAAGTTATCCCACGAAAAGATCAGCGTCCAATTCGGGAACGCGCGGAGTCCGATGGAATAGTTGAGATTATTGACGACCCCCGAAAAGGTGCCGCGCAATCGCCGATTGTCCTCATCCCAGTTGCGCCATACATACAAGGCCCCAAAGGGAAGCACTTCGAGTTGCGAGGGACCGTCTGGAATCCATTGGACTCCGAAACTTGCCGCCGTGACGGATCTGCGGTCCCTCTGAGCGACATGGATCTGCTCGCCAAACAGCTTGGTGCGATACTCTTGCCCCGCCAGCGGCGTGGGTTGTTCAAGGGGGATGGGGTCTTGTGAAGATGGTTCGGCAGTGCTCAGACCGGGCTCAAGTATCGCCACCGCCAACAAGAGGGCAAGACGGGATGCGCGAGCGGCAATGAGACGGTGTGCAGCCAGCCTGGATGCCCGAATCCACATGGGACGCGCCGTAGCCGAGGCCAGGAGGGTCATCCGACTCTCATGCCGGAGAATCAGCGCGGGTTATGGAGCATGTCAACGTCACCATGAAGCGTGACGGGCCCACACCATGAGCGGAACGCGACGTCTGCCATCATCTTACATGGCGTGCAGATCGAGCGTTCACGCATTCTGCCCTTACATGGACGGCAATCACTGCTTCTTTTTCCCTGCATTGGTCTTGTTCGCGTCGCCTTGCGAAAAAGGTTTCATGGAGAGGATATGAGCTTGATCATTGGTTTGGACTTCGATCACATCGCCTTGTTTGATCTGCCCAACCGTCTTCGTCGTCTGGTCTCGATGGAGACGGACCTCACCATCCTTGGTTTTGATGACGACATCGGTTCCATCTATACGCACCACTTCGCCTCTGAACCGGCCTTCTTTAAAGCCGGTTTCATCGGTGACCGAAAAGGGCTTCATGTTGTCCGACGGGGAGGGAGACTCCTGCCCGTGGGACGGGCTGATGAAGCCACACAGCGCTACGACGACACACGTGCACCCTATGACGCTGACAAGCTGAAACGTTTTCATCGGCCCCTCCTCGATTGACGTCGGTCGGTGACCATCCTCGCCTTCCTAATCAGGGCAGGCCTCGACGCCGTCGATCCTTCCATCATGCTGGAACGCCGGCGCATGCCCGTGATCATCCTCCAGCAAACTTTGGCGAACGCGGCAGGTGTCGCACACGATCGCCAACGTGGCTCGGTGGTTCAGCGCATTGACGCGAAACACGAGATGGTAGCGCTGCGCCCCACAGTCTGGACAAGCGTAGTCGGCGAGACTCGCTTTCACAGCGTCGGTGTCCTCGATAGAAAAAGCGCGCTGTTGACGGCGGGTGGATCCGGGGCAAACTCGACCTAGCATGTGTGCCTCCCTTTGTGACGAGGGTCAGCATACCCGAATAGCGTTGAGACACACCTAGCCAAACCCCTTGTCGGGTTCGATTGAATACCTAGTCAGGGAGCCAACGATGGGCGAAGGGTCTCAGAAGGTGAGCGGTAGAGGCAACGCGATGGGGTTCTCGTGAAGGATCATGGTCATTGTGCATTCGAAGTGCGCGGTAAGGCCCATCAATATCTCGCCGGCGTATCATAAAGACGTGCGTCAGTTACCTCGCGTCCCGGGAGCACAGAGATAACAGTTGTCCCTTGACCCGGCTGGCTGATGATCTTGAACGTTCCTCCAGCCAACCGTATTCGCTCCCGCATGCTGACGATGCCCATTCCCTTTTGTCCATCCCACGCGCGCGTGGTATCAAACCCGACGCCGTCATCCACCAGGACGAGTTCGATCCCTCCTTGCGCGGTTCCCGCCAAGGTCACCGTCACATGCTTCGCGTTCGCATGTTTCATGATGTTGCACAAACTCTCCTGTAACAGACGAAAGATCGTCGTCATGGTACCGGACTGAATGTTCCGCGGGACCGCCTGTTCGAAAAACTTGATCTCGAATCCGGCTTTGTCGCTGAATTCCTTGACCAGATGACGGATCGATACGGCCAGCGATGTGTCCCCAAGACTGCGGGGGAGCAGTTCGTGCGAGAGGGTACGGAAGTCGTTCAGGATGCCGGACAGTTTGTGACTCATCGCGGTCAGTCTTGGAACGAGAGAAGACGCGGTCCGTTCGCATGCCTTTTTCAGCATGTTCACTTCCAAGATGAGGGCCGTCACCCGTTGGCAATAATCATCATGAAGGTCTCTGGCGATACGCTTACGCTCGTCTTCCTGCACCGTGAACAGCTTGCGGGTCAGGGCTTGCAGTTCGGCACGATTCGCTTCCAATTCGAGGTGTTGACGGTGCAGCGTCTCTTCCGCCTCTTTTCGATGCGTAAGGTCCGTAAAGGTCATCCTCAGCCGGTTGACCTTGTCTTTCCCGCTTTTCACCGGAGCCGCCTGTACCGCAGCGGGAAACACCGATTGATTGAGACGTTTCAGTTCCAATTCGGTGACATCGGCTGTCTGTGTTGCGATAACACGGCGACAGAACATGACAAACCGGTTGACCTCTTTGTCGGATAGGTAGGCATTGAAGTTCTGGATCGAGTGGGAGGAAGCGTCAATCTGGAGCAGAACCTTTGCGGTGGGGTTCACATCATACATTCCGCCGTGTCGATCCAGCGTGACATAGCCGACGGGAATCGATTCGTATAACTCTCGATAGGTATCCCGACTCTCCGCCAATTCCGACTGAGCCCGCTCGAGCTCCTCACATTGCATCTCCAGCTCGACTTGATGCACTTGCAGTTCCTGGACCAGAGCCTTCACGTTTTTCGGTTTGAGGTTTGGGACAATGTGTTTGATACTCTGCCCCAACCACTGTTCGGCTTGTCGGCGCAACGCTGCGAGTTGGGACTCCTTGCGAAGATCCGCCATAGGGTTGCTCCTGATTGCGTCCGCTACTTCTCCGCCATATGCGTTCGCTCTGTAATAATGGCTCCCATCCCGATCGTCCTTCCATCGACGGCATGAAACACGAAGAGCTTGAGATGAACCGGCACCAATGACCCATCCTTGCGTATCAGCTCACTGTCGACTTCTTGAGACATCCCGCTCTTGAACATGTCTTCCATCATGGCCTGAGTCGCTTGGTGGTACGCGGGCGGCGTGATGTCTCGGTATCGCCTCCGATTGATGAGGTCTTCTCGGGCATAGCCGGTCAGCCGCGCAAAGGCCTCGTTCACATCCAGCAGGAACCCATCGGTCGCCGTGAACACCACCGCGTCCGAAGCGGATTGGAAGAGCGTTAAAAGCCGTCTTTCCGCCTCTCGGCGGGTGGTCACATCCAACCCGACCCCCCACTCGGCCCAACCGGGGATCGGGACCTGCGCCGACACATTCAACCAGACGACCCTCTTCACCGTCCCGTCTTTCGCGGTCAAGGACCCCTCCCAATCTCCCGAGTCGTCGGCGCGTCCGGTGCTGTCTCGAGCGACGGGGACTCGTTCCATGCCGATGGGGTACAACAACTTCAGTGTATCGGGATGCCCGATCATCTCGTCGGCTTGATAGCCGGTCACACGTTCGCACTCGTGGTTCCAGGCGACAATCCGACGCTGCTCGTCGAATGCGGCGATCATGACCGGCATGCTCTCGAACAGGACTTGCAGTCGTCGTTCGCTTTCTCGGAGCGATGCCTCCAGCTTCTTGACCAGGCCGATGTTCGTGAACGTCAAGACCCCTCCGTCGATGATGTTCTCCGTCGTCCGGTACGGCATGATACGCAGCAGGTGCCAATCGCCGTTCTTCGTCTCGACCTGCATCTCCTTAGAGGTGAGCGTCTCCAGCACCTGTTTCAAGTCATCCACCAAGCGGTCGTATTTGAGATTCGTCGCGATGTCGCTGATCGGTCGCCCGACGTCACTCGGGATCAAGTTGATGACCGAAGCGGCCTGCGGCGTGAACCTCAGGATGTTCAATTGATTGTCCACAAAGACGGTCGCAATGTCCGTACTGTTCAACAGATTCTTCATGTCGTTGTTCGATTGCGACACATCTTCGATCTTTTGCTGCAGTTCCGAATTGACCGTCACCAGCTCCTCGTTGAGGGATTGAAGTTCTTCCTTCGAGGTCGTCAGCTCTTCATTGGTGCTCTGCAACTCCTCATTCGTGGATTGCAGCTCCTCGTTCGCTGATTTCAATTCTTCCTGCGAGGTTTCCATCTCTTCCACGGTCGTCTGGAGTTGTTCCTTGGTGTACTTGAGTTCCTTGGTCAATTCTTCAGCCGCTTTGGATGGCTTGCCGCTCTCCTTCTTGACTCGGCCCCGCGACTTGCCCGTTACCTGCTCTTCGAACGAGATCATCACCATGCCCCGGGTGATCGACCGCCCGCTCAGAGGTCGAACGAGTATCTTCACGGGCTGGTATCCGCCGTTCACCTGCACTCTCAATCCTTCACGCTCGACCTCGCGGCGCTGCAGAAGTGCCTTGCGGACGAGGGCGCCCAGTTCGAGGCGTAACCCTTCGCGAGCCATCGTGAAAATATTCATTGCTGCCTCGCCTGAGGCCGGCTCCAGGTACCGGCCTGTGCGGCCTTGGATATACAGGATGTCGCCGCTTTCATTGACGAGCACGGACGGCGGCACAAACCGCTCCAACAGCAGCTGCTTCGACAAATCCGAAAATGAAACTCCCAGATCCATCGATGATTTCTGACGTTGGTGTGATTTATTTTGATCAAGAGGAAGGAGAGCGCTGGGAAGGTCGATCAAGCCGGTCGCCGCAGCGGGCGATTCTTTCCGGCGGAAGATCTTCCATTTGGGATCCACGGTCGCAAAGATATCGTGGAACCCACCGATCGTTTCGGACGACCCCAAGAACAGAATTCCGCCTGGATTGAGGGTATAGTGGAACAGCGGCAGCAGCTTCTTTTGCAGCTCGGCGGTGAAATAAATGAGCAAATTACGGCAACAGAGCAGATCCAGCTTGGTAAACGGAGGATCCATAATGAGGTTTTGCGGCGCGAAGACCACCATCTCCCGGATAGTCTTGGACACACGATACCCGTACTCATCTTTCGCGAAGAACCGCTGCAGCCGCTCCGGTGATACGTCAGTCGCAATGGTTGGGAGATAGAGGCCTTGGCGGGCTCGGTCCACTGCTTCCTTATCGATGTCGGTCGCAAAAACCTGCATCTTCACGGTGCCGAGCATTTTGAGGTGATCCAGACATTCCACGATGGCGATCGCGATGGAATACGCCTCTTCGCCCGTCGAGCAGCCTGGAATCCAAACTCGAAAACTGCTGTGTTTGCCCTTGTTTTTCAATACCGCCGGCAGCGCTTCCTCTTTCAACACCTTGAAGGCCTCGGGATCGCGAAAGAAGTTGGTCACTCCGATCAAAAATTCCCTGAACAGCAGATCAAGTTCGTTGGGGTTCTCTTGCAAAAATCGGACATACCTGCCGATGTGGCTGATCTGATGCACGTTCATCCTGCGCTCGATGCGCCGGTAGAGCGTATTCTTCTTGTAGAATGAAAAATCGTGGCCGGTATGGGCACGCAACATGGTGAAGATCCGCAGCAGCGAGGACGAAACGGTGCGTTCTTGCACGGCGACATCGCGTGGCATTTTCGTGCTGTGCCGGACATAGCCCATCAGCTTCTGCGGAAGATCTTGAGCCGAGGCGACATAGTCCACCAGCCCCGTTCCGAGTGCGCTTTTCGGCATACTGTCGTATTTGGCGGACCGAGTCTCCTGAACGAGCGTCAGGCCCAAATGCTCCTTCACCGCCTTCACTCCCAGCGTGCCATCCGTCCCCATACCGGACATGATCACCGCGATGCTCTGTTCTTCTTGATCTTCGGCAAGATGCCGAAGGAATAAGTCGATCGGCGCGCGGGCTCCGCGCGGAGAAGTCGGCTCGTGGATATGCAACACGCCATGCAGGATCGTCATGTCTCTGTTCGGCGGGATGATATGGATCTGATTGGCGCGCACCGGCATCCCGTCTTCAGCCTCAATCACTTTCATGGTGGTGCAGCGCCCCAGCAACTCCGGCATCATGCCTTTGTGGCCTGGATCGAGGTGAGGAACCAGCACGAAGGCCACTCCGCTGTCGGCCGGCATGTGGGTAAAGAATTGTTCGAACGCTTCCAGAGCCCCCGCCGAGCCGCCCATACCGACAATGTAGAATGGAGACTTCCCGCTGGAAGGACGGACGGAGGTCTTCTTTTGTCGCATACCGAGCTTAGGGGGATCTTTTCTCGTCTGTCGGGACGGTCGTTTGTTCATAGTGATGACACCGTGTCGGTAGCTCCGGTTCCAGCTCTGGTTCCATTGTCCTTGTGACTGCTGCGTTCTTGAAAGGAGGGTCATTCTAGTCTCCTTCTTCTGGGTCGGCAAGAGTATAAGAACGCAACCGGTCGCCGATTCATGAGCCGGCCATAACCTTGACTGACACGTCATCGCCATGGGCCAGTGAATACAAAGTTTGCGCGGCGCCGTCCAGAGAAATCACGCCTGCCACGTCGTCATAGCGAATGGCATTGAGGGGCATGTAGGGCATGTACGCCTCGGCTGGGTCCTGTGCCAATGTCAGACCGCCCGCCGCCGTAATGGAAATCAAGCCGCTGACTCCGTCTTCCCCGCAGCCGGTGAGAAGCAATCCCACCACCCGGCGCCCATACGCTTCAGCCGCAGATCGAAACAGGACATTCACCGAGGGCCTCGAGCTGTGTTCACGCGGCCCTCGGTAAATGTCCACGGAGCCTCGTCGGAAGAGAAGATGGTGGTCGGCCGGTGCCAAGTAGATCGTCCCTTGCTTCAGCGTCATCGGATGATCCGGCTCCATCACAGGCAATGCCGCTCGTCGACTCAACACCGACAACAACCCGCTTGCCTCCGAACTTCGGTGAAGCACAACGCCCACGGCAGCCGCCAAATGAGCGGGAAATTCGGCGAAGATGCGCTGCAACACCGGTACACCGCCGGCGGAAGCGCCAATGACGATGATATCGCGTTTAGTGCGTTTGCGATTGATTGTGCCGTTGCGCTTCTCATGACTGATGGGCGGATAATGGATCCTCTTATGCCACATGGGTGGTCTCGATAATCCCTCGAATCGCCAGGCTTTGTTTTCTCACTTCCTTGATACGGCGCTGCACCGCCTTCCGGCTCGCCATCGCTCGTGGCATCTCTTTTAAAAGCTGCTGGTAGGCGTCGCCCATTTGTTTCAGAAGCACGGCCGCCGACCACAAGCTCCGTTCCAACTGCGCTTCCTTGCTGTGCAGAAGACTCGACGTCGAGTATCGGTGACCGATTTGACAGCAATAGAGGATATACTGCTGATGCCCCTCCTCCGCGAGCTGCAACACTCCGGCACAGTCGGGGCAAGACTGAGGCACCACACGCGCGTGATGGGCGGTATGAGGCTTCACCCGTTTCTTCATGAAGAAGCGCCTTCCCTACCCAAATTGCTCTCAACACCTGCATGGATCGAATGCAACGTTCTTATTAGCGCGAATCTCTCTTGGGCAAAGTACCACTGATTCGAATAATCATGGACTGGAGCTTGACCTAGTTTGTAGATGCCGAGGAGATGTGAGGTTCTGGATCATCGACCGAGCATATCGGACCGGGAATAGCGACGATGGCGCCGGTGCGCTGTGTCCTATACGCTGGGTGGATCTTCTCGATCGCGTCGAGTAAATGGCGCGAAAGACGCATTGGTATTCGGCACGCATACACTCCTTTCATGACTCGCAGGACGAACGGATGTTTTTCCGCCTCCTGCTACCATGACGTTCTATTCCGCGTGCGCCCCGAGCGGTGCCAACCAGACTACGTCGACCAGGCGGTGAGTCAAGTCCGCCGGCGATTGATCGATCGGGTATAACGTCGCGTACTGTTGCTGCAGGTGGCGAACCACCGCCTGCTGATTCCCTTCGGGGATCTGAGCCAGCGTCAGGAGTGCCGCGAGATATTCTCCACGCCCTTGGGCAATATCGTGCTGCAGGTGGCCGAAGTTATACGCCGCAAACGTCTGCACTCGTTGCTTGGCCCGCACCACCTTCTCACTTCCCACCCGTGCTCCCGGCGTGGTGCTGGACGTAAATTCTTTGGTGGGCTCCGTGAGCTCCGAGGTGCCTTGGGTGGTCCCGTTGGAGACGGCGGTGGTGGCATCGAAGGGCGCTTTCACCAGCTCGACGGTGGCATCACACGCCGTGAGCCCGAGAGCAAGACAGCCCAGCATCCCTGTCTGGAGCATGGTGTGTCGCACAGAGGTGAACATGGTGGTGTCCTTTCGTCAGACCGGCAGAATAGACGGGCTCGGAAGCACAGGGCATAGGCGATGCTCTCTGCGCGCATCGCGTGCGCGTCGACTTAGTCCTTCATCTTTTCCGACCACTCTTTGGCCGTGCCTTTCCCGCGCTCGGCCGCCCCTTTGACCTTGCCTTTAGCTCGTTCCATTTCCGCCTTCACATCGTTATCTTTGGCTTCTTCCTGAATCAATTCCTGTGAAAAACCGTATCAACGTTGGTTCGTCAAATGTACTGGCCGAAACCCTAGTCACAACACCGGCGTCCCTACATCCAGTCGGTGATATCGCTCGACCATGTCGCTTCCTGTTCACCGCCTGGACGAACAGCTGCCGTCGCGTCAGACGGAAAATGGGGACCTTTGTGCTGAATCGCTGGGGAACAGATGGCCCGCTAAGATGGAACCATCATGGGGGGTTGCCGTGGGCGCCTTCAGGGGAAGAGGCCTCTTCTCATCTCAAACTATCGTATATACTATACAATATATTTATCATTTATTATCGACATCTTACAGTATTTACTTAAAGTTATAGACTAATCATGCGTCTTTACCAGGGTGCTTTACGTCGCAAAGGAGGAACCAACGTTGCCGATTGCCTGACCAGCTGGGCAATGACGGTATGTAACTGCTCGACCGCGGCGTCCTTTGTAATGAGCGTGGTCGCACCCGCCCGCTTCATGGCAGCCTGATCCTCTTCTCCGGCATTGACCGACAATCCAATGACGATCATGTGGGGATAGCGCTCTTTGAGTCGGCCAGTCGCTTCAATACCATTCATCTTTGGCATGTTGATATCCATCACTACGACATGTGGCAGCAGATGCTCTGCAACAAAGAGAGCTTCTGCTCCGTCACACGCCTCCCCGATGACTTGCACATCGGCATAGGTCTCAAGTACCGTCCTGAGTCCTTCACGAACCATCGCATGATCATCCACCAAGACCACTCGAATCGGTCTATTCTCATCCACTGGTATCGGCACTGACCCGTGCTGATGCCTTGGTGTTTCGACGTGAGAACTCACAAGGGTTGATGTCACGTTCGGCGCATTGGGCATTGTAATCGGCAAAGTGAGTCTTGCCGTAGTACCTGTTTCTGGAGCCGATGCAATCTCAAACAATCCGCCCAATGCCTTCATGCGTTCCCCAATACTAAAGAGCCCGAACTTTGAAGACAGCACGTTAGAGGTGTGACTATCAGCAGCAGCAGCAGCAGCAGCAAGTTCGAAGCCTATTCCTTGGTCGCGCACTTCAATGTGAAGCAGCCCGTTTCTCATATCCATCATGACCTGAGCATCTTTTGTCGAGGCATGTTTCCGGCAATTCATGAGCAGTTCGCGAACCGACTGAAACATGAGTATGGCTTGATCCTCGGGCAATTCTATATCAACCTCTGAGATCTGCACCGTCACATTCAAGTCATGCCTGAGCATGTACTCACCCAGCCATTTGAGCCCGGCTGCAAGCCCATGTTCACGCAATACCGGTGGGCTTAGCTCACCGACCAAGGTACGCGTGTACTGAAGGGCCTCTGATAGGACTTCATCGGTCGCCTTGAGGAGGGCTGCACAGGCAGGTACGCTATCCGCCAAGGGCCTTCCTTGCCCAAGCTTCAGTTTGCCTAACACCAGCAGTTGTTGGAGATGGTCGTGTAACTCCACCGCGAGTCGTTTACGTTCCCGTTGCTCAGCCAGATTGAGCTCTGTCGCCAATGAGCGGAGTCGCTGTTGGGACGTGAGCAGCTCGTTGGTCCGTTCTTTTACTCGTTCTTCCAACTGGTTATTAAATTCACGAAGTTGCAATTCGCTCACTCGCAACACCTGCTCCGTCTCTCGCAACTTTGTGGAATCAAAAGAATAACAGATGACCCCGTATCGGCCGTCCGATAGCGTCATCCGGTGTAGTTCCCACTCATAGCTTTCGGTATCTTGTACATCGGCGCGTGGGCTCATGAAGTCATGAGAGTGGTACGATTCACCCGTATCGAGTGTATGGCGGAAGGCGCGGACAATTTCGTCTGCGACCGGCTCCGGCCAGAGCGTTCGAACCGCTTCCGTCACATCCCGTCCGATGATCGGTCGGACGTTGCGGAAAATTCCCCGTTGGCTTGATTCATTCATGAGGAGGATGTGGAATTGCGAATCCACAATATAAATTCCGAACGACGAGCGTTCGACCAGTTCGCGGAAGCGGGATTCGCTTTCGCGCAAGAGAGCTTCACTGTTCGAGCGCTCGAGCAGATCCGCCGCTTGTCTCGCCAAGATGTCGAAGAGACGCAGGTCACGCTCCGACGGCTGATACGGCTGACGCCAGTGCGTGGAAATCATGCCCACCAAGATCCCGGCGCGAGACAAAAGCGGCGTGGTTTGGACCGCGTGAACGCCCGTTTCGAGATAGATCCGCTGATCGGCCGTTCCGGCCATAAAATCGCACCGCTCGACATCGGAAACGACCACCCGTGTGCCGCCTCGCAACACGGCGCCGCATGCGCTTTCCGAATTGGCTCCAACCCATTCCCAAAACTTCGCCGCACCGGCGTTGAACCCACGGAACCCCAGCAATTGCAATTCACCACCAGTGCCGCGATCGGGATGAAACCTCTGAATGCTGGCATACTCGGAACGCATGATTGCCACGGCCGCATCGAGAATCTTGTCGTACAATGCGTTCGATTCTTCTGCAATGAACGTAGCGCTGATGTTCTGCAACAGCTTGGTATCGTTCAATTCTGCGGCGAGCTGTGCCCGCGCCTCCAGCGCCTCGTCCATCAAGTTCAACGCCGCAGCCTGGGACGCACGCAGTTCCTCCGTCTGGTGCCGGACCTCTGTCGCCAACGATTCCCGGCTTCGCCGTGATTCTGCTTCCAGGTCCTTCCGCATTTGGGCCAGCTTGAGATGGGTTTCGCAGGCGTCAGCGTTTTGGATAGCTGAAGACACCCCGACGGAAATCAGGTGCAGGAATTCTCGATAGTGATCATCGAGCGGACGGAGGGGGCTTAGACCGATAATCAAGGCCCCTTTCCGATCCTCGGCGCTGCACAGAAGTGGCAGGACAATGGCCCGGGTGATCGGATATTGACCTCGCGTTTTTGGAAGATGCTCGGACACGGCCGTCAATTCGGACACAAGAATCGAACTGGCTTTCGTCGACATGTCTCTGAGCGGCCAGAGGGAATCACGATCGAGAGTGAGCATTTGCGGTGCCGCAGGACTCTCCGGGGCAACGCCGATGGCGGCCTCCAGCGTGGCAGCGCTCCCCCTCAACTCATAGATGAGGGCAAACGGAAGGTCATTCTTATCGGTAGACAGCGCCTCCGCCACCAATGCATACGCTTCCTGTCGATTTCGCGCGTCGAGGGTTTTGGCGGCCAGCTCTCGCAGCAAGGCCAATTGACGCTGACCTTGAATGCGTTCTGTCTCCTCGGTCACCGGGCACAGAATCCCTCCGAATCGGCCGTCGTCGCCAACAATCGGGCTGTAAGAAAAGGTGGCATAGGTCTCTTCCGGATATCCCCCGCGGTGCATGACGAAGAACATGGCTTCGTCATAGGCGCCACTGTCCTGAAGTTTCGCATACTCCACTCTCGGCGCAATGACGTCGTGCCAAATTTCTGGCCAGACGGCGGACGCCGGCTTTCCTAGGGCGTTCGGGTGTTTGGAGAGCAAAAAGCCGGCATACCCATCGTTGTACAGATTGAGAAGCTTGTTCCCCCACCAGACAAACATCGGCTGACGCGAGGTCAGAATGATTCGGACGCTGGTCTTGAGCGCGTCAGGCCAGTTTTCCGGAAGACCGAGATCACTTTCGAGCCAATCGAAGGCTCGCATCCGCTGCGCCATTTCACTGTTGCCAGGAAATATGCTCTTAAGATTTGCGGATGTATCCATACAAGTCTCTTCGGGAGTTCGGGATGGGATATGTCAGAAGATGGAGCAGGTCTTCGCGGAGCCCGTTGCGTGCCATGGTATTGGCAAGTGATCGGTTCACGTGAGCTGCTTTCATCAGCCCTGGCTCGCACTCGCAGTATGAGTTGCAAATAATACGTAACATGCACCGAATCTACGCGCCACGGCAATAGCAAAAACCTAAGAAGTTTACTAGTTTTTCATGTATACTTAAGCGGTCATGTAAGGACTTCAAATGCCGTCGAAGAAAACAGCCGATCGACTTATGGCCGATTTCATGAGGGCCCTGGTGCCGCTTGAGAAATATCTCAAGAGAGGTCGCCCCCTCACGGCTCTTCAAGTCGAATCACTTTCTCTTGCCTATGAGTTATTCGGTGAATTTCTGGATGCATGGAAGCTCCAACATGGGTATAACCGCAGGCACAAGAGAGAAAAATCGGCCGGCTCTTGGTTTGCCGATATAACGAATGCGAACAAGCCTGTAAAACCCAACCCGGCAGCCGTCGCATTGGGTCGCATGGGCGGATTGAAGGGCGGCATAGCAAGGGCTAAAAAACTCTCGGCAGCAAGACGGGTGGCGATCGCAAGACTCGCCGTAACCGCCAGATGGGCTCGCACGTCTAAACGAAACTAATGGTCCGTGTCCGCCACCTCGTGTGACTGACTTCCCCTGCTCGGCTTGATATGAATCGAACAAGTTCACCTAGGAATTGTCCCGGTCGCACTTCTCACGGGCCTATGATTTATTTGATACCGCGATCTATTCAGGGACACACCGGAAGCAGATGCCGGCATGCGGACCTTGATCACCGAGGTGAACATATGCCACCAGAGGACATCTCGCGAGACACGCATGACATGAAAATCGCCGGGTGCGACGTTCACCTGGTGTTCCTGCGGTCAAAAGGGGGTTGGACAGTGGTCGGGACGCTGGCAAGCGGGGCTGCTGAAAACAAGAAAAAGGAGACTGTCACGAGCGGTCCCTGGGCCTCCCGAGATCTTGCCGAGCAAAAGGCGTTGGAGGAGATCACCAAGCTTCTGGGCAACAACGAAGATCGAAACACCTCGCGCGTGAATAACCCCACTGAACAAACAGGCAAACAGGCAGGCGAACAGGTCACCGAACGGAAACCGATCAGTTAAGCGGCGATCCTGGAACGCAAACTGAACTCCTATTTCCTTTTCTTGCCGCCTGAGCCGGCTAGGCATCATGCCTCCGGCAGGATCAGTCTCATGTGCTCAGAATAGTTCAAGTGCTCCCTAGCTCCCTGCCAGGGGTTTTACCAGTACAATTCGTTCACCGAAGTATTAGCATTACCTTGTTTGTTCCGCGAACGCGGTTCCATAACCAAGGAGGAGTACTATGGTGAAAGAGGAGGTCGTACGGGCAGTGACCTGCGTAATTCAGACTCGCCCTGGTTTGAGCACGGATGATCTGATTCTCGCGTGTAGACCATACACGTGGAATCACGTCTTTTTGGCGCTCGACGAGCTCGTGAGGAACGGAGTTGTCAGCTCCCAGCCTGGCGGGAGATTCTACCCTCTCTCCTCGGCCACCAGCACCAGGGCAGGCATGAGGGGAAAGCGAGAGCGGCAAGGTCCCAGGGCTCGCGCACGCACACAGGTCTAATGGGAATCTGCTGAGAGCGAGGCGTTCTCAGCGGCCACAATAGGACGGAGTCTCGACAGGGAAAGTACGATCGGATCTTGTACGGCCGTATCGAATTAAGGGCTCGAAATTTCTCCCGGGTTCCCTCATGAAGCGATGGGGACGTCTCAGCGACCGAACGAGCAGCCGCCGCGGCCGGATCCCGAGATTGTCGTCGTCACTGGAGCCGCAGCCGGAATAGGTCTCGCCATTGTGCGGGAATTTGCCCAACGTCGGGCATGGATCGGGTTGATTGCTCGCAATCGAACCCGCCTGGAGTCGGTACAGGAGGAGGTTGAGGCAGCCGGGGGGCGAGCCGTGGTGTTGGTGCAAGATGTCGCCAACACTGCCGAGGTGGAGGATGCGGCAGAGGGGTGGAACAGGAACGTGGACCAATCGACATCTGGATCAACAATGCGATGGTGTCCGTCTTACCTCCCGCGCTTTCGATGCATGCCGGCACCGGTTGCCTCATGCTCTATTTTGTACACGACAAGTGGACAGCAAGCTGACAGTCATGCGCAATTTCCCTCAATTCCATGTTCCCTCAATCCATGCCTCCTAGGCCACTCGATTGCTGAGAATCACTTGGTCGATCACATCGCCGCATTGAACGCAACGAAGGGCGGAAACATGCCGAGTGAGCGGATCATACTCTCCATGATCTATTCGTTCCTGGACTAATAATCCTCCACAACGCATACAATCCCGTATTTGCCCCAAAAGCTGCAGCGCTTGGATGGAACGCGGGTCAGTAACATCCATGAGGCGTCGTTTCCCATGCCGCTGTCGAGGTCTGTCCAAGATTCGCATCGCTCACCTCCCTCGTTGTAGATCAGGACGGACAGAATCGACCGTCCTGCATGCCGGTTACTTGCCGATGTGTGCAAATGTAGGGAACCCACATCATTTGGGGAGCTGGTGAAGTCTCCAGATACGAGCCTAAGGTTGCCCTAGACATCCTGTTTTCTGACGGAGACCTCAACCTCGTGTCCTTCCCATCAAGTGTTTGGATTGATGACATGTTCAACGCGAGAGTTGGTGCGGTATCTACGCGGAACGGGAACAAGACACACCGGGCTTTAGTCTCCGCGAGACGAACGGTTTCGCTTCTAAGAGGTTCGAACACGGTGTGGTGCAGATACGCGAGTGAGAAGATGGCGGTATGTTCTGGATGAAGTCGGTTCAAACGGACCCGGAATAGGCGATCACTCGCCAGCCCCCAGGCTTGGGCCAGGCCCGGCGAGGGTGAATATTAGGGTTTCCGCTAGCTTCGGTCCCGGCCTCCCTGCGACTACCCTTCATGCACGGGCCGTTGTTCATACGAGTTCCTCGCCACCGAAGGAGGTCGCACATGCTGAATCTATTCACGGGTAAGGGGCTTGGCGTGGGAGGCCTCACGCTGGTGGGCTGCCTGGCGCTGGCCCCTCTCGCCCTTTCGACGGAAAGGACG
>JAHBWT010000017.1 GCA_019636815.1 Nitrospira sp.
GCTATCGGTAGAACGTGGCGAACGCCTCAACGACCTCAGTCTGCTGCCCTGTGGTCAGCTCCGGATAGATCGGAATCGCGAGGGTCTCATTGGCCGCGCGTTCCGATTCAGGAAAGTCGCCTTCCTGATGCCCCAAATATCGAAAACATTCCTGCAGGTGAAACGGAACCGGATAATAGATCTCCACACCGATCCCGTTCTGTTTGAGGTGAGCCAGTAAATCGTTTCGCCTCTCGACCCGGAGCACAAATTGATTGTAGATGTGGTAATGCTTCACACCAGAGGCTCGATAGACAGCCTCCGGCAACTGCATTCTTCCCTTCCGAACTAAACCACTCTGTTGAAACAACCTCTCGTAACGATCGGCATTTTCCTGTCGGCGCGTAGTCCATTGGTCTAAATATTTGAGCTTCACGTTGAGCACCGCCGCCTGAATCGTATCGAGCCGGAAGTTCCCGCCGATCAATTTGTGGTAATACTTCGGCTTGCTGCCGTGGGCGCGCAGGACTCGCATCCGTTCCGCGAGATCGGGATCGTTGGTCACCGCCATCCCGCCATCACCCAAACATCCGAGGTTCTTACTGGGAAAGAACGAGAAGCAGCCGATGGTTCCGATACTGCCGACGCGCCTGCCATCGGCATACTCGGTCCCGATCGCCTGAGCGGCATCTTCGATCACAGCCACCTTCCGGCGGTGTGCGATGTCCATGATCGGCTCCATGTCGGCCGACTGTCCGTAGAGGTGGACAGGGATGATGGCTTTGGTTCTCTGCGTGACGGCCTTTTCAACCTTGTTAGGATCCAGATTGAACGTGCGTGGATCGATGTCGGCAAGGACCGGCTTGGCGCCTAGCCGAACCACGGCTCCGGCAGTGGCAAAGAAGGAGTAGGGTGTGGTAATCACCTCGTCTCCCGGTCCCACGCCCAATGCCATCAACGCAATTAGTAGCGCGTCAGTCCCCGACGTAACTCCAATCCCATGCTTTGCCTGGCAGTACGCAGCCACCTGTTCTTCCAACTTTCCCACTTCCGGCCCCAAAATGAAGGCCTGGCTCCGGAAGGTCTGCTCCATCGCTGCCATAATTTCACGATGAAGCGGCTCGTGATGTGCTTTCAAATCAAGTAATGGAACGCCCATGAACCTCTCCTTTCCTAGACAACCACCATCCCGGTATCTTCGGTTCGATATTGCTGCCCACAGGCGGGACAGCAGGCGGCTTTCTCACCTTCGATACGAAGCTTAACCCCGCACAGACACATCCATCCCGTGATCCGGCCTGGGTTGCCCACCACAAGCGCATGATTCGGGACGTCCTTGGTCACGACCGTTCCTGCACCGATTACCGCATATCTCCCGATCGTAATCCCGCACAGAATGGTCGAATTGGCTCCTAATGTGGCTCCTCGCTTGACAAGCGTCAGCCTCAGCTCATTCATCCGTGGAATCTCGCTTCGGGGATTAAAGACGTTCGTAAAGACCATTGATGGCCCGCAGAAGACATGATCTTCAAGGGTGACACCTTCATACACTGACACATTATTCTGGATTTTGACTCCATTCCCCACGGTGACATGGGGACCGACAACGACATTCTGGCCGATTTTGCAGTTCTTCCCAATACGCGATCCTTTAAGGATATGAGATGTGTGCCATATACTCGTCCCCTCACCAATTTCCACCCCTTCGTCGACGAAGGCCGATTCATGAGCAAAGTACAGTTTGGCCTGTTTTAATACGGGTTTCTGCCGCAGTATGGCCTGCTCCAATGCCTCTTGGCACCGCTGCAGCACGGAGAGCACGCGCAACCCCTCCTCTCCGTCCGTTCTCGGTTTCGTTCTCGTCTCGACACAATCAATAAAGTGCCGGCATTCGGCTCGTAGCGGCTCTCCCTGATCGAGTTCGATCGTCTGGGCATCCGCTTTATTCGCGATGGGAATATTGTCTTTCCAGTCGATGGAATGGGGATACAAGAGCAGTTTGTCCTTCTTTTCCAGATCGTCAAACACCGCCATCTTACGATCGCCCACCACAATCAGCTTCTGCTCCTTGAATGGGTGCAGCCAGGAGACGAAGATATGGGCCTTCACGCCGCTTGGAAACGATAAAAGACTGATGGTAACGTCGGCGATGTGTTGATGGAGGTAATTCCCCCCTTGCGCCAGGACTCCCTCGGGAGTTTCGTTGACCAGGCCCAAAATGACGGAAATATCGTGAGGCGCAAAGCTCCAGAGGATATTCTCTTCTCGACGAATCTTACCCAGGTTCAACCGATTTGAATAGATGTACTGAATTCGACCCAGTTCGCCAGACCGAATCAATTCTTTGAGTTTGAGCACGGCAGGATGATACCAAAGGAGATGTCCCACCATGAGAATGCGGTCGTGCTTCTTTGCCAGAGCAACCAGCGCTTCACCTTCTTTGACTGATAGACAAAGTGGTTTCTCTACAAACACGTCTTTACCAGCCAGCAAAGCCTCCCGTACTGCATCGGCATGTCCCTCAGCCGGGGTGGCAATCGCCACCGCTTGAATCGTCTCATCTCGCAAAATCTCTGAATACGCTCGAACCAGCTTTATGTCCTGATTCAATTCACCAAACGACGCTAATCGTTCGGCATCATTGTCACAGATGGCAGCGAGCGCCCCCAAACCGGCAAAGTTACGCACCAAATTCTTTCCCCAATAGCCGGCCCCGACGACGGCCACCTTAACGCCGACCCGTTCGCATCTATCAGACGTTTCCCCCATTTCACCGTCCTCCTCACAGCAAACAAATCGTTTCAGACCTATCCACGTATCAACTATCCAAGACTTCAAAGACACTGGGATTTCGTTCAACGAGATTTCGCATCCGTCACCACGTCTTTGGTCGACACCTGCTCCACCCTGGATGCCTGCGCACCGTGCAGGAACCCCCACATGAAACCAATGCCGTAGGCAAGGTGCATCGTGGCTGCCGCCACGGGAAACAGACAACCAACTCTCCAGCCCACACGGCGAGACAGGTGAAACCCGACGCCACAGAGGATGAGTCCATAAAGGCATGGACCCGTGAGCAGCACAAGACGCCACCCTGACGGCAAAAACGGGGCAAGTGTGAGCGCGCCAACCAGCCCGATTACAAAAGTGGGTGGCACAAGATGTCGAAAGGAGGCGGGCATGCGATGCTTTCTGATAACGGCGACTCGCCAATATCCATACTCGAAATACTGACGAAAAAGCGAACTGATCGTTTCCCTGACGAAATACGTCGACCGTGCACGTGGAGAGAGAAAAACCTTTCCCCCGTGTTTTGTAAGACGATAATTGAGCTCATCATCCTGGTTGCGCACCAACATTTCATCATAGAGCCCGATCTCTTCAAAGATTTCTTTGCGAAACACCGGATAACAAGCCCCCTCGGCATAGCCTTCAAAGTCAGGATGCCTATGTGTCGCATTGCCTATCCCAACAGGATGAGCCATCGCGGCAGCAACGGCTTGACCGAATACGCTCTTGCCCGCGCTAACAATCGGTCCACCGGCACAAGAGACCTCAGGATGTTCATCCAGCAGTTCAACACAGGTCTTCAAGTAGTCGACGGCATAATCGCAATGTGCCCCCAAGATGGCGATGTATTGTCCGCGCGCCTCCCGAATACCGACATTCATCGCACAAGGAGTGACGCGACGTGGGTTTTCGACGACACGCAGTTCAGAATGTTTTTGGGTGAGCGTCTCCAGGATCTCTCTCGTGCCATCGTCAGACATTCCATCAACGACAATAACCTCAATTCCCCCTGGAGGGCGCTCCTGACCCAGAATTGATCGTACGCAAGTCTCGATATGTCGGTTCTCATTACGACAAGGCATGACCACGGAAAGCATACTAGTCCTTTAGCAGACAAGCGCCGACCTTGACGCGACACCACAACACTCGGAACTAACGGCATCGGGAACCGTCATGACCCGGCTGCTTTTTGCCATAGAACAACCGGCCGCTCACTTCCCACAGAAACCGCCGCCGTTTTCACGAGTCATGGTGAGCATTGAACACGTTTTGACGTTCGGGGAATAACCCGGCAGCCAGGAATACGGCGCTCTTGCACGCAACGACCGGCGATGACAACACGACTGATGAAGCAAATCCTAACACTCTTGAATACCAGAACCTATCTCAAAATCGATTTTCGAAGTAGGTGCTCCTTGGATTTCTGACGGCAGAATCATATCAGACAATAAAGCCATCTTCACAATAAAGCGACCTTCTCATTTTGTTAAGAATGTGCAATATCTCGAAGTTATCCATCCCCTCATACTTGATATCGAGAAGGGACCCACTGGCTTCAGGACACCTTCTCGGTGAGTTGTGCGGCAGGTCGTTCGCCCATTTCTGTCTCACAACAACCACTGTCCGTCAGTCCAATCAGCCAGGGCTTAATCCCACTCAGTAGACTGACCTTGAGCGTCTACTTAAGCCTACAGTACCTACAGTTTCTGAATTGCCATCAATCGGCTTATATGAAATATTATCATGTTTACAATTGCTTACACATTTTCTATCTGGCATCCACTTTGCTCATGGAGCGCACTAGACATCTTCCAGCAAACGCTCAACAAGCCATTGCCGCAGTCTCAGCGTGTTGCGGACTAAATAAGGAGATTCCATAATGACTCGACTCAAGCAAGCAGTCGGTGCCTGCATTCTAGCCAGTGCCATTTTGCCGGCTATTGCGGCCCAGGCGGCGACGTACTATGTGGCCACCACCGGGAACAACAGCAATGCTGGCACAAGCTCTAAGCCGTGGCGAACCGTGGCTTATGCCGTATCTAAAATGACCGCAGGCGATACGACCTATGTGAAGGGCGGGGTGTACAAGGAGACATTCGTTCTATTCCGGCAGTCCGGCACTCAGTCAGCTCCCATCAGGCTCCTTAATGCTCCTGGAGAGTTCCCGATTATTGAGTGCATTGATCAAGCTGCAGGCCATCGAGTTAACATGCAGAGCGCGAGTGGAACTAGATATCCAATAGGATGGATCACGATTGAAGGATTCGAGATACGACGTTGCAACAATGGGATCAAGTTCTACAACCTTCACAATGGCACGATACGACGCAACTGGATTCACCACAACACTGGAGGAAGCGGAATTTTTGGGTGGGGCACCAAGGTTGTGATTGATCGAAATATAATTAACAGCAACGGTAGTTCATCAGCCGGTGGTCATGGGATCTATTCCAACGGATCGTATTTCACCATCACGAACAATCTCATTTATGACAACGAGAAATACGGAATTCAGCTCAATGGGTCCACTAGCTCACGTTATAATTCTACCGTACATGCGGGACCAGAGTACGCGGATTCTAAGAACTGGACTATTGCCAACAATACCTTTGCATACCAAAAAGGCCAGGCCGGTCTGGTCGTATGGGGTTCGACATGTCATAATGCTCGGGTTGAAAATAACATTTTCTACGAGAACGCCGTCAAGAAAGGCACTGGCAGTGAGCAGGGAATTACTTTCTTATCAACGACGTGTACAGGGACAACGGTTAGAAACAACCTTGCCTACGCGAGTGGGTCAGGCGGCACGAAGTTTACTGCAGGTGCGGCTCCAGGGCTCACGCAATCCGGCAATGTTGTAAACACGATCAATCCCAAATTCGCCAATGCCCCTGCCACATTTCCGTCATCGCCGAATTTCTCTCTGACCTCAGGAAGCCCAGCCATCGATAGAGGCTTATCGCTCTCTGCGACCAAAACATCGTTCCCCGGCATATCTCGACCAAAACAATCTGGCTATGATATCGGCGCCTATGAATATTCCGGCAGTACAATACTCACTGCGCCAACATCACTCCGAGTTGTTAACTAAAGTGCGTGGTCCGCTGTGGGCCGATTAGCCTGGTAGCTGCCCAACATTCCCTACCGCGCTGCTGACGCAGCGCGGTAACCTTGGCTCGCAACCGCCCTTCCTCCGCCATTATCTCTATAGCTCACGCCATACGTGCCACACCATTACCAGATGTTCTGGAGTAAGTTGCCGAGGGTCTGGATGTTCGACTACCTTGAAACCTCCTCTTTGGTACGTCTAGCATAAACCGTGGTGACAGTTGGCATAGGAATCAGGTCAACAAGGTTCTGAAGTCCTTTTCAACGCACACTATTTACGGCCCATGAACGGTTTTGAACCAGCTTAAACGAATTCTTGCAGTTTCTTCTTTGTTTTTGGCCGCTCGTGAACAGCCAACTTGGCATGATTGTTGCGATCCTCCACATGATGCGGAACTTCATTTGGTGGAACCGGGAATGACATCGCCACAAACTCATCCTATTGTAGACTATTGAAAAGGCTACCTATGATCATTCGACTCAAGCGAGCCATCGGTACCTGCATTTTGGCTAGTGCCCTCTTGACAACCGTTGCGGGTTGTCAGCACTATTCTGGCGCGGCCCATGCGGCGACGTATTACGTCGCTACGACCGGGAGCAACAGCAATCCTGGGACAGAAAACAGACCATTCCTGACGATTGCTTATGCCGTCGATGCTATGGTCGCAGGAGATACGACCTATGTAAAAGGTGGGGTGTACAACGAGAAAATCATCCGATTCAGGCGATCCGGCACCAAGCCGGCTCCTATCAAGCTCCTCAATGCCCCTGGAGAGTCTCCGGTCATTCACTGTATTGACCCCAAACAATTCCATAGGATTATTCTTCATCATGCATCAGGGTCTCGATTCCCTATCGGATGGATCACGATCGAGGGGTTTGAGATACGGAATTGCTGGGAGGGCATCAAGTTTTACAACGCCCATGATTCAACATTTCGGCGCAATTGGATTCATGGCGACCACGATCTCGCCAGGCCCGGGATTCTCGGAAACGGCACAAGGATACTGATTGATCGAAACATCATTAATAATAACGGATTCGAGGGGCATGGCCACGGCCTATACATGAATGGAACAGCGCTGACCATCACAAACAATATCATTTACAACAATGCGGGCTACGGCATTCAGCTGAACGGATCGAGCAGTTCCTTTTACGATCCTAGCAAGCACGCTGGTCCGGAATTTGCTGTTTCAGCGAATTGGATCATTGCCAATAATACCATCGCTTACAATCAAGCAAAAGCTGGCATTGTCGTGTGGGGCTCGACATGTCATAATGTTCAGATCGTAAATAACATTCTCTATGAGAATGCCGCCACGCGACCCACATCTGCGTCTCAAGGAATTGATTTTGTCTCAACGACCTGCAAGGGCATCCAAATCCGAAATAACCTGGCGTTCGCAAGTGGCTCTGGCGGCATGAATTTTCTCAGCGCTGGGGCAACGGAAGGTACCCATTACACACAATCCGGCAACATCGTAAATACGGATAATCCACAATTCGTCAATGCCCCAGCGACACTTCCTGCGTCACCAAATTTCGCTCTGACCGAACGAAGCCCAGTCATCGACAAGGGCTTAACTCTTACCGCAACCAAAATAGCCTTCGACGGCACGAACCGACCCCAAGGGCGTGCCTACGATATTGGCGCCTGTGAATACAATCTTAATGGCGACGCCCAATCACCGAAAGCACCAGCGGCACTCCGAGTTCAGTGAAGATCCTTCAACCGAGCCAGCTGCTTCAGTCAGCATTCTCCTCTTCCGATTCTCTATCTACTTCCGCTCATGGTCGACGGGCCCATCACAAACCGACTTCTGAGACACAGCACCAGGAATTTTACAAATTACAACGCGAAACTTCCCATTTGGCTCACGAGGAATCTCAGTCAACGGTTCCATTATTACCTCGACATTCCCTATTCTCGCTTTTAGTCTTTGCACAATCATGTTTTCATGATGTGCGGTAAAGTTTGGAGTCGGCACAAAATTCACCCTCACGCAATCGAGTGATTCCTGGACAATCTGGGCTTCGCGTATGGCAAGGTCACCATTGAATACTTGCCCAAACCTACTGATGCGTCTCCCATCCTTTGTGTAGATCACATCGCCTATCCGTCCGTCTACCGACCCCATAACCGGTAATGTGCGTCCACATTGGCATGCTTCAGAACTATCCATTAAAACGCCCCGATCGCCAGTACGGTACCGGATCAGCGGCATATCTGCATTCAACAGGCCCGTGCATACGAGATCACCCGAGCTTCCACAGGGCACAGAGCGATCGTCTTCCATCACTTCCACCCACCCAACCTCGGGCCACAGATGCAATCGGCCGGCCGTACACTCAGTGGCAGTCACTACAATTTCCGCCATTCCATATGTTTCACGAACTGGACAGTGAAACGCTTGAGCAATGGTCGCACGTTGATAGGGATAGACCGGTTCCGCATTTGTAATGGCAACGGTCATATCGATACCTCGTCTTCCTGATTCCAGAACAGCTTGAGCCAACGCATGGAGAGAGGACGTATATCCCAAGAGGTACGTCACGCGATAGCGCGACATCGCTTCCAGATAGAAGCTAACCAGATCAGGGGCAAGGTGGTAGGAAGACATGTACAATTGACTCAGCCCCTTATTCCAGACCCAAAAAGGCGGCTGTCGTTGGTTTACAGGGGTCACTAATTGGCCGCCGATGATCGCCCATCTATCGTGACGAGAAACGCCATTCCAATAGCGAATCCGAGCTTCACACAAAGCATACCATTTCCGCACCGTCTCCCTGCTCAAGTACAAACTCAGCGGCTTGCCAGTCGATCCGCTCGTATGGTCGTGGAACATTCGACGTCGATCACAGTCGTCAGCCACAAAGGCGCTTGCATTTTGTCTGACAGACTCTTTCTCAAGTATTGGCCAATTTTCCAAGTATTCCCAGGAAGCCCGGTCTCCCCCACGACGACGCGTGGCCCACTGTTCGCGATAATACGGGACCTGCGTGGCGGCACGATTCAACACATACGCGAGACGTTCCTCTTGCCAGGCCTTCCACTGCGTCGGACTCCATTTTTCGCGACCTATGGCTTCTTCAGCGAGGCGCTCGGTCTCGGTACCGTATCGCCAGGATCGAAGGTAAAACCCACGAAGACTCGCCGCCATCGAACGCAGAGGTGCCGGGAGAGAATGATATGTTTTAAGGAGCCTGTCAGCCATTTATCTTTTATACGTGAGATTCACGAAAAAGTTTCTCCCACTTTGGAAGAATGTTCGACCAATCGAATGATTCTATTTTCTTGCGTGCGTTTTTAGACAGCCGTTCCGCCAATCCATCCTCGGTTACAAGACGCTGAACTGCCTTGGCCATTGCTATGTGATCATCGTCGGCAACAAAAAGCGCATCGCACTCGTTTTCGATCAAATAAGGGATACCTCCCACATTTGTACTCACAACGCATAAACCGCAAGCCATAGCTTCCAAGACGCTTACCGGTGTATTATCCACACGCGTCGTATTCAGGAAGATATCGCCCTGATTGAGCCAATGGGCAATTGAGTCCTTAGGAACAGGACCAGTAAATGTTGTTCTATCTGAAACACCAAGCTGCACGGCCAAATCCCTTGCTGATTCTAGACTTCCATCACCTTTATCGGGGCCGATCATGGACAGCCGAACATCGGGAAAGTCTTCGCTCAACAGAGCGACTACGCGGACAGCCAGCGACGGATTATAGATGTTGTGCAAAGCTCTGAGCCAGACCAAGCTTGGAGCGGGATGCCGTCGAAGGCTGAATGAATATTTGCTTAGATCCAGTGGATTGGGAAGAAGAATTATGTCCTTGCGATACGGCTGCATCTGTTCAAGGAGATACCTCGAAGGTGCTGTCACGGCTGAAGCACTTTGAAACAGATTTCGGACTCGGCGATCAGCTCCTTTACTAAAAGTGGGAAGACTCCCCCCACGAAGTGTCAATATGTATGGTTTTCGTACCACTCGTAATGCCCAACAGACTAATTCGGCCCAAACGAACGCCGGCCCACTGTATACATCGACCAGTGCCACCCCATACCGATTTCGACATCGCCACACAGTAAGCAGAAAGTCAAGCAGCCGTGTGCCGCGACCGACGCGAGAGGACGTCGTGATGACCGACCAACCTTCAGCCTTGAACCACTGCGCAAGATCCTCACACAGACTCCGAGTTCCTTTGGTAGGTGATAGAAAATTTCCAACCAAAAGCACCCCTCCTCGGGAAGCATTCGAGATTTTAGTTCGCCTTTGCTCCTGGTGCATCACGCAATCGATCCTTTTGAAAATCGTTTAAGTTTTGTAGCTACCGTTGCACGATCATTCCTACACTCTCAACAGGTTTGTTTTCTGATCTCGCCATTAAATACCCACATTTAATATTCATGTAATATTCATGCTACCCCATTCCACACATGGCTTTGATCCTTCCAGCCAGCTGACCTATATGCATCCAATGTTCTTGCGACAAACGTAGATAGTTCAAATTCTTGTTCTGCTTTTGCACGGGCATTCTTCCCCATCTGCTGCACAAGATCAGAATTAGTCAATAATGTCACAATACAACTTGCGAGCGCCTCCTCGTCTGTTCGTCGGACCACAAAACCAGTCTTACCGTCCACGACAAGATCCGGGACATCTCCGGCATCAGTTGCTACAATTGCCTTTCCAGCCGCCATGGCTTCCATCACGACATTCGGGCATCCTTCGCTCTCAGAAGTGTGAACCAGAAATTTCGCTCCTCGCAGAAATGCAGGAACATCATGAGTCGTGCCAAGAAACTCCACGGCTTGAGAAACGCCGAGGTCTGCTGCCAATTTTTCAAGAGTCTGGCGAAGTGGACCATCACCTGCAAGGCGAAAACGTACCTCCTTGAGACCAACGCTCATTACTTTCTGAACCACCCTTAACAACCGATCCCAACGCTTAACAGGCAACAAGGACCCTACACTGGCAACATAAGTACCCTCGGCGAGAGTATCTTCCGAAGCTCGAAAACTATTCAGGTCTAAACCATTGCGCACAACAACATACTGTTTTGGAACAAAGAAAGAGGAATACTGATGTGCGGCTTTTACGCATACGACACTGTTTGATATGTGGCAGTGTGGCAACCGGCTGTTCAGTGCTCCACGTATTACCCCTCCTGACTTTATGCTCCTGGCTAGGTCGCTACGCAAAGACCCAATCGCTAGCGCTCCTGTCCCGCGTGCCGCATAATAGGCCGCGAAATTGGTATAAAAGCCATACGAATGAATAACCTCTGGAGCAAGGGTTCGCGCCAGCTTTCGAAACTCTCGCAGTTTAGCAATCGGAGACCATTGGGCAGGCAATCCATAAATTGGAATCTTGAGAGCCTCAATATCTCGATAGTATTTTTCGTCAGGATTGAAGTTCCAAGCGACCAGAGCAGGCTGATATAGGTACCGATCAAGACTCGCAAGAAGATAGAAGAGCTGACGTTCTGCTCCACCAAGCCCGAGTTGTCCTACCACATACAGAAGGCGACATCTAGCTGCCTTGTTCTTAACCACGATGCCGTGTCTGTTGATCACAGCGATCACCTATTCCGAAAGGACTTGAGCAGCTTAGTACCTACTTCCGAGTTGATCTTCAAAGAGACTAAAGTCTTGCGACTCAAAGTCCTGATGAGCAGTATCGATCCTCTTGAGAAGGATAGGTTCCGTTTGCGGAATGACCCCATAAGTCTTCACTCTCCCAATTAGGAGACCGATCTGGCACCCTCTAAATGCAAGTGGATGGAAAGCAAGAAAACTGTCCGTTGAAATATGGCTGACCGTGAGAAGCCACCGTCGGAGCGACCGCTACAAAATGCTTCTACGATCGGCTCATACACCTCTGGCCTAAAATACTCTGGCAGGCGACTCGATGGGCCAATCAGTGCTTCTCTGACTCGAGATTTAAACTCAGCATTTACCCATCGATCCACTGGAACACCAAAACCATGTTTGGGCTTCTTGGCAACCATAAGAGGAAGTTGCCGCGCGGCAACTTCTCGCAACACCTGCTTGCACTCACGCCCTTTTACCTTGAGTCTGTGCGGCAAGGTGAGACCAAACGAAAACAATTTTTCATCCAGCATAGGAACACGGACCTCTAGACTTTCTTTCATACTGGCTAGGTCAACCTTAAATAGAAAGTCGTTCGCCAACGTCATGCGCACGTTGGCTTCCGTCGCCAATGCAGATAACCGCTCTATCCGAGTGGCATTCTTAGGTAAACAGTGATCCCATTGTTGTTCAAAGAACCGTCGAACAGGTAGCATTTTCTGATAGTCCAAGCATAAACCACGCAATTCCTCATCTTGCAAGGAGGTGAATAGGCTTTGAACGATTTGCACATCATCGCCCTGCGCAAGTTCCCTGAGGCGAGCCGGGAGATAGGCTGGCACAACCGTTAGACTCGCCAGTGGACCGAGTGTCCAAGCACTTGTTTTCCACATAACAGCTGGGAAACATTGCATTTGCGCAATTCGTGCCAGCCGCCAATAGATATCATACCCTCCAAATCCCTCATCCCCTCCATCCCCCGAGAGAGCCACGGTCACATGAGTACGCATCAATCGGCACACCGCATTTACGCCGAACAGTGATGTGTCGGCAAAAGGCTGCCCCGCATGCGCCAACAAGTCTATGACACGTTCCCATGTTCCTTGGCCCTCATCCATATCAAGAGTCACATGATGACTTCCAATATGCTGGGCTACGGTTAATGCAGCCGACGTCTCATCATATTTCTGGTCAGAGAAACGAACATTATAGGTTTGCAGTGTTCCCTGAAGCGCTCGTTGAGCTGCCGCGCTGACGAGCGAAGAATCAATCCCGCCACTCAGTAGAGCAGCTAGAGGCACATCGCTCTCTAATTGGCGTTGGACCGCTGCAGTGATCAACCCCTCCGCTTGATCAACAGCTTCCGACAAGGACAGGCTTTGGTCCGGTGCGATGACTCCTTTCCAATATCGGCGCGTTTTCCAGGAAATCGCACCATCTTGCAGTAAACTCGCTTCAAGAATTTCTCCGGCTTGCAATGCACGGATACCCTGGTAGAAAGTTTCAGAAGCTGGAATGTAAAACAGTGCTGCGGAGTCATAGATTGCCTGTCGGTTTGGTCTCGTATCGATACCCTTTACATAGAGCAGGGCTCTGAGTTCACTTGCAAAAGCCAGCCTCGTCTTCATGGGAGCGTAAAAGAGCGGTTTGATTCCGAAGCGATCACGAGCAAGGAGAAGTGTTTGAACACGAGCATCGTAAATTGCGATTGCAAACATCCCCCTCAACCGCTCTACAAAACCTGAGCCTAGTTCTTCATAGAGATGAGGTATGACCTCAGAATCTGAGTAGCCGCGAAAGCGATGTCCTTTTCGTTCCAGATCGTTCCGCAGTTCCCGATGGTTATAAATCTCCCCGTTAAAGACACTCCAGATTGTTCCGGTTTCATTTGCCATCGGTTGAACACCAGATTCCGACAGATCAATGATGGACAGTCGCGTATGGACAAGAGTGGCCGAGGGGAAAGACCTGACTCCGTAACTGTCCGGTCCTCTGTGATGCAGTGCCTGCCGCATACGGTCGGCAACTTCGCCGCCATCATCTTGAGGGCCAATCCACCCGCCGATTCCGCACATACTATCTGTCCTTCCACCTTCCTGCTCGATAGACCGCAAATGTCTCCGAAATCAATCGCTCAAGGCTGAACTTTCGCTCGGCTTTGTCTCGACCCACATCTCCCATCCGGCAGAATAGCTCGCAGCCTGCCGATAGAGTGGCCATGCGATTCGCTAGCACGGTTTCATCTTGTCTTGATACAACGAACCCCGTCTTCCCGTCATCTATCAAAAAGGAACATCACCTGCATCGGTGGCAACAACGGCACAGCCACAGGCCATAGCCTCCGATACGACATTGGGCAGGCCTTCAACGTGGGAGGTATGCACGAGAAAGGCGGCACCGGCAAGTAAGCTCGGGATATCATGCAGACTACCTAAGAACCGAAATGCGTGCTCGGCATTGCCCAACAAGATAAAGAAGGCAGCAGTTCACCGGGACGGATCCTATGCGGGAAGCTTCTATAACAAAAAATCTTCCTATCTGGGTCGGAGGCAAATACAGTTTAGCACGTGATAATGATGGGGAATCCGATTTTCTCCATGTGTAAGAATGTTTCCCAGGACTGCTCAAGGTCACTGAGCTGTATGACCGTCCCTTGCCTTAAATAGTTCCAGTCTAGCCGGTCAACCTTTCGAATGGCCTATGAGTAGCGGTCTTGGCTACGATTAATATCGTCGCCCAATGGCCGTTTACTCACCTCAACTTCTGACACGATGCCTCGAGGCCAGATCCATTGTCGAGCACCAACTACCATACCTATACCCAAGGCATACAATTTGTCGTGGAAATTGTGCGTTTGCATCAGCAATGCGCCGAGCGAGACAATAATTCCCAGCAGCGCAAGTGAGAATTCGTCACGACCACATCGTAATGGAATTGAACGATAGACACACCATATGATCATCAGAAACATCAAAAGACCGAAAACTCCCCAGAAAACTGTGATCTGTAGAAATGAGTTGTGGAGAGGGAACGGAACTACAACGCCAGCTATCGTCTTGGAAAATCCCTTCTCGAATGCCCACTTGTTATAGAAATTTCCCGCGCCGACACCGGCCACAATGTATTCCGGCAAGCGGTTGAATGCTTTAGCGTATAACTTTGCGCGACTTTCCATCTTACCATCTTCTTGTACCGAGGTCGAGAACGCCATCCGGGACCAGACAGCGTCAGGAACCACCGCATAAATGCCCATCCCTATGATGGAAGCGAGGATCAACGCTTTCCCCTGTCTAACTCCGTGGGCATAGAGAATAACCGCAAAGGACATGAGGCTGGCCGCAGCGGCTCCTCTAGACATGGGTAAGAAGGAAGCGACAAAACAGAAACTGGCTATCCCTACCAATAACACACGGAAATGCTTCAACCTATCCGACAAACACAACGCGAATGCGACGATCGCTCCCAGAGCGCACCACATAGCCAGTGCATTTATATTAGCCGCCATGGGCTTGTCCTCGAATGCTTCAGCGCGAAGCTTGCTGGCTTCCGAGAAATCCCCTGCTCCCATTTCTTGTAAAGTTCCATATGAGGTCGAGAAGAGAATAATCCCAACCCATAAACCTGTAGCGATGAATCCGTAGAGGCCAGCACCCAACGCTAACCGATCCCTACATAGTGCCGCCACACATATCGCGCCTATGGTCATTTGCGCAAATTGTATAATCTGTCCATACCTGGATAATGGGCTCGAAAATTCCAGGAGGGTGTTGACGACGATGAAGGCATAGGCTGCAATGAAAACCGGGTGATACCAAACCGCACCTAAGCTGCGAAGACGATTCACAATGACGTATGCGGCGAGCGTAGCGAAGAAAAGAAAAGAGATGCTCATCCCGGCCACTGGGGGAAAATAATCTTGCAGCGGTAACGCGACTATGGTGGTAAAAATCAAGAGTCGCTCAACGAGGGTAGAGCGAGAATAGGGCTGTAAGATGTGTCGTGCCACGGCTGGTTTCTCGCCTGCAGGCGGGCTTTGGTCCAATCTGGTTGGTCGGTTGATCAGGGAATCCACCTAGGTTTTAATCTGCCAATGCATTGAATGACCACAGCTCACGTGGGCAAATCCTTTACCATGTACATAGTCACATAGACCGGAGCTACTTACCACCATGCATTGCCGTGGAGTATGCCTGACCTAACTTGCTGGCTTTGGCTCATTTGAACCATCCCAAGCTCCATTTCCGTCTCGCATATCCTGGTGGTACGATTGAGAAGTCATGCTTCTTCGTAGGAGGGCATCGAGGTTTTTAGAGATAGTCGCCCACGAACAGATCTCGATATTTCTGAGTTGGAGTACCTGCCCACAAACCACATCCTTGAGAAACGATGCCATACCCTGAGTCTCAGCACCAGTAAAACTTTTCACTAATCCGGTGCGAGCGAGTAGGGCTGTTGCATCACTGCCCAGAGGGGCAATGAGAAGAACAGGTGTCCCAAGTCCGATGGCTTCAAATATCTTGGCCGGGACCATCCCTAACATTTCAGATGAGGCTTGTTCCTCAACAGAAACAACGACTACTGCAAGGCTGGCGCCTTTAACTGCCGATAGGGCCTCATGTCTCGGAACTTTTCCGTGTAGCACAATCCGATCGCTCAGACCAAATCGAACTGCCTCTTCGTGAACGTGGTCTCCCTGTGCTCCATAGTAGTGGAAATACCATTCATTGCTTGTTTCATTCAGAGATTCCTTCAGATGCTTGAGCGCGGCCAGAAACGGCGAGATGACGCGCCTTGGCGGATAGAAGATTCCTGTATAGACAATGGCACAATGGCCAAAATCATGTGGTTTCACGGCTGCCATCTCACCAGAGTCATAGCCATTCGGCACGACATGAAGTTTGGCCCCAACACCGAACCGACGGTCCAAGTCCGCACCCCAGGAAGGTGACACAACGGTGACGGCTGCACAACCTTGAAGCAAACTCGCTTCTTCTCGGATTATTGCTGGCCGTGGAGGGCGACCGGCATGAGGATTTGCAGTCCATGGGTCACGGTAGTCCAACATATAGGGCCGGCCGAGCCGATTTGAGAGGCTTCTTGCGAGTCTAAACGCCACAAATGGCTTACCGGATGCCAGGATAACATCCACGTCCTTCGGACTCAGATTCGAACAAGCTCGTTCCGCATCCTTGATCCAACCTATATTCTTATCAAGCCCTAGTCGTCGTGCAATCGTTCGGCAGATTCCTCCAGCAATCCACCCCACGTTCTGATCCCAGCATTTCAGATGAACAGGCTCCAAACACCGCCACCGATGATCAGTCAGGATACGATGGATGCCTTCCTCCTCAAGCTCTCTTGAGATCCTCTCGCTATCTTCTACGGTGCGCCAGACATACGAATGGGGGGTTACCACGGTAACTTCCCACCCTAACCTGGCCAAATACCTTGCTATGTTCCCCGTACGAACAGCGCCAATCGCCCGCACCGGTGGAAAGTAGCACGCGAGGAAGAGCAGCTTGGGTTTATAGGCAAGCCGCCCTATGCTTCCCTCTGAATCGGCCTGCTTATGCATGTGACCAGCGATCATCGCAGAGATTTCTTGTTATGATACCGAGCTTGAAACGCGAGGCTTCATCTTACACCATGAGCGCAAACCCAAAGCGATATCGGAGATCACAAATAGATGCGTACTGGGTACGTATAGGGAGATTTTGAAACCAAGAATTACGTTTCTTGCATAAGTCCCAGGTATAACTCTTCCAGCTTCTTATTTTTAAGGAGTTTGTATCGAACTTTTGCTCCACCTGCCTTCTTCCCGCCCGACCCATCTCATCACAAATTTCAGGATGGTGCATTAGGTAGGCAAGAGCATCCGCAAGGGAAGCCGGATCCCTCTCCGGCACCAACAAGCTCGATACGCCATCGGTCACTAATTCCGGTATCCCACTGTGAAACGTACCGATCACGGGTAACCCGGAAGCCATTGCCTCTTTGATGGCATTTGGGATTCCCTCCTCATCACCACCTGCAGAGGTCAAACTCGGCGCAACCAGCACGTGCGAATCCTCTAGCAATATTTTCACTTCCTCGTGAGTTTTCCAACCGAGTAATTTGACCTGTCGCTCAAGACTCATGCCTTCTATCAACGCTGTAAACTCTCACGAAGCACTCCGTCGCCGACAACCGTATATTCTATCTGTTCCCCTTTGGAAACCAGGTTCGACACGGGCCTTAATGGCAAAGGCCACCCCCTTTTATCAATCAACCGCGCAATCGTCAGGACCTTTATGGTCTCACCAGTGACTCGCTGTCTTTGAAGATATTCAACTTTAGAACAATCAATACCGGAATAGTGAACCACGATCTTCTTTGCTTCACAACCCTCCTGGATCAACCGCACTTTAAGAAACGCAAAAACAGATCTCCCTTATCGAATAATGCGCGATAGGCTTCCGGGTGTTTCTTCATAAACACAGCGACATCGTAACCTCAGATGGAAGTCACTACCTTGCAATTACTGGGACAGATTTGCGTCAACCATACTGCAAACGGCCCGAGTGTACCGAACGGATAATGTATGATGTCGAACGGTCTCTCTTCCAATAATGGAATGCTCATGAACAGGAGAGTCAGCGACCACGCCTGCTTCCCATATGTAAAGACATTTAATGATCTGATTATCGCGCCATAGTTATGCGGTGCATACTTCATGATCAAGGACACAGCTTTTACTATTCTAACTACTTTGTTTTTTTGGATTTGTGATAGTAGTGAGTCCTGTTTAACACGTCATACTTTTTATAGTTATCATGAGTTTTGACACTCCTAACTGCTTTTATACCTGGGTTAACAGTTTCCGGAAAAGCTCTTCATAGGCCAAACCCAAATGAGTGGAGAGAAATTTTTCCTGAACCATAAGATGGCCGTTCTCGCCGAGGAACAGCTGCAGATCCCGTCTATTCAGTATATTAATCATGGCTTTGGCCAGCATATCAGGATTATCCGCCTCTACTAAAATGCCGGTTATTCCATCTTCTATGATCTCCATTGGCCCAGCCACTTTTGTAGCAATGACAGGTTTTTTACAGGCCATCGCTTCCAGAATGACAATCCCAAATGGCTCGGACCTCGATGGCAGGACAAAAACCTCACATCCTATTAAGATGTTGGTCACTTCCGGTCTCCCCTGCTTTCCACAAAACACCACTTGTTCTTGGAGACCCAGTGAATCAGCCAACTCTTCTAATGAATTCCGTAGGGGCCCATCACCAACCAGTACCAATTTAAACGTAGGAAAGGAATTTCTAACTTGCTTAAATGCACGGAGAAGTACATCTAACCCCTTTTTTTCATTGTGCATGGCAATACAAAGAATATAGGGATCCTCAAGTATCCGTCCGCCATGATTACTTTCTGCTGCCAGTTCACCAATGTTAATTCCGTTGTAAATGACCTTTCCCTTTGATCGAAGTTCTGGAAAGATCTGTAAAAATTCACTTTGAAACCCCCGCGATGGAGCCACGAGAACATCCGATGAATCCAAAAGAAACCTGAAAGGCAATGTATATTCCCTCTTGGGTTTACCACGGGGAAAAACATCTGCTCCATGAATTGAGGTGACTAGGGAAAAATGACAGATACGGCGACAAAGCCCAAAATAGAAAAAGGAATCAGCCGGATAATGGATATTGACTATTTCAATGTCATGCTTTTTGATCAGTCGGATCAGCTGAAGGAGCGTAAAAGGGAACAAGGCAAAAAATGCCAACGTACTGAGAAATGGATGCACGCCAAACGGCAAACCAACTCTGAGTTGAAATCCAGGAAATCCCCATTTTGTTGTTCGTTTCTTCTGAATGATGGCTTTGCCATTTGGATGGAAAAACAAAACCTTATGCCCCCTATCTTTCAAGCATATCGCAAGATTTCCGACGACAGAAGCCACACCACCATACTCATGATCCCACGGTACCACGATAAGAATTTTCATGGTATTGTCATTTACGTAAAGATTTGGGTTTACTTTAAGTAAAGAGAGGTTGGGTAATTCACGAAAATCAAAGGTACTCACCAACAATCGAACGAAATTTTCTCTTTGATTTTCCTAATTTGCCGCACGAATGAAACCGGCAATCCTATTCTGGCCAACCGCCCTGAAGCTTTCCATGCGTGCTCCTGGTATTCAATCCAATACACCTCCAATTCCTGCAGAATCTGTTCCCTCGTGTACGCAGGCAACTGTGGAGCGCGAGCAACCAAATCGGAAGCCACATCCAGGAGGGTACGTGTTGTCCGTAAACCATTTGCGGTTTTTTGCAAGGCATGTAGCCTTAACATTCCAAAAGGAATACCCGTATACTGAATTTTGGCCCCCGCCAGAAGCAGCTTGCCCCACAATTCATAGTCCATGCCATCATGCAAATTTTTATTAATGCCCCCGACTTCCAGCGCAAGCTCGAGAGGGAAAATCGTCTCTGGCTGGACCAGATGTCCGCCGGCACGCCAAACGGTTTTAATCCTGAGCAATTCCTCTAACGAATGAATTCGGCCTTGGTGCGTTTTGACCAGACGACTCTCCTTGTCAATATAAATACAAATTCCTGCATAGAGTACGTTCCCTTCAACACAATTCCTCGTTACATGGGTAATCAAAGCATCTTTACAGAGCAGATCATCGCTGTTGATCCAAGTAGCCAGTTGGCCAGAACCCCGCCGTAACCCCTTGGTAATGGCATCACTTTGTCCTGAATCTGGTTCACTCCCCCAATAGCTGAGCCAAGGAGCATATTTTTTTATGACTTCAACCGAATTATCCTTGCTTGCCCCATCGAAAATAAAATACTCCAAGTCAGGATAGCCCTGAAGTAAAATCGACCGAATCGTTTCCTCAAGAAATTGGCCCTGATTAAACGAAGGGGTCACAATGGTGATCCGAGGCCAGGGCTGACCATTCGGCCTTTTGGCCGGCAGCGGTCCGCTTTCTTCCGTCCAAGGCCATCCACACTTGTTTTGGGGAGGAGGTGGAAGTTCCTGGAGTGTGGGGCAACGCATATTTACCCTGTCGTAAAGACGAAAAGAACCCTTCTACCTACCAACGAAAAAATCAACTCGGCTCCTTACCTGGCTGGCAGGTTAACTCCAGCCAATTTATTGGAGTGTGGTTTTTCATGTTTCACCCAATAAATGAATTGCGAGATTGGCACATGACAGAGTTTTCCATCCAGCAATGAGAGGTCCACCTACTTCAAGAGGAAGGGCTCCCAGAATTCCCTGTCATATCTCTGCCAAGCGTGGCACCCAAATGGAAGGGTGTGATTGGTTAATTCGAAACAGTATCTTGGCACACATTCAAAACCGAACTTTAACGCCACATCGAGGGGTGCAACTGAAAAATCAGGATAATAGTGCTGGGCTCGACTCGCCCAGAACCAGTCCCCTGGCTCCTCGAACCCTGCCACTTCCCATTGAACATTGTTAAACCTTTTCAAGCGTTTCACCAAGCTCTTGGCTTTTAAGACAAAACGGTTGAGTCCGAGTTCAATCTTTAAGGCTTCTCTGTCATAAAATTCCGGATCAATCGCATAACGGTTTGACGTTAAGACCTTCAGAAAACTCCTCACTTTAAAGAGGGCAAAACCCGTATTCCCAACTTTTCCCGCCCATCTGGAATTAGTCCCATATGGGGCATCCTTATGGGAGATCCACGGAGAGGCAATAAAATCATACCCGGAATCACACCATTCAAGTAATTGGTCCGAAAACACCAGCGCATCAAGGTGATAGTGGAGAATATACTCATAGTCCAAAAAGGAAGTATAAAATTCTTGAGACATCAGCATTTGAGAATGCGCCTTGGTACTTCCAAAGAATCCTTTATTCAAGTATTTCACCTTAAATTCCGGGTAATCCACATGAAGACCATGAGGCGCAAGCATATATTTATCATAGCTACCAAGAAAATGAGTCAAATGTCGTAACGACAACTCCTCATCCGCCGTGGGGTTAAAACTCAGAGACAAGGGGACCACCACAGCAACGGTTTTTGTTGGAGATTGTGAAATCATCATACACTCCGATATAGAGGCAACTCACCCTTTACCGCTAGGCATCGTTTTTCACCGACACCCATTATTCCCATGGCATCATTCCAGCCCTTGACTACCCGAGCAAAAGAACCGACGGCAATCAATCGTTCCGGTAGACTTTTGGTAACCACGCGATTGGCCCCCACAATCGTCATTCGGCCGATAGTCACACCAGGACAAGTCACCACATTGATTCTGTATGATCCGAGGAGAGGATCAAAACCATCCCGGCTCTTTCTATATTTGGCAATACCAATTCGGTGTCGTCGGATGAACAGTCATCGGAAACAATGATCTCTATATTCTTATAGGTTTGATTGACCGCACTTTGCAGCGCATGCTTGAGATAACTGTTCGCCCATTCCTTTCGTTCCGCCGCTCAACAATCACCCGCGCTCGACCTGAATGCTCTCCGTATGTAACACCGTGCTCCAATCCAAGAGCGGTCTGACCACACCTTTGAGCGCTCCGGCGAAGTCGCCACGCGCCGAGTCGCCTTCACAGGTATCTACGACGGAGAAGGCCACGATCTGAAGTTCACGGATTTGCGTCACATGTGGGTCGAGGGTTTCGATGAATGCACTCAGAAAGAACGTCCCTTCAGCGAGGTAGTTACCGGGAATCCATGCCGTGCTTCGGTAGCGACCAACCGGACGAACACGCCCTCGCCAAACAGGGTCGAAGTCAATCGAATCGAAAATACAGATGCTTTCCTCATTGTGTAACTCAAAAGAGGACATCAGCTTATAACCGGATTTGAGCACCTCGTATTCCATCTCAAGTCCGACCGGCTTTCGGATGTCAAACTTATCGGTCACCTGCTCGTCCTTGGTACGGACTCGCACGGCTCGCAACCGAACCACCTCGCCCCTCGGGGCCTTGAGCGGATCCCGCCATTCGCGCGAGGACATGGTGCCGAGTTCCGAGTGCAGATAGGCATTGACCACCGTATGAGAGGCTCCATCATGACAGAGCTTCCCCTCATCCAATAAGATGGCTCGCCCACACAGACGCGTGACGGCCGGCAGGTTATGGCTCACAAAGAAGATGGTGCGTCCCTGATTGGCCACGCTTTCCATTTTACCCAAGCACTTCTTCTGGAAGGAGGCATCCCCGACCGCCAGCACCTCATCGATGATCAGGATTTCAGGGTTCAAATGGGCGGCGACCGCAAACGCCAATCGCAAGGTCATGCCGCTGGAGTACCGTTTCACCGGCGTGTCGAGGAACTGTTCCACTTCGGCAAACGCGACGATCTTATCCAATTCGCGAGTGATATCGGCCCGTTTCATCCCCAAAATGGTTCCATTCAGGTAAATGTTCTCGCGCCCGGTCAGCTCGCTATGAAAACCCGTCCCTACCTCCAGAAGCGCGGCCACGCGCCCGTCAAGCTCTATCCGGCCACGGGTCGGTTCCGTGATACGCGAGAGCAATTTGAGCAAGGTGCTTTTCCCGGCGCCGTTGCGGCCGATGATGCCCACCGTTTCACCCTGTTTCACTTCGAACGACACATCCTGCAAGGCCCAGAATGTATCCGATGCCGCCATTCGCTCGGATTCACCAGAGCCGGCTTTTCTCGGCAGTGCTATATGGCCGTTTCGGCTCCAAAGAGATTTCAGGCTCGACACCAGATGATCGCGCAAGGTGCGATGATCTTTCCGTCGAGCGCCGATTCTGTATTGTTTTGAGAGTCCCTCGATGCGGACGGCGATGTCACTCATGTTGATTTCTTAGGGTGATTGTTCATTCTATTGCCTCAGGAGAGCGACCGTACGTTCCACCTTCCCATTTACACGATATCGGCAAACTGTCGTTCCATCTGCCTGAAATACACCAGACCTGCCGTTATCACGGCGAATAGCACGACGATGCTCTCCACCATCACCACCGGGTCCGGAGCGGCCCGTCCCAGCAACGCCCATCGAAACCCCTCAATCACGCCGACCATTGGATTGAGGCCATAGAGCCATCTCCACTGCTCCGGCACGAGGCTAACCGGATACACAATCGGCGTCAGATACATCCATATTTGAATGACAAACGGGATGGTATGGCCGACGTCCCGATACTTGGCATGCAACGCCGACGTAAAGAGGCATAATCCCAGTGCCGTGAGCATCGCGAGAAGAATAAATGCCGGTAATGTGACCACCTTCCAGGTGAGCGGAATCCCCGCGTAGATGAGCAGGCCGAACAACAGGATCATAGCCAAGGCAAAGTCGACCAGCGGCGATAAGACCGTCGCGAGGGGAAGCCACAATCGCGGGAAATAAATCTTTCTGACCATGTTGGCATTCGCCACCACGCTTTCTCCCGCGCGACTCACGGCTTGGGAGAAATAGATCCAAGGGAGGAGGCCCGTCATGGAAAATGCAGGATACCAAATCCCATCCGAAGGCATTTTGGCCATTTTCCCGAATACCACGGTAAAGATCAGCATCATCATCAACGGTTGCAGCAGCACCCATGCCACGCCGATCGCGGTTTGTTTGTATCGTACGGTGATATCCCGCCAGACCAGAATATACCCTAACTCTCGATACTCCCAGAGGGCAGACCAGCCGATATCGAACAGATTCCTTCGTCTTTCGATGATCAATTTCCGTCTCGGTGGATTTATAGACTCTTTTGCTTGAGCGTGTGCCCCAATGGCTTGACGCATATCCCCTAGTCCCATAATTCCACTCCCAATGGGTCCAATGCTATCGAGAGCATAAGCCCCACTTGATGACGCGATACCTGGTATTGAAGTTCCGGACGATCCACATCGACGTTCATGAAGAGATACGTGATATCGGCGGTCATGATTCTCGTCACCTTATAACTCAGCCTCGAGGACGCGACAAACGTCTTAATCGTGGCATCCGCGGTGCTGGGGAACAGTTCGTTATAGGCATATGCGACAGTCCCATTAGCCGTGAGTCGCTCATAGACTCGGTGGCTGATTCCCACCCGCGCAACGTGGCTGATCATCGCTCCCCCCTGCAAAAAGCTGAGAGGTCTGCCTTCCCGTGAAAGAGTCAGCATGACGACCGTGTCTCGTTCAGGTTTAGTGCTCACCTGAACAGAACCCGAGGGAAATGTCCGTCCGACAGGTTCGGCAAATGTGAGCCCTCCCTGGACTTTGAGGTGCCACTCCTGGAACTCCTTGGTATAGTCCCCTGCCAACGATATCAGGCTGGTACTGAACGTCCTGCCACCGGTAGACCGCGACTGGGTTAAGAATGTCTGCCGATATAGGGCCGCGACACTGTCGGTTCGCGTCAGTTGATATCGAGGTCCTCCGAACCAGGTGTGAGTCAACGTGTTGAACAATGCCGTCGTCGTTGCGAGACCTTCTTCTCTCTGAATTCTACCGTAGTGCCGAAGGCCGAACCAATAGCCTCCTTCAAGAGCAAGGTCTCGGGACAGGGGATATTTGCCTTCAATCTTCGTTGTGTTGATGATTTGGTTCGACCGAAATACCTGGACACCACCTTGCAGAAAGGTATCGTCCCCTTGGAGGATATTCCTTACCCCCCCCATAAATGCAGGAGGATCGGGGGAATATCGCAACGACTCGACGACGCGCAAACTTGCTCCCCTGACATATTGATCAACCCATCGATCCAAGCCAATGGAGCCATTGAGCCTCATCTGGAAAAAATTCGCATTTGTATTGTGCACATAGGCACTAAAGTTTCCTCCCGCATCAACGGACGCTTCGACGTTTCGAGTGTCGTATAACACCCTTGCGCCTCCGCCTATGCTCGTCTCAAAATCATCGAGCTGCGTACCTGGCGCTAGAAGTTGTGCCGGTATATTAAATATGTTGGAATCGTATCGTCCCATCATGGCAGCAAAGGGGACAATTTTCGTTTCCGCGCAGACCGACGCGGGCTGCATGGCCCCGTACACAAGCCCGGCCAGGGCTGCGACCCAAACCACTGTTCTGATCTCAGCATACTTATCAATCCACAATGGAATCACCAAACTCCCTGTTCTGAAAATAGGCCTGAGGCTAGAGGCCATGGGCCAGAGGTCGGAGCCTTCTTCCCCCCTTGCCAAATCGTCATGTTCATGCTGCATGGTGGGCCGAAGGCCCATGGGGACTTTTCCGGAAATCGCAGCACACGGCTAACGACGGCCTCAAACCGATCCGAACACCTCCCGCATGCATGAATATGTGAGAAACCAGATCCAGCGGTGTATCAGACTTTTTATATGACTCTTTGTCACGGTACGACGAGCGTGTCACCGGAGTTCAACACGATGTTACCCGGCTCGCCGCGACCGCGGACAAGGTCATCATACCGCAGAGGAATGTGGATCTCCTGGCGTTTATGGCCGGGGCTTTCGATCACTCGCACGACCTGCAACCTATTCTTACTCGCATAGTTTGTGAAACCTCCGGCCATGGAAATAGCTTGGAGCACCGTCACGTAAGACTTGAGCTGGTACTTACCCGGCTTCACGACTTCTCCTAGGACGAATACGGAATAACTGTTGAGCTCTTTGACGTTTACCGAAACCGAAGGATTCTGGATGTACCCCTTCAGTCGCTCCGTGATCTGAGCAGCAAGTGCCTCGGCCGTGAGTCCCGCCGCCTGAACGTCTCCGATGATCGGCATTGAAACGTATCCGTCCGGCCGGATCAAGGTGATTCGTGACAGATCCGGGTTCTTCCACACATTGATCTCGATCTGATCCTCGGAGCCAAGCAGAAATTCGGTAGGAATATCGGACGCCTTATACTCTCTCGACGTCACTGGTCCAAGGCATCCGGCTTGGGCAACAGCCATGCACAGGAAGAGCCCGACAAACAGAGCCCTCAACCACGATAGACGAGGCATTCTTACACAGAGCGCGTCGTTGTCCACCGCCATCCTTTCCGGCATTCCCTATCGACCTGGGAAAACCACCATTGACTCACTCGGCACAACAAGTGTATCACCGGGCTTAAGCTCGAAATTATCGCTGATTCCGCTGCGGAGCACGATATCATCATAGCTGGCCGTGAATCGTTTCATCCCAGGAGCCGTTTCAATAAAGCGAAAAATAACGATCTGGTTTCTTGCCGCAGTCTCCTTGAATCCACCGGCCATGGTAATCCCCTGCAAGAGCGTCGTTTTGCTTTTCAACGGATACTTCCCAGGATTGGCGACCTCGCCGAGCAAAAAGATATTTGAGCTGTTGACCTGATTCAAACTGATGGCGACGACAGGGTTTTGAACGTACTCTTTGAATTTTACGGTCATCTCATCGGCTAATTGTGTGGGTGTCTTCCCTACCGCCACAATGTCTCGAATGATCGGCATCGAAATCCGGCCATCCGGCCGAACCTGCACTTGCTTGGACAGGTCTGGATTCCTCCACACGGTAATGTCCAATACGTCCTCAGCGCCAATTACGTACTCGCTGCTGACCGCGTTTGAGGGCTTCTCGAGCAGTGGCACGGCCCCGGTCGGCTCCTTGCTCACCTGTGCCGCCACTTTGTCCCCTTGGTTTGCAGCAAGAAAGGAGGACGTTGTGTCAGTCCCTGGCTTTCCCTGCACTCCTAGCGGAACAGCGCGAGTTTCGCACCATCCTGACTCTGCACTGACCCCCATCCAGAATAAGACCGCAAAGAGATAGAGGGTGTATTTCATAACTCTTGGCTCCTTCTCTCGTTGAGACACCCCCAACGTCAGCACTGTGACCCTACTTACATTTTCCATTTCCATCTGAATCAATATTGCTCCAAACCTAACGCTCCCGGATTCACGACTCCAGAGACACGTCTTGCTGTTCTATCCAGATGCTACCGTCCACCTTTCGCCGAAGGGAGCAGCGTAAACTCTACCACAGAATGTGGGTTGATGCCTCGAACAGCCTCGATGTAGCGTTTCTGGATCGCGCTGAGGATCGGCGATTTCTCAGGCAGTGTGTATTCATCAATCGAGGTTATCAATGTCACCTCATGAAGTGTGCCGCACACACCAAGTTCGTCGGCAACCAACAATTCAGTCCGGTCTATGGGACGACGGCTGAATTTTATACCCAGCGAATGGGCAAGCGATTCCGCAATATCGAGCGTAATGCTTTCCAGAGCACCTTCGGTAGCAGGCGGAGTCACAATGGTACCGTCTCTCACCATGAGGATGCACGATGCGGTTGCCTCAGCGACACGCCCCGACTGATTAAGTAACACCATATCTTCATAATTCCTCGATTTACCTTCAAGACGTGCCAAGAGAGACACTTGGTAGTTGCTCCCGGTCTTGATTCGTGCCGGCAAAGCAATGTCACTGCTTCGTCGCCAGGTGCTCACTCCGACTTGGATCGACCGCGGGGTACTCTTGTCCTGATGATAGGCTGTGAGGACGAGGTCTGCGACGGTATCCTCGCCCCAATGGCCCTCCGTTACAAACAGGGTCGTCCGTACCCACATATCGCGGTCCGAAGTAGCCAAAGCCCCGATCAGGTGATCGACCGCATCACGATATTCTTCGAAGCTGTACTCGCAGGGGATATGGAGCAGGCGGGCGGATCGTTTGAGTCGTTCATAATGCCGCCGCATCATGATGATTTTGAACTGTCCGTCTGGTTGCCAATACCCCTTAAGCCCTTCGAATACATTTCGCCCACGGGTGACTGCCTCGCATCCGATGTGAAGCGTTGCTTGATCCCAAGGAACAAGCTTCCCGTTCATATAGGCAAATGCGGGCCTCTGCAGTTGTGTCACGTGATCCTCCGTCAAGTTTATCTTAGGTTCGGCATGCGTGAATAGGAGATGAACTTCTGCCCTATTGAAAGCGCTTGATGGGCAACGGCGTCAGTGGTCGCGTTTCTCCTCCATCGAATACACGAGCTTCCCCTCACCGACTGTTTCGTCATCATAGAGCGCGATCAGCTCATCGGGAATGTGCGCCAGATCGGTGGCACGAAGATAATCCCTCATCGTCGTTCCGGTACAGGCTTCATCGATCCGGGGAGCACCGATCCTTCTCGTCACATCATCAAGATTCACCACGCGAAAATCGATGCTAAACCGCGTCTTCCCTGACGTATTGGGCACACTGGAGTGCATCTGAGCGGCCGAAAACAGAATAATTCCTCCCGCCGGCACGATGAGGCGAATCTGAGGGGCGAGCACAAGCGGTTCGGTCGCCTTCGGCAGCGGCCTGGGATCTTCCTTCAGAAATTTTGCGACATGCGATCCCCGGCTTTGCTGATTCCACAGATAATAATTGTACCCCTCAGAACTATTTTTTACCGGAACATTCCAATACTGTGGGTGAAACGCCATGGCATTGTTCGACTCGATATCATAGATGGGAATCCACCAATTTATCTGACAGGGGGGGGCCGAATACCATGTGTCACGATGAGGGTGCCAGGCATAGGCAATTCCGGTAGTTAGATAATTATCACTTGTTGAGCTTCGCATCTTTGGAACATCAAAAAAAGTCTTTTCTAGATCGCAACCCATCTCCGCAAAAATGTCGTGCATGAGCGCTTTAGACTCGAAATGGTGGATGAAATTCGGCTTCAGCTTCCCGAGAATGTCGGCATATTGCTCGACGGAAAGATGAAGCTGAGCGGTCTCCGGGTCATAAGGCTTGAACGCCTCTTTGATCAACTCTCTGGCAAAGTCGACAAACGCAATGGAGCTTTTTCTGGGAGAATATACAATGAGCTGACCTTGATATAACTCTTCACGACGTCGTTCATCCGAGAATGGAGGGTCATAATAAACTGTGTTCATGATAGCTTCTCCATCAAGCAAGTATTTCCCGGTCTCTAAGATTCCTCCAATAACCCGACTTCCACGAGGGCGTCAGCTGCAGATCGAATGTCGCCGAACGGGAGGTCGGCACGCTCTGCAATATCAAGCAGTGTATGGCAGCCGTCGGACCCGTTCAACACCCACAGAAGCGCTAATTCCTTTGATTGCTTTTCTTGCTGACCGGCCACAGAACGATAAAGTCCCCGTCGACCCAATTGGGGCTCGCATTTCGGGCTCTGATTCAGATAGATCCGATTCCCTTCCAGTAACCCTAGTACCTCCAGGCATTGGCCGTACGAGTCAACCAGGGACTCTGTCTTCACAAAGTCCAGATTGTCCGCGGACGAGTGATATTCAGGATATTCGCCGTGCGGGGTTCGCATGAAGCACCCAACGGGCAGATCAAAACCCGGAGAACAATACTGTCGCTCATCATACCCGTACGGAAAGAAGTCAATAATGTCATACGGCCTCCCGGAATGCTTCAGAACATGTGTCACGGCGCGATCGATATCGGCATTGCTCCGACGACTCTTCTTATAAGTAACATTTCCCGCATCACCCACTCCTGTCAACACCAGGCCATGCTTAATACGAGACACATGCTGTTCATTCTGCGCCAGCCATGTAATCGACCCAATGGTCCCTGGAATGAAGAGAAACCGGTAAGAATATCGTCTTGAGCGAGCAGCCATCGTCTGAGCCAGGCTCACTGCCACTGCAATGCCGGAAAGATTGTCGTTACATAGTGACGGGTGACACACATGACAGGACAGGAGAATTTCTTCATCCTTCTCTCCTGGTAAACAGACTTCCCCGTATGTTAGTGAACCAGCCCTAAGGCTGGAGTCAATGACCACGTCAAACTCCTCTTCTTCCCGCATTTCCAGCAATTGCTTCTCACTCAAGCAGAAACCCCAATTCTCCTTGTAATACGAGGTCCGGTAAGGAATCCACTCGGGATGGTCCGGAAGAGTGAACAGGTGAGGCCTGAGTTCGGCCAACGTCATCTTTTTTCTAACAGGCAAGCTGTAACTCATCAGGTGCAGGTTGTGAGCCTTGAAGTCGACGATCCGTTTCCCTGCGCCGTTCATTATATAGGCATCGGCAACACTCCATTCCAGAGGCACTGTCCAATCGAATACCTTGGTTCCGCTAGGAACTTCGTGCATTTCCAATGGGAGAACTTTTTGGAGTGATCGCAGAGTTTCTCGTACCCCATCTCCGGTAATACTCCGACAGATCGGATAGAGCTCAGCCATCAAATCATGCATCGCTCGTCCCAATCCTTCACGTTCTAAAGCGGCCTGTGGATTCATGAAAGCCATGTCTATGATGGAACGTTCATGGTAAATGCTGGCCATGTTCGATCCTTCCTCGACATGACCAGAATGGGTTCGGGCCAGGCAATCTTGAACGTGGGATCATCCCACCGAAATCCTCGAGCACTGGCAGGCACATAGAATTCCGACATCTGGTATGACACTTCGCTTTTGTCTTCAAGGGTAAGAAACCCGTGAGCAAACTGTTTTGGGATGTAGATCGCCCTACGATTTTCAGCTGACAGCATTATGCCTACGTGCCGCCCAAATGTCGGCGAGGCCGGTCGTAAGTCAACGACGACGTCATAGATAGCCCCCGCCGTACAGCGGACCAATTTCACTTCCTCATGCGGGGCGACCTGATAGTGCATCCCCCGCATGGTGCCCCTGTGGTCGTTCACCGAAACGCTTGATTGCACCCATACGACAGCGAGCCCATGCGCTTCGAACTCTTTTTGGCACCAAGTCCTTGCAAACATTCCCCGCTCATCTTGCACCGGCTCAGGGTCGATTACAAATGCGCTCTTAAGTGCGGTTTCTGTGAAAATCATGAATGCACTTGAACCTCGGGAATCGGGACGACGAACTTTCCGCCCCACTCTCGAATATGGCTCATCTGCTGCATAATCTCCTCCCGGATATTCCACGGCAAAATCAACAGGTAGTCCGGCCGGGTTTCTCGAATCCGCTCCGGGCCATAGATTGGAATGCGCACACCAGGGAGAAAGTGTCCTTGCTTGTGAGGGCTTCGATCGACTGTGTAATCTATGAAATCCGTCCGCACACCACAATAGTTAAGTAACGTATTCCCCTTCGCCGGAGCCCCGTAGCCGACGACCTGTTTGCCCTCTTGCTTTGCAGAGATCAGGAACGACAGGAGTTTTCGCTTTGTTGCCTCAACCTGAGGACCAAACGAGAGATAATGGTCATGCCGGCCAAACCCTAAAGTCTCTTCCCGTGACCTCAACTCCTTTGCGCGCGATCCGATCGGCTTCGAGGCATCGTCCTGATGCGCCGCATAGATGCGGAGGGACCCGCCGTGCGTCGACAACTCCTCCGCATCAAACAATTTCATCCCATGTCGCGCAAAAACCTGCTCAACCGCCAGGAACGAAAAATAGGAGAAATGTTCGTGATAGATCGTATCGAATTGATTCTGCTCCATCAATTGAAGCAGATGGGGGAATTCCATCGTGATCAATCCCGCAGGTCTCAACAGAAGCTTGAGCCCACTGACGAAATCATTGAGATCAGGGACATGAGCCAATACATTATTCCCGATGATCAGGTCCGCGGCCCATCCTTCAGCGACGATGTCACGCGCAGTCTTCTCACCGAAGAACGCCACCTTGGTATTGATTCCCCTCTTTTTCGCCGCCTCGGCCACATTCGCCGCGGGCTCGACCCCAAGAGCTGGGATACCGCGAATCACGAAGTTCTGCAACAGATATCCGTCGTTGCTGGCGATCTCGACCACTCGAGAGTCTCGGCTCAACGAAAAGCGTTCGGCGATCATGTCAACGTACACCTTCGCATGAGCCAGCCATGAATCCGAAAAAGACGAGAAGTACGCGTAGTCTGAAAAGATATCATGTGGAGTCGTAAACTCCTCCAACTGCACGAGAAGGCATTGCCCACAGACGTACACGTGGAGGGGATAGAACGGCTCCATGCGATTGCGCTGCTCCGGCTTAATATAGGAGTTAGCCAATGGAGACATGCCGAGATCAACGAAGGTTTGCTCAAGAGTTGAACCACATGACCGACAGTGCGACCGTCCCATGTGTATGCCCTCCTTTCTCATGATTGACTCCCGACGTCCCGATTCCTTTCCGACATGACCACCGGCACCTCTCTCACGAATCCATCCGGTCTTTCCACTCCAGATTACTTGTCAGTTGTCCGCTTTCCCGCAACCTTTTCAGGGTGACAAGCCGTATGTACTCACCGGTCCGGAACTCGGGATCATCAAATTTCATGGCCATGAGGGCATCGCGAAGATCCTGTACGGCAGTCTGCAGATCTACCTCGGGTAGGAAACCTTGGGCCAACTTCGAGAACTTGTCGAAATTCACCCGATAGGACCGCTTGTCCGGCTGCGCATCCTTATTGATCGATACCTCAACATTAGGCACCAGCTTGGCTACTGCTGCCGCTAAATCCTTCACTTGATAGTTCCAGGTATCGCTCCCCACATTCAATGTCAGGCAGGTTCCCCCATCCCGATGATCTCGCTGCACAGCCCAATCGATCGCTCTTGCCATGTCTTTTACGTGAATGAGCGGGCGCCATGGGGTACCGTCACTCAGGATGTTGATGCGCTTGGATGTGATCGCGCCGGCAATAAAATCATTCAGTACAAGATCTAGTCTCAAACGATCACTCATTCCGCAGGCCGTTGCAAACCTGAGGCATGTTACCGTGAAGGTCTCCGAAGCCAGCAATGCGAGGTCCCGTTCTGTATTCACCTTCGATTTGGCATACGCCGTAAGGGGATTAAGCGCATCCTCTTCTCGACGGGGACCGCCTTCTGCAAATCCATACACACTGCAACTTGACGCAAACACAAATTTCTTAACCCCAGCCTGTTTTACCTTACCGGCGAGATCGATACTGGCTCGGTGATTGATGTCCAAAGTCACATCTTCAAAAAGAGCTCCCATTGGATCGTTTGAAATTGCGCAGAGGTGAACCACGGCATCCACTCCCCTGAAGATCTCTGGGGGTACCCTTCTGATATCTCCGAAGTATTGAATATCGGCTCGACTTTCCGGGAAACGAGATGGACCTGTGAGGCAGTGCGCAAAATAGCCAGCATCGTAGCCGATAAGTTCCGCGCCTGGCTGAACCTCTCTTAAACGACTCAAAACCAATGGTCCGACATAGCCCATGTTCCCTGTGATAACGATCCTCATGTTTGCTCCTTCAGTTCAATACCGCTTTAATGCGTTCGCACACATGTTCTGAAAACGGAAGCCCACAAGTAAACGCTGGAGATACAGCATTCAGCACATGCATCGAATGCTGGTCGCCCTCCAGGACAAAATCCATTTCGAGTTTACGCTTCTTGATATCGACCAGTTGAGCCCGGATCCCCGACTTTCCCCAATGCTGATAATGCTCGGGCTTAACTCCTTCCGCCAACTCACTGGCCAGTGAAACCATCTTCGACTTTGAATATTTCGCCAGCTCACGGACCGCGAGAGTCCTGAAAGCGAAATTTGAATTCGTCATCAACCAAACCCCTCGCAGAGCCACTTCGAGAAATTCGCCCCAGTGAAAATTCGCTATTCCACCATACTGCTCGCGCCAGAGCCCTGGAATCGCAGTGGGACCGATTTTCGCTTTGCCATTGGCCGCCACTGTGAAGTGGACACCCAGGAATGGATTCTTGAGATCTGGGACCGGATAGATGTTTGTGCGAATCGACCCAGCCGGCTCACTTGAATAGAGATACAGTCCCTTGAAGGGAAGAATGCGATAATGTTCGGAGAATCCATAATCTCGAGCGATGCGGTCTGCATAAAGCCCGGCTGCGTTCACAACGTACCCGACCTCGTGCATACCATGAGTGGTCCTCACCTGCCCTTTGGATGATCCGAGGTACCGAACACCGCAATGGAGCTGCACACCCTCATCGACCGCATCCTTCTTCATGGCCTGCATTACCAGAGAAGGATCAACCGTCGAGGTCGCCGGGGAAAGCAATGCCCGCTCGCAAGTCTTGACCCGTGGCTCAATCGCTTTGGCATCTTTCTCCGAGATCTCTTCGAGAGGTATCCTATTCGCACGTCCCCTTTTCAACAGTTCATCTAGTCCTGCATGATCGGCATGATCTTTGGCTACCACCAGCTTCCCACATTTGTTAAGGGGGATCTTTTTCTCCTCACAGTATTCGGTCAGTAAACGGTTGCCCCTCCACGTGAATTTTGCTTTGAGACTGTCGGGAGAATAATAGAATCCGGCATGCACGACACCGCTGTTGCGGCCGCTCGCATGCAGGCCACAATCGGCCTCTTTTTCAAGAAGATGCACCGACGCGCTGGGAAACGTACGCCGAAGTCCGCGCGCAATGCTCAGCCCAACTACACCACCGCCAATGACGAGAAAATCAGAACGCACCTCTCGTTACCAGACCTTCCAAGGCGCCTTGGATGATTGCCACAACTCTTCCAAAAAGTTCTTTTCCCGCAAGGTATCCATGCATGACCAAAACCGCTCGTGCCGATAGCCCGTCAGTTGATTTTCTTTTGTGAGGCGCTCGAGTGGCTCTTTCTCCCACACCATCTCATCACCTTTGATGTAGTCAAGGACCTTGCGATCGAGGACATAGAACCCACCGTTGATCCAGCCTTCATCACCATGAGGCTTTTCCCGAAAAGCGACAATGCGATCATGATCGAACTCCAGCCGTCCGAACCTCGCGGGAGGGAGAACCGTCGTCACCGTAGCCAATCTTCCGTGTGACTCATGAAACTTGATCGTGTCCTGAATATCAACATCCGAGACACCGTCTCCGTATGTAAATAGAAAGGTTTCGTCTTTCTCGAGCCATTTCTTGAGCTGCCTGAGCCGGCCTCCCGTCTGAGTATGTAGACCTGTATCAACGAGGTGAACCTTCCAATCCTCATGCTGCTTCCCGTCATGAATCGTCGTCTGCCCGCTTCCAAGATCGACTGAGATATCTTTATTGAAGGCATAGAAGTTAAGAAAGTATTCTTTGATCATTTCTCCTTTGTACCCGAGGGCGATGATGAATTCCTTTATACCGTGTTCCGCATAGATCTTCATAATGTGCCACAGAATCGGCTTCCCTCCGATTTCGACCATGGGTTTCGGCCGTAGGGTGGTCTCTTCGGATAGCCGGGTTCCCATTCCTCCTGCAAGAATGACAGCCTTCATACTCATCTCCTCCTCACACCATAATATCTTCAATATCTAGGACATGTTCTACGGGATTTCCTACTCCAGATCGCACTGACAATTGGAGATTATGCGAACCTTAAGCTGCCATATAGGGGGATAGTTTGTCGATATCCACTTCAGCTCTCGCATGAAGAGCCAGTGTATGGAGAAGTACCATTGCTCTTTGTCGCCCTGGCATTTCTCGAACAAATACGGCATCGAGTCCGACCAATGGACCGTCCTTGATTTGGACAAGTTGGCCATTCCTCAGCTGTTTCAGACCTTGCAGTAAATGCATTTTAGAATCCGTCATTCTGCTCTTGATTGCGTCAATCACCGTAACATCTACCTGCACCGGCTTTGAACCGAACTCCACAAGCTTTCGAACCCCTCTGGCATACATCACACCGCGACAGTGCTCGGACAGATTAACCCGAACAAACAGATATCCGGGAAAGAGAGGAGCACTTACCGTTTTTCTTTGACGACGGATAGTCTTCTCTTCTTGCAATCGTGGCAGAAAACACTCAAATCCCATGAGTTCAATATTCCGCTCAGCTTGTTTTTCGTGGTTTGGCTTCGTACTCACTACATACCAACCCATCGCACAAGATCCCGATCTGTCTATAAAAGAATTGCTCACAGGTTGCGTTTCCCAAATGCACAAAGTAAGTCTTCAGCAGGCTACCGCCCTCCCGGTGCATACCGGATTTCCCTGCAAATTATGTGCTCACTTGTCAAGCTATCGTGTGGAACTGTCGTCCTAGATCTGACAACGATGTCCCTGTGGTCAAACCGATGATTACTAACAAGTCAGGGAGGAACTTTTGCAACTCCTCTGACAGCTTACGCTCAGGACGAGCATCAGCATCTGTTCGTTGTTTACTCACCTTAATCGTAGAAGTTTCATGATCCCTGAGCGCTACTTGCTTGTCAGGTTTACAAGCGCCCATTTAACTTCACGTTCTCTCCTTGATGCTAACTCGATGCTCAATAAATAAGCCTCAAGGAGGTCTTCAGGACCAGCTGAGGACATATTATGCATTAAATCACAGCTTTCATGCTCCCGCCCCTAGTCAAGCTCGTACTAGCGATAGGCTTGTCAGCTATAGCACTGTTTTAAAGATCAAATTTAAAGATCAAAATAAGAACTTTAGGCCGACGAAGTGCATTCCATTGCCATTTGATTTTCCGAATGGCAGTCTTCGCGTCCAGCGAACCTCTGCCAGCGTCGGCGTCTCCGCAATTGCTATCGGCGTCGGAACGCAGACTCTCAACACCAGCTCGATAGCTGGGGCTCGATCCATGAGAATCAACATACCCCCACTGCTAATATTCAGCGATAATGCTCTCCCATTTTTTGCTTCAACATGATTGCCCTGCCCGGAAGATGTCATTTCATACAGGATCGGCCTCAGAAGGGCCGCCCGTTCAGTGTGATTCCCATTGCTATCCCCTATCGGCCATTCCCATTCCGTTGGCACCACGTCGATTCCTCCTAGGCAAGATGGCTTCTTTCTTTTACCCTCTCAGCAGTTCGGTTATCGTAGTTACAACCACGACCTGCAGTTTGTCGGCTTGATCAACAAATCCAGATTGCGTGATGAATAGTATGTGCCACTGCCGCAATCAACAATACCGATGATGTAGGACGCTTTCTCAAAGGTATTATATTGACTCCCTCGAAAGGGTTAGGTACTATTCCTGTATCAGTCTGAGAAAGCCATGTCGACCCGATTCAAATTGTTGGATCGAAATTCACCCTGATCGTTACGGAAAAAATGGAGTAGGCTCATAACATTATGGCCGACTTATCGAAAAGTATCGACCAAACGGACGCCCTTGCCGATCAACGAGCGGGGTCTGGTATTGTCGTGCTCTCGGCATCCATGCAGCTTCTCCATATGAATCGGCAAGCCGCAGAGCTTGCCAAGAAGATCAACGCTGCTGAGCATGGAGGTAATAGCGCTGTTTCAGCACGCGGGGTTTTACCAACGGCCCTGACTGAGCTCTGCGCAGAAATCATAAAAGCGCTTCATATACGAACAGAAGCCAAAGATTGGGAACAATTCGAACTCAAACGTGTGACGGGCGACCCCAATCAGCCAATCCTCCTAAGAGGGTTCGGCTTGCCTGATCGAGGAGGCGTTCAATACGCCAGGTTGGTCGTTACCATGGAAGAGCTGGGGCGGAAACAAAACCTGAACACGGAGCATGCGCGAGAACGGTTCCAGCTAACAAACCGTGAACAGTCTGTCGTTGAGCATCTAGCAAAAGGGTGGACTAATAAAGAAATTGCCAATGCCCTCCAGATCACAGAACAGACTGTAAAAGAGCACATCAAACATATCATGAGAAAAACAAACGCAACCACCCGAACAGGCATTCTTGTCCAAATCTTTAACTCATAGTCCCTACATAATCTCAAGTCACACTCCGCGTTTACCACTGCTTACCCTGACTGTGTCAATGACACGACAGTGAGTCGCGATTAACACATCCTTTTCCCCACAATCCAAATCAATATTTCAAATTTTCCTATTAATTTCTATCGGTACACGTTTGGCTTAACATTTGCATGTGGCAATTGTGTAGCGAGGAGATCGTGATGATGAAGTATGGTGCTGGCATCAGGAAGTATCTCGTACAAGGGCTGTTTGTTGGTGTGGGAGTAATGGCTTTTGTCACAGGTTGCACAAGCGGCTCTTCAACCAAAATATCAGAAGCACGCAATAGCGGGTTTATGTCGTTGTGGAACACCTATGCTGATTGCAGGTCAACCTCAGATTTGGGTCAAGCGGTGTCAGACTTGAAGCAGCTTCGTTCGGCCAGCGAAGACGGACCCGTGGCATATGAAGGGTTTGTCCTTCCTTTACCCACCCGCCTTGAACGCTTAGTGTCCGATCCAGCTAGTCGAGTCGCTGTTGATGTCGAGGCCATGGTTTCTGCCTGTGCTCTACACGCTGGAGAACTAGCCCTGGATCAAGGAAATATCGATATCGCTCGTGACTTTTTTGTTTCGGTCATCACTTTGCATAAAGAAGAAAATTCTTATTACGTACTAAAAGCCAAAACCTTACTTGGAAGAATCGGACAAGGCATTAACGTCTCGTTTAACACTCGCTAGGCCGGTCTCTCGTCTCTTTACTAATGGCTCGATAGAGTTTCGTGTATTGCATGGCGGATCGCTCCCAAGATAAGTCTGCGCTCATCCCAGATTTGATCATCGAGTTCCACATTCCATGCTCTTCATATACGTAAAGAGCAAGGATGATCGTAGAGAGCAACGCGTCAGAAGAAGCATCGATGAAATGAAAGCCTGTTGCGGATTTCGATTTGACCGTAGACGGACGAAACGAGACGACCGTATCGGCCAATCCTCCGGTGCGGCGTACAATAGGCACCGTGCCATACCGAAGGCTGTACAGTTGACTTAAGCCGCAAGGCTCATAGCGAGACGGCATGATTAACATGTCTGCGCCCGCTTCAACACGGTGGGCCAACCCCTCGTCAAATCCAATGTACAATCCAATCTTACCTGAGTACTCCGCCTGTGCTTCCCTAAGTCGTTGTTCTAGGTTGTAATCGCCGGTACCTAGAAAAACAATTTGAAGCTCCAGTGACATGAGCTCCGGAATAATCTCGATCAAGAGATCAAAGCCTTTTTGGAACGTCAGCCGACCGATCACACCCAAGACAGGCACATCAAGGTTCGGCAGCCCAAATTCCTCTTGTAACGCCCGTTTGCATACTTGCTTCCCGGCCAAATTAGCGGCCGTATAACGAGCCGGAAGATGGGAATCATGCTCGGGACTCCAGACAGTTGTGTCAATCCCGTTCGTAATGCCTCGTACCCCATCTATGCGGCCTGACAGTACACCCTCAAGCCCGCACCCATATTCTGCGGTGATGATTTCCTTTGCGTAGGTCGGACTCACGGTGGAGACAGCATCCGAATGGATGATGCCACCTTTCAGGCAATTGATTGATCCGAAAAATTCGAGGTCACTCGGGGAAAATAGGGATGGAGGAAGCCCAGTCTTAACAAACTCCTCTGCGGGAAATATGCCTTGATAGCCGAGATTATGCACGGTCAGCAGCGTCTTGATCTTTTGAAGTCCGTTATACTCATCAGGCAACGCTTTCAGATAAACCGAGCATAAGGCGGTCTGCCAGTCATGAAGATGGAGCACATCGACTTCCTCTCCCTGCACTTCCGTCAGAATGCGCAGGACATGGAGAACTGCGCGGCAGAACAATAGAAAGCGCTCGAGGTTGTCCGGATAGTCCTGATGATCCTCCTGGTACAGTCCCGGACGATCAAAATACGGATCATGCCGTACGAGAAATACCCTTAGCGGATGCGAGGCGTCCATAACCGGAACGAACTCCTCTTCGACCGTCACATCCGCTTTCTTCCCCGCCACTAAAGCTGAGAACCGCATGACGACTCGACGAGTATTTTGGGTTGCTTGGCCCCGGTACCCAGGCAATAGCAATGTCACATGATGCCCAAACTTTGACAGCTCCATTGCCAATGCGGTGACGACATCGGCCAATCCGCCGGTTTTTGCGTAGGGAACAGCCTCAGAGGCCGCCATAACGATGTGCAACCTATGTCGTGATGTTGATGCCATGTAGGATCTTGATCGGAATAACTAGGGATTGAACGTTTCATCAAGCCGAGTCTTGAACCGGTCTTCATAGGACCAGGCTTTAGCAAGAACGTGTATGTCCTCAGACGTGAGTTTTTCCTTATAGACGAGACGCTCATCGAGAAATACCAGCAACCATCCACGATCGGGATAGGCAAAATAGACGCCTTCACCGGCATGGACACCGGCTTTCCACCCCTTTGGCGCCTCCCCGGTGGCTACGCGCGATTGAGGAATCACCGTGAAATCAGGCATCACAAAAAAGTAGGTGAATTCACTATGATATAGAGGAGGAGTGCCCCATGCGCTTACAACCGCTTTGGTCGTGATCTGATCCAGCACAAGGTTATCCGCATGGACTAAACGTTCTTGCTCCTCCAGAGTCGGCATACCTTTGCATCCAACGAAGACGAAGAATGTCAAGAAACCACAGAACCCTAACATTTTCGTCATCCGGCTGATGTCAATAGTTACCACGCCGTGTACCCTCACATGAGCCGTTTGGATTTCGCTTCGACCGGCTTGACCGGTTGACAAATATCACATTGGCACAGAGTCCTCAGCAAAGCATAAGAATAAATACCCGTATCATGGCCGTCGCTCCACTTGAATTGGAACGCATAACGACCGACCGGCTGAATGTCCTGAAGCATGATCAAGAGCGGTATATCTTCGGGTTTGAGGCGGCGCGCCCCTGTCCATTCATCGATGCAAGCGGCGCAGGGGCAGTGCTGTCGTAAATAGCGAACCGGGTAAATCCCCTGGTGACCGTCACTCCACTGGATCCCCAGCACTCCTTTGTCGCGCCATTCCATATCACGGGGTTCTAATGGGTGAACAGTCATACTTCCCTCTTCCATCATCCTATCCAGCTCATCCCGGCAAAGCGACAGACAGAAAATTCACAGCTGGTAGCCGTCTACCAGCTACGACCGTCATATACCCCTCGATCGCCTCTTCTACCTCGCGCCGAACCTGCCCCGTAGCCCGTAATCTCGTGAGGATAGCAGGCGTAAGCCGAATGGCTTGTTGAAGAAACGACAGGCCCCCTCGAGAAAGCGCGACACATCGCACCCGTTGGCGTGCCGCACAGATCTGACAAACAAGCCCCCCGGCAGTCGGTGAAAATTGAGGCTCACCGACGAAAGAGGTTTTCCCGCAGGAAGCGCAATGATCGGTCTGAGGACGGAACCCAGTTAATCCCAACAATCGGATTTGAAAGAGTAATGCCGTAAAGGGAGGGTCTTCGCTTTCCTGAAGCGATACTAATCCCCGCTCCAGCGTATCAAACAAGGGAGGATCCGGATCTCCATCTGGAGTAATGGCCCCCACGACATTAACCATCCGCGCCGCTGAATCCATTAAGCTGAGGTCTTCTCGCAACCCCTGAGAGGACCTGATAAGGTCGACATGTGAGATTCTGAACAGCGAGTCGCCGTTCTTTACAAACAGATTCAAACGACACACGCTGAATGGTTCAAGAGCAGCGCCAAAGCGGCTCTTCTGACGTCGGGCGCCGCGAGCGATCCCTCGTATCTTCCCCATGTCCTTCGAGTACAATGTGACGATTCGGTCGGCATCGCCCCACTTGCGACTCCTCAGGATGATCGCCGTCGTTTTTACGAGAGACACAATCTTTTCTCTGAGATCAGATACGGGAACAGTCTGACCGCGAACATGCCGCGTTTACCGGAGATACTCCAAGAAAATCGTGGCTAAGGTCAGATAGATCGTAATACCGGTAATATCATTGGCCGTCGTGACAAAGGGGCCTGCCGCAACTGCGGGATCAACCCCCATCCGCTTGAGAAGAATCGGCATAATCGTCGCCATGCTGGTCGACACCAAAAATGCAATAATCAGCGAAGCTCCGACAACCATCCCCAAAAACCCCTGATGCAAAACCCACGCAACCAATGTCAATGTCACACCGCAAGCCAATCCCATGAGCAAACCGATTTTTGCCTCGCGGAAGAAGATCGGCCAAACATGGCTCAGCTCTACCGCGCCGGTGGCCAATCCTCGAATAATCAGTGTTGAGGACTGCAACCCCACGTTGCCACCCATCGCCGCGATTACGGGGATAAAACTTACTATCGCGACCACTTCTTGAACTGTATAACGGAAGTACCAAAGAATCGCGCCGGACAACAGGCTCCCAATGAGGTTGGTAAAAAGCCACGGCAGGCGCAGCCTCGCCGACCCGATACTTGATGACTTCGGAGCCGTATCCTCTTCAATTGCTCCGGCCATTTTCAACATGTCTTCGGTCGCTTCTTCACGGATCACGTCGACCACATCATCAACCGTGATGATCCCTACAAGCTTGCCGTCTCGTTCCACGACTGGAATCGCTAATAAGTTATAGCTGGCTACTTGGCGCGCAACCTCTTCCTGGTCCATATCAATGCTGACGCTCATGACCTCCCGAGCCATGATGTTTTTGAGAGGGGTGATGGGAGGGACCGTTAGGAGCTGCCGAAGCGACAGAACGCCAACCAGATGATCATCCTTGTCGGTTACATAGATATAGAACACCATCTCGGCATCGGTCGCCTGCTGCAACCGGCGAATAGCTTCCTGTGCCGTCGCATCCTCCGGCAAGGAAAAGAATTCCGTGGTCATGATTGCGCCGGCTGTATCTTTCGGGTATCTGAGGATATCCGCGACCTCGGTCGAATCCTCGGTCTTCATCAAGGCGAGAATTTCTTTACTGCGATCTTCCGGAAGGAACCCAAGGATATAGGCCACATCGTCAGGGCCAAGATCCTTCAAAAGCCACGCAATGTCGGAATGGAGGAGATCGGCAACCACCTGCTGAATGCTTTCGCCGTCGAGCTCGCTGAGGACCTGTCCCCGTTTGCCTTCGCCGCGAACCAGCTCGAAGATTTCTCGCTTTTCCTTGGGCGATGAGAGATGAGTGACGGCCTTCGCAATATCGGCGGGGTGCATGCGCCCCAACATCCTGGAAAGGTTGGTGATCGCTCCACGGCGCAACAACTTCTGGACCGATTGAATCACAATGTCGGACTTCGTCTGACCACGATCAGACTGATCACGCAAAATTTCTCGCAACACATCGCGCTCGGACAAGCGAGGACGTTGCTCCGGCATGCGTGGCTCTATCGGTCGTTCCGTCGGCTGCATACTCCGTTAATACCCCAATTGCGTCAACGTCTGTTCATTCTCGCGCCAGGACTTCCTGACCTTCACCCATAGTTCAAGAAATACTTTCATACCGAATAATCGTTCCATATCCACTCTTGCCTGAGTACCGATGGCTTTCAATCGCTCTCCCTGTTTTCCAATTAAGATCCCCTTTTGTGTGTCGCGTTCCACCAGGATCGACGCCTTTATTTTAGCCAGCTTCCCCTGCTCAACGAACGCATCGATCTCGACGGCTACGGCATGTGGAACCTCTTCCTCGGTTTCTTGCAACACCTTCTCCCGAATCATTTCAGCCGCCAGCGTCCTCATGGTCTGGTCGGTGACAACATCGTCGTCGTAAGCACCGTCTCCCGAAGGAAGGTACGGCACGGTGACAGCCAGTAACCGGTCGACATTGTCATCTTTCAGTGCCGAAACCGGCACAATCTCAGTCCAGGCGAAGAGCTTGCCGTAACGATCAAGGACCGGGAGCAGCTTATGTCTATTCACGAGATCAATTTTTGTCACGACAAGGATCACCGGTCTGGTCCGTTTCACCAGAGCCTCCTTCACATGCTTGATGGCCGCCATATCTCCTGGCCCCGGCATGCTTGTCGCCTCCACGAGCATATAGAGGAGATCGGCTTCTTCCAACGTCTCGACGGCAGTTCGCACCATCCGCCGGTTCAGTAAGTGCTCAGCTTTATGCAGACCTGGTGTATCGAGAAACGCGATTTGCGCCCCCTCGACATGCACGAGGCCCATGATTCTGGTCCTCGTGGTCTGCGGCTTATTCGACACGATCGAAATCTTCTCGCCCAACAAATGATTGAGCAGCGTCGACTTTCCCACATTGGACCGTCCGATGATGGCAACTGTTCCGAACTTCATGGTCTCGAGAAAGACTCCCGTTTCTTCTCCGAACCTGGGACCAGCTGATACACCGTCTCTCCCTTCCGCACATAGCCCAATTGCTCCCGAGCCAGCTGTTCAATCTTGGTTGGGTCGTGCTGCAAGCGGTTGATATCCTGCTGCAGCTCGACGTTTTCCCTACGCAAGGTCGACAGTTCTTGCTCCAAACTCCTGGCCTGCTCACGCATGGATAAGTACCGCGTGAGACCCATTTCTCCTGAAAACAACGCCACCAATAGCCAGACACAACCGGCGACACCGCCCACTTGCGCGACGGTGACAACACGACGCTGCCATTCCAGCCACTGACGGCCGCGATTCCGCTTGATGATCATCCGTCAATCCATCGATTTCGAAAGCAACTATGCTCTGATAGGCACAGCCTCTCGCCCACGATACAGAGCCGCTGAGCCCAGCTCTTCTTCGATTCGAAGCAACTGGTTATACTTTGCCACGCGATCCGTCCGAGATAACGACCCCGTCTTGATCAATCCGCTGTTCGTCGCGACGGCGATGTCCGCAATCGTCGTATCTTCCGTTTCGCCCGACCGATGTGAAATGATCGCCGTATAGCCCGACCGTTTGGCAAGTTCGATGGCGTCCAAGGTTTCGGTCAATGTTCCGATCTGATTGAGTTTGATCAGAATCGAGTTTCCGATTCCTTCCTTGATGCCCTTGGAGAAGATCTCTACGTTGGTAACAAAGATGTCGTCACCGACCAGCTGCACCCGTTTACCCAACTTCTCGGTAAAGATCTTCCATCCCTTCCAATCCAGCTCGCTCAGCCCATCCTCGATGGAAAGGATCGGGTAGCGATCCAGCAGTGTGCTGTAGAATGCAATCATGTCTTCCGATGAACGATCGGAGTCCTGTTCGGCCTCAAGGACATAGCGCCCCTTTTCATACAACTCGCTCGCCGCGCAATCCAACGCAAGTGCAATATCGCGACCCGGCTTATAGCCGGCCTCTTCGATCGCCTGAGCGATCAAACTCAGCGCCTCTTCATTGGATTGGAGATCCGGTGCAAACCCACCCTCATCCCCCACTGCCGTGTTGAGCTCTTTCTTCTTTAAGAGTGCCTTCAATGAGTGAAAGACCTCGGTAGCCATTCGAAGAGCGTCGCTAAATCGGCTCGCCCCCACCGGCATGATCATGAATTCTTGGAGATCCAACCGATTGTCGGCATGGGCCCCCCCGTTGATAATGTTCATCAGCGGTACGGGAAGGACTCGCGCATTGGTCCCGCCTAAATAGCGATAAAGCGGCTGCCTTGTTTCATTTGCCGAGGCTTTTGCTACAGCCAATGACACCCCCAAGATCGCATTCGCTCCCAGTTTTCCCTTCGTCTTCGTTCCATCTAGTGCAATCATGGCTCGATCGATACCGGCTTGATCAAACGCTTCTTTCCCAAGCAGTTCCGGCGCGATGATCTTGCCGATATTCGCCACTGCCTTGGAGACGCCCTTTCCCATCCAACGTTTCTTGTCACCGTCACGGAGTTCAATCGCTTCTTTTTCACCGGTCGAAGCACCGGACGGCACAGCCGCTCGTCCCTTGGCTCCGCTTTCAAGCGTGACCTCCGCTTCAATTGTCGGATTACCCCGTGAATCAATGATTTGTCTGCCTTTGATTTCTCTGATTGCACTCATGCTCCCTCACCTTCCTATTTCAAATTTCAAAGCGATTGAACAGCTCAACCTAAAGCCTCTTCGATGTCACGATAGGGAATGACCAGGTGGATTCCCATTGCGCGCATGCAACGAGCACAGCCCATTGCAATATCATTCGATAGATCTTCGTGCGCGTTGCGCGAGCACAGGAGTCTACCTGGTCGTTCCCGATCCCTCGTTATCCCAACCTCTTCCTCAACAACTCATTCACCTTTCCTGGATTGGCCTTGCCTCCGCTCGCCTTCATAACCTGCCCCACGAGAAAACCCAGGACTTGTTGTTTGCCTTCCTTGAACTGCGCGACCTGTGCCGGACTCTTCGCCAACACCTCGTCGATAACTTTTCCCAGCGCCCCTTCATCAGAGACCTGCGTCAGGCCCTTCTCCTGCACGATATGTTCTGGCGCCTTTCCACTCCTGTACAGTTCCGGGAATATCTCACGGGCGACTTTTAAACTGATCGTACCCGTGTCTACCATCTGCATGAGACTGACAAGTCGCTCAGGGCTCACAGGCGAAACCGCGATATCTGTACCGGAGTTGTTCAACTCTCTCGTCAACTCCCCCATCACCCAGTTGCTCACTGTCTTTGGATGGTTGAACTGCGTGACGCATGATTCAAAATACTCCGCCATCGCCCTCGATGCCGTCAGAACCCCTGCATCGTACTCCGGCAGTCCATATGCCTCGACGAATCGACGCATGCGCACAGCCGGCAATTCGGGCAACGACGATCTCCACGCTTCAATCCATGCCTGTTCCAACTTCAATGGCACGAGATCGGGGTCCGGGAAATACCGATAGTCATGGGCTTCCTCTTTGGACCGCATGACCGCCGTTTCACCCCGCTCGATGCTCCACAACCTCGTTTCCTGGCGAATTGTGCCTCCCTCATTCAGAACTTGAGTCTGCCGCTTGATCTCATAGTCGATCGCATCTTTCACATACTTGAAAGAGTTAATGTTCTTCAGCTCGACTTTTGTTCCGAACTCCGTTTGCCCAATCGGACGGAGTGACAGGTTGGGCTCGCACCGAAAACTTCCCTCTTCCATATTGCCGTCACAGACCTCAAGGTACATCAAGATGTCCCGCAGACCCTTGAGATACGACACGACCTCATCGGCCGACCTCATGTCGGGTTCCGTGACAATCTCCAATAGCGGGGTGCCTGCACGATTCAAATCCACTCTGCTCCCACCGGTGCCGGTCTCATGAACGTTCTTCCCCGCATCCTCCTCGAGATGGGCTCGGCGTATGCGAACTCGCCTTGTCCCTTCAGCAACAACAACTTCAATCCACCCATGTTGGCAGATTGGAGACTCGTACTGGGAGATTTGGTAACCCTTCGGCAAATCAGGATAGAAGTAGTTCTTTCTGGCGAACTGGTTGCTCGCAGTAATGGCACAGTTCAACGCCAGCCCTGCTCGAACTGCCATTTCCACTGCCATCCGGTTGATGACAGGCAGGCTCCCAGGTAAACCGAGACAAACCGGGCACGTCTGACTGTTGGCCGACAAACCGAACGTCGCGCCGCACCCGCAGAACATTTTGGACTTGGTCCGCAGCTGTGCGTGCACTTCGACCCCGATGACCGTTTCGTAGGTCACCCTCGTTCTCCCCCTTCGTCCTGGACACGGCCCCGCTCGCGTCTCATCGCTTCTCGCCCGGCATCGAATGCCTCCCGAAGGACCGATCGCTTCGCCTCAACAAAGTCTTTACCCTGATCGACAACGTCTTCAAAAGCCTCACCGGCTCGCCCGGCGAGGTCACGAAGATCGTTCTCCGCACGGCGCGCGTACCTCCGAAGCTGATCACGCGATTCATCGCCGGATTGTGGCGCCAGCAACAATGCGGCGACCGCGCCCATCGCCGCCCCGCTTAAGAATGCCAATAAGACCGCCGCTGATGTTCCTCGATCATCCGCCATTGTGTGTCCCTCCTTCATGTTTCATGCGTTCCCGCACGACGTGAGTTGCCGCTTTAAAACCTGCCACCATACTCGCGACATTGTTTAAGAGCGTCCCGCCCGACCCACGAACGACATTATGGACCTGTTGGACCGATTCACCGACCTCACCCACCGCATGTAGCAAGACCGCCGCATGCCCGATGCCATCGCGAGCCTGATTCGTCACATCGTTCAAATTCTGGCTCATCGATCGAAGTTCCGCCACGAGCCCCGGCACTTCGGCATTCAACTTCGAGAGCAGTTGCTCAGACTCGGCGACGGTTTTTTGGACCTGCATCAACACCGGTACCAAACACCCGACCAGCACGACGAACGCGACAGCCACGAGCAACACGGCGATTTCAACGATTGTCATAGTCGGCAATCCTCCTGCTCTCCCATCCCCTTGCTCCCATTCTTTCCCGTATCACGCACTCCGCCTCCTACCGTATCATGGGCTTTTTCTGATGCCATTGCGTTGACTGCTCATAGGCATGCGCAGCCCGCAGCACGGTTTCTTCCTCGAACGCCCGCCCGATCAACTGCAATCCGATCGGTAGGCCTGCTTTACTGAACCCGCAGGGCAGCGAGATCGCCGGCAGTCCCGCCAGATTGACTGAAATCGTAAAAATATCGGACAAATACATCTGCAATGGATCTTCGCTCTTTTCTCCGAGCTTGAACGCCGGCGTCGGTGTCGTCGGAGTGACGATGACATCGACTTCTTTGAAAGCGGCTTCAAAATCCTGACAGACTAACGTTCGTACGGCTTGGGCCTTCCCATAGTACGCATCGTAATACCCGGCGCTGAGCACGTATGTCCCCAGCATGATCCGACGCTTCACCTCCGGTCCAAACCCCTCCTGCCTCGTCTTGATATACAAATCGAGCAGGTCTTTGGTTTCCTTCGCGCGAAACCCGAATTTCACCCCGTCGAAACGGGCAAGATTCGAGCTGGCTTCAGCCGTCGCAATCACGTAGTAGACCGCCACGGCAGCGTCAGTCCTCGGTAACCGAATCTCCTTCACTTCAGCACCAAGGTGCCTCAACTCCTCAATCGCAGACCGGATCGCATGGTCTACCTCCGGATCAAGCCCTTCGGTGAAAAACTCCACCGGCACGCCGACTCTCAAGCGTTTGAGGTCCTTCTTCTGCAGCGCCTTCATATAATCCGGCACAGGCCGATCGATCGACGTAGAATCCAGTGGATCATGCCCCGCGATGGCCCCGAGCAGAAATGCCGCATCGGATACGTTCCTCGTGATCGGCCCGATTTGATCCAACGAGGAGGCAAACGCCACCAGACCATATCGAGACACCCGCCCATAGGTTGGTTTCAATCCCACGACCCCGCAGAAAGCCGCGGGCTGCCTGATGGACCCCCCTGTATCTGAACCAAGGGCGGCAACGCATTCCTCCGCCGCAACCGCGGCCGCTGATCCTCCGCTTGATCCGCCCGGCACGCACCGCAGATTCCACGGATTCCGGCTGGGACCGAACGCGGAGTTTTCCGTCGAGGATCCCATCGCGAACTCGTCTAAGTTCGTCTTGCCCAACAAAATGTAGTCCTGCGCTCGTAACTTGCCGATGACCGAGGCATCGTAGGGCGGCACAAAATTCTGCAACATACGAGAGCTGCACGTCGTGGGCACTCCGTCCGTGCAAATGTTGTCCTTGACGGCCAGAGGCATCCCGCTGAGCGGCATGGTCCTTCTCCAGCGCTTGAGTTTTCGATCCAAGACCTCAGCTTGTTCACACGCTGCTTCCCTTGCTTGAGTGACGAAGGCCCTCACCTTCGGCTCCACCTGGCCGATGCGAAGAGAATACGCCCGCACGATCTCCATCGCCGTGGCTTCTCCCGCCGTAAATTTTTGCTGAAGCCCGATGAGGGTTAGATTATGAAGGGACATGGATGGCTCGCTCTCGACACATGCGGTGAGCGTGGGCAAAATGAACGATCAACCGCCTTGCTCGGTCCGGTCTGTCAATTCACTGTCACGATCCGGTTTTTTCCATCTACTCGGACGATCCTCGGTGCGTGCTTCTTGATCTCTTCTTCTCCGTAATACTCGTAACAGAAGATGATGATTTGGTCTCCAACCGCTGCTTTCCGCGCCGTCGGTCCGTTCAGAATGATCTCTCCCTTCCCTCGAGAGCCGTTGATCGCATAGGTCATAAAGCGTTCTCCGTTATTCAAATTTGAACAGATAATGGCTTCGTATGGAAGAATGCCGGCCGCCTCCATCAGGTCTTGATCGATCGTCAAGCTTCCCTCGTACTCCAGATGGGCGCCCGTAACAGTTGCGCGGTGAATTTTCGAACGTAGCATTTGTCGGAACATCGATACTTTTCGTCATTCGCCAAACTTCGCTCAGCTTTCGCAGGCTTCCATTCAGAAGACAATCGTTTGACGGTTAACGCTCCTCTAAAATTTTAGGTACAACGAACCCGTCTGCTTCGCGCTCCGGCGCGTTCGCCAGAGCCTTATCCGAAGGCAGTGACGGGCGTATAACATCGTCGCGAAAGACATTCACTTGACCCATGACGGTCGTGGTCGGCTCGACCTCCGTCGTATCATACTGATTCAACCTGTCGACGTGCGTAAGAATCTGACTCAATTGTTTGGCAAACGCGCCCTTCTCAGACGTCGTCACGGCCAATCGTGCCAACTGCGCCACCTTCTCAACATCTTGTTGTGTGATTTCCATCGCCACCCCTTCGCAAGCCCGCTGGCTCCTATTCGACAGTGACGCTTTTCGCGAGGTTCCGCGGTTGATCCACGTCCGCTCCTCGAAGCACCGCGATATGATAGGCCAAGAGCTGAAGCGGAATCGTAAACAGAATCGGAGAAATCAATGCATGGGTGTCTGGAACGGTGAACACCGCATCCGCGATCTTGCCGAGTTCTCGCTCGCCTTCGGCCACAAGCGCGATCACCGGAGCACGGCGCGCTTTCACTTCCATCAGATTACTGACCGTTTTGTCGTAGAGCCGATCCCGAGGCGCCAACACCACCACCGGCATGTCTCTGTCGATCAGCGCGATTGGCCCATGCTTCATTTCGCCCGCCGCATAGCCTTCCGCATGAATATAGGAGATTTCCTTCAGCTTCAGCGACCCTTCCAGCGCAATGGGATAATTGATACCGCGCCCCAAGAACAGAAAGTTCCGCTTCTTGTAATAACGCTTGGCAATCGCCACGATTTCAGCCTCTCGCTGCAGCACACTCTCCACCAATACCGGGAGACGGACCAACCGGTCCAGCCAGGCCTTGCCGTCAGCCTCTTTCATCACATTACGAACTCGCGCAAAATGCAAGACCAATAAATAGAGTGCGGTCAGTTGCGCCGTGAAGGCTTTGGTCGAGGCAACGCCGATTTCAGGGCCACAATGAGTGTACAGCACTCCGTCCGATTCACGCGCCAATGTGCTCCCCACGACGTTGACAATGGAGACGACGCGCGCACCCTTCCCCTTCGCCTCCCGCGCGGCGGCCAACGTGTCGGCGGTCTCACCGGATTGAGAGATCGTGATGAACAAATCGTTCTTCCCGACAAGCGGATCGCGATACCGAAACTCGCTGCCGATGTCCACCTGCACGGGAGTGCGGACCATTTCTTCGAACAAATACTTGCCCACCTGCCCCGCATGCCAGGACGTCCCGCAGGCGACGATCCAGATCCGTTCCATCGTCGCGAACTCAGCTGGAGTCAGGCCGATATCGGGCAGATCAGCTTCACCGGTCTCATAGGAATACCGGCCGCGCATCGTATCGAGGATCGTCTGAGGTTGTTCGTGTATTTCTTTCAGCATGAAGTGGGGATAGCCGCTCTTCTCCACTGCCGACGCATCCCACGTGATGGTGGACGACTTGCGCGAAACTGCATACCCCTCGGCGTCGGTGAGGTCCACCCCATGCTGGGTCACAACCGCAACGTCTCCCTCTTCAAGATAGGTCACTTCTCTTGTGTGCGTGAGCATCGCCATGACATCCGACGCAACATATGAGGCGTCTTGAGTTCGACCGACCACTAAGGGACAACCCGATCGTGCAGCGATCAATGTGCCGGGTTCCCGTTCCGAAATGACGGCCAGCGCGTAACTCCCTCGTACATCTTTCGTGGCCAATCGAACAGCCTCGGCCAGTGGGCTTCCTCGCTGAAGATACTTATCGATCAGATGCGCCACGACTTCGGTATCCGTTTCCGACTCGAACTTGTATCCGTCTTTTCCCAGCTGTTGTTTCAGCTGCTGATAGTTTTCAATAATTCCATTGTGAACCAACACGCAACCTTTGGACCGATGGGGATGGGCATTCTGTTCCGAAGGCTTTCCATGCGTCGCCCAACGCGTGTGACCGATACCGACCGTTCCTTTCAGCTCGTTGGCCTTGAGCGAGTTTTGAAGATTAATCAGCTTCCCCACACTCCGCCTGACGGCAATCTTCTCGCCCTGCAGAACGGCGACGCCCGATGAATCGTACCCGCGGTATTCCAACTTCGCCAGACCTCCGATAAGGATCGGCACAGCCTCCTGATTACCGACATATCCGATAATTCCACACATGGCTTTTATCTCCGAGAGCAGATTGAACGGATAGGCGAACGGACGGACACCCAGCCGTCGTGCTCACCTTTTCGCTGACTTCGCGCGTCCCTTCTTCGTCCGGTGTAACGCTCTCTTGGCTGTCGTCTTCGAACTCTCGTCGACCCGTGCAGGCTTTTCATTGGGTGTACCGATAGCCAGCACGGCGCGCCGTTTGGCCACCCATCCGACTCGATTCATCTGCGCAACACGGGCGATCGCCAAGGAATCAGGCGGTACGTCCTGGGTGACCGTCGTTCCCGCCGCCACCACTGATCCATCTCCAACCATGACGGGTGCGATCAGCTGGGTGTCACTACCCAGAAATACGTTCTTGCCGATCACCGTTTGATGCTTGCGGACACCATCATAATTGCAGGTAATGGTGCCGGCCCCGATATTAACACCCTCTCCGATCGTGGCATCACCCAAATAGCTCAGGTGGTTGGCCTTTGCTCCTTCCCCTAATTCAGTTTTTTTCATCTCGACGAAATTGCCGACCTTCGCTTTCCGCCTTACCACGACACCCGGGCGAAGATGCACGAATGGCCCGAGATGGGCGTCATCGTCGACTTGGGACTCACACAGAACAGACGAATCCAGAATTTCGACCCGATTGCCGATGACACAATCCGAAATGCGGACGCCGGAACGAATGGTGGTTCCCGCCCCAATCGCCGTTCTTCCTTCAAGGATCACGTTCGGATAGAGCACTGTGTCTTTCCCAATCGTCACTCCGGCATCAAGCCACACTGAGTCGGGATCTCGCATCGTGACTCCGGCATCAAGCCAGCGTTCTCTGATCTGCTGCCGGACAACCCGTTCGGCAGCCGCCAATTGGCGTCGCGTGTTGACCCCCAATCCTTCATCCGGGTCTTGAAGGGTCACCGCGTCGACACGCCGGCCTTGCGCCACGGCCATCCGCACGATATCGGTCAAGTAGAATTCACCCTGCGCATTATCGGGCTTCAGCTTATCCAAGGCAGCGAAGAGAAAGTCTCCGGATACGACGTACGTACCCACGTTAATTTCCTTCGTCGCTCGTTCCGCTGGTGTCGCATCCCGATCTTCGACGATCTTGAGCACATCGGAGGAAGCGACATCACCGCAAACGCCGCTGGCCTCCGGACGAATAACGCGACCGTACCCACGGGGATCGTCAAGTTTCGCGGTCAGGATGGTGACCGTCGCACTCTGTGACTGATGAACCCACAAGAGCTCGCGCACGGTCTGCTCCCTCAACAACGGAGTATCGCCGTTAAGGATGAGATACTGTGTCGGCCTTGCCGCTTCCTCGGCGACAAATACGGAACGGCTTTGCATCACGGCATGGCCGGTCCCGAGCTGCTCCGCCTGTTCGACAATACTCAAAGACTCAGCTCCCGGTCTCCCTGCGACACCCGCTTCGATGACCTGCCGGACCCGGTCCGCCTGATGCCCAACCACTACGGCAATGCGATGACCCGCCAGTCGCAAAGCCACATCGACCGCGTAGAGTACCATCGCCTGCCCCGCGACGTGATGCAGAACCTTCGTTTGGTTGGAGTTCATCCGCTTGCCCAGGCCGGCAGCCATCACAATGACCCCGAGGCCGGGAATAGGTGAGGAAGGCTTCTGGTGATTTGTTGCTTGCTTCATGTCAAACTCCGGAAATGAGACTGTCTTGGCGAAAGCGTTACGACACTCAATTATCCGATCGGCACGCCGGCATCCGGCTGTTTAATTTGACCCCACTTCGTGTCGGAATTTAAAGCCGATGTTAGTGTACCGGAGGGCGTATACAGACCACCCGAGACGATCAGTTTCATCGCTTCCTCGATACTGATATCAACGGACGTCACGTCCTGTTCCGGCACGAGCAAGAAATAACCTGACGTCGGATTAGGCGAAGTCGGTACATAAACATGGATCAACGCATCTTGACCCAATGCCGTGGTCTCGCCCTTCGTCATCCCAGTCACGAATGCGAAGCAATAATGACCGTTCTTTGGAAATTGGATCAAGACAACACGGCGATACGACCCTCGCTCCGAAAAAGAAAGAATATCCATCATGGACTTCAGGGTGGAATAAATTCCGCGAACGAGAGGCAGCCGGGTGAGCCAATCCTCCCAATGACTGACGATCTGGCGACC